>JAICRU010000102.1 GCA_025937235.1 Acidimicrobiia bacterium
CTCTTGATCGACTGGCGGCGGGGCGAGCGTCACTTCAGGCGGTATCTCCTCGACGCCGACACCGCCCAGAACGTCGCCAACTGGCAATGGGTCGCAGGCACCGGCACCGACGCCGCCCCGTATCTCCGCATCTTCAACCCGGTGACACAATCGAAGAAGTTCGACCCTCACGGTGATTACATCCGCCGGTGGGTGCCAGAGCTGGCCGATCTCCCGGCCGGGCTCATCCACGCCCCGTGGGAGGCTGCGCCGCTCGAGCTAGCCGCTCACGGGCTGACGCTCGGTGTCGACTATCCGGAGCCGATCGTCGATCATCCATTGGCTCGCCAGCGCGCCCTCGACACCTACCGGAAGGCTCGCACCACCGCCACCTGATCGATTCAGCCCACCAGGACGTCGCTGCGCCGGCGTTGTTCCACCGACCGGCTGCCTGCCTGCTCATCCCAGGGAATTGGAGCCTGTCCGGTGCTTGCCGGCTAGTTCAAGGCAACGATCGACCAGTTGAGCGCCGCGGCGAAAGCCACCCACAAGATGTAGGGGGCGAACATCGAGGCGGCGGCTCGGCTGTGTGGCCACATTGCCACGGCCGTCCAGATCGCCGCTCCTAGCAGAGCGATGATCACCACCATTGCCATCTCTGGTGCCCTGGCACCGAAGAACGCCATCGTCCAACCCAGGTTCAACACCAGCTGGATGAACCACGGGATCAGCACCTCGGCCCGACCGCCACCTCGCCAGGCGATCCACACGGAAACCGCGATCAGTGCATACAGGATCGTCCAGACGATCCCGAAGGAGGCCTCGGGCGGATAGAAGGCGGGCTTCGCCAGCGCAGCGAACCATTGGCTTTCCACCGACTCTGCGGTAATCCATGAGCCGAGCCCGGCCACCAGCGCCGAAGCCCCGCCGAAGATCACGAGAGCGGCCAAGTCGGACTTCGAACTTCGGGGCGCGCGATCGAATGCCGACTCGGGGTGCATGAGACGGAGCACTTACCCGGGTACTAGATACCCAACCACACGGCAGCGGTCCGCTCGGGGTCGCGACCGGCCCGATCTCACCGTCCAGATTCCTCGGCCATCACCGGGGTACTCGACCGCATCCCCATTCACCGGCGTGGGACGGCCCAGGCGACCTGCTGGTAGAAAGGAGGCGTGATTGGGAAGGTCCGGTTCAGCATCACCATGTCGCTCGACGGCTTCGTCTCCGGCCCCAACCAGAGTGAGCAGAACCCTCTCGGCATGGGTGGAATGGCACTGCATGAGTGGCTCTTCGGGCTCGAAGCCTGGCGAAAGTCCCATGGAGAAGGTGGCGGTGTCGTGAACCCGAGCACACCCGTGGTCGAGGAGTTGGAGAGCGGGTACGGCGCGGTCGTGATGGGGCGCAACATGTTCGGTCCGATCCGTGGCCCATGGAAGGACGAGTCGTGGCGGGGTTGGTGGGGCAGCGATCCGCCTTATCACACGCCGGTCTTCGTGCTCACACATCACGAGCGGGGATCGCTCCAGATGGAAGGTGGGACGACGTTCCATTTCGTCACCGACGGCATCGAGGCGGCGTTGGCTCGGGCCCGAAGCGCGGCCGGCCAACGTGATGTCCTCATCGCCGGTGGCGCCAGCGTGATCCAGCAGTACTTGGCGGCGAGGCTCGTCGACGAGTTCCAGATCAGCCTCGTCCCTCTGCTCCTGGGAGACGGGGAACGGCTGCTGGAGAACCTCGACGGCTCCATCGGCCTGGAACAGGTCGAGGTGATCGAGGCGCCCCGCGTCACCCATCTGAAGTACCGATGCATTGACCGATGACCGCGGCCGGTACGGTGAACCGGATGATCGGTCTGGCATTACTGAGAGGCATCAACGTCGGGGGTGCCAACAAGATCGAGATGGCCCGGCTCAGATCGACCTTCCAGGCGATCGGGCTCAGCAACGTCCGCACCTACATCGCCTCCGGCAACGTCGTCTTCTCGGACCGGAGACCACACTCCGAATTGGCGCCCATGCTCGAAGAGGCCATTGCCGAGGAGTTCGGTCTCAACATAAAGATCCTCCTCCGGGACATGGATGCGATGACCGCGCTGGTCGAGGCGCTCCCCGACCACTGGATAGACGACAAACTGACGAGGTGTTACGTCATGTTCCTCTGGGAGGAGGTGGACGACGCCGGTGTGGTCGACAGTCTGAAGCTCAAGGAGGACATCGACGAGGTCATCTACGTGCCCGGTGCCCTCATCTGGCGTGTCGACCACCATGGAGACCGCAAGATCCTCGGCCGAAGCGGGATGAACAACATCATGGCTACACCGCTCTACCGGGCAATGACCATTCGCAACGCCAACACGGTTCGCAAACTGGCCGCCATGATGTCCGAGACCAACGAGGTGGCCTCCTCGAAATGACCAGAAGGATCCCGGGCAGAGGTCAGCACCGGGCCTGACCCCTCGATGAGGTCGATAGATCTTCGTCGGTCTCACCGCCTGTCACGGTGTGGGAAGATGACCTCCGATCGAGCGCGAATGCCGTCCCGGTGAGCTCAGGTGCTCAGGCGCTCAGGCGTCCTCGACGGTGAGGGTCCCTTCCATACCGGCGTCGAAGTGGCTCTCGATGGCGCATATGACTTGATAGGTGCCTGCTTCCGGAGCCGTGAACGTCAGGGTCTTGGTTTCTCCCGCCTCGACCTCGTCTTCGACATACACGAAGTCGGCCAGCAACTCCTCTTCGGTCTCAGGCAGGTCCGCTTCCGACTCGATGTTCACTCCGGGCTGCATCAGTACCCATTCATGGAGTACGGACCCGTTGTTGGTGATCTCGATCGAGATGTCCTCCCCGGCAGGGATCGTCCAACTGTCCGGCGAGAATTGGAAGTCCGATGTCGTGACCTCGAGGCTGGTGCTTGCTTCACCTCCGCCGCTGTCACACGCAGCCAGCGCGAATGCAAACACGACCAAGGACGTCATCACGGTCATCATTCGATGTCGTCTCGTCTTTCGCCCCCTTCGCTCGTTCTCGCCTCCCGCACGTCCTTCCGAGTGCGTTCGAAACATACTCCGCAAAGGACGCCTGATGCCAGCAGCCCAGAGGCGTCTACGGCACGTCCTCCCGAATCCATATTGCGATCGAAGCCGGTTGCAGCGTCGTCGCCACGGTCGACTCCCATCGCTCGGCAATCCGCGCGGGATCGACCTGATCCCGCAGGAGCATGGAGAAGTCTCTCGACACCAGTTCGCCGTCGTAGCGGAGCCTATTGAACCGCGCATCCACCCAGCGCATGACTTTCCGTCGGAGTGGGTTGAAGAGGGCAGCTACGAGAAGGGTCGAACCGGCGACGAAGATCGATGAGTCGCTGGCAATCCTCGTCGGGAGCCATATGGCTCCAACGACGTAGACGACACCGAGGACCGGGACGACCAGGGCGTACGAAAGCGTCCGATTGATCAGACGGTCGATCTCATAGAGACGGTAGCGCCTGATCGCCAAGCCGATCGACACCGGCACGAACGCGATGGCCGAGAGCAGGATGAGATCGGTCACCGAGGTGGGGGCGGCTCCCATCTCCGCCAGTGCAGCGCCCAGGAACCAGACGATGAGCAGGACGATGCCGCTGTAAGCAAGCCACTTGACCTGTTGGCGTTCAATGCCGTCGGAGCGACGAAACCGGACCACAACCGAAGACACCGATCCGACCAAGGCAATGGCCATGAGCAGAGCAGTCATCCAGCCGAACTGTTCGATGCCTTCGACGTGGTAAGGATTGAGACCGTACTCCTCGACCCCACCGAGGTACTCCCCGAACATGTTCTGGATGACGAACCCCAGCGTCCCGAGGACGGTGGCCCACACCAGGAACCTCCACCGTGGCGAGGGAGGATGTCCGTCGGGAAAGAGGAGCAAGACCCAGGTCGCCGGGAACAAGAGCGGGGGGATCCATGCCGAATGGCCGAGCCACTCGGCCAGATCCGGCCGGCCCAGCGAGATCAGAACCACCTCGGCTGCGGAGAAGAGTGAGATCCACAGGGAAAGGCCGAGGAAGATCCAGCCGATGGCATTGTGCGGAGCGTTTCGGGCGATGGCGACACCGACGGCGCCGAAGAGAACCAAGAGGGCAGCGAAGACGTAGGAGAGATCTTCACCCCCGCCGGCCCAGGTTCCGGTCACCAGTTGTGTCATCAGGGAGACGACGTAGATGGCCACCGCCATGACGGCGAGAGCCGTGGCCAAACCGGCCGAGACCCGATCGGAAATGGCTCTGTTTCTCATCAAGGCACCTTCATCCTGGAGCGATGTCGTCACGCCATCGTTACGAACCCCACCAAGAGCCCTTGGACTCCTGGCCCGACTGTCCCGGCCACTCACCGGCCGGTCGATTGGCAGCGACCATGAAGCCGTCGAAGAAGCCGGCCAATGAGTCGTACTCACTCAGCGGAAAGACACCGGCGACGTGCTGGTCGGGGCGAACGACGACGAGACAGCCTCCCCGGTGGATGGCCCTCATCTCGTAGATGTCCTGACCGGTGCTCAGGTCGGGGCAGAACATCTTTTCGTAGTCGATCAGGCCGTAGCGACCCTTACGGGGAAGCAGGAATGAGGGCATGGACTCCAGTGCGAGCTGACGATGACCTTGCTGGAAAATCGCTCGTACGTCGATCACCGAGTCGATGTCTGCGCCGGTTGGGGTGAACCGCCGCACGGGTGAGCGCGGATCATCGTCGAGGAAATCGCACAGCGCCCGGACCTTCGACGTGCTCACGGCCGGGTCTCCTCCATCGGCGAAGGCGAAGATGCGCCATCGGCCATCCGCCTTCACCACATGGCCGAGCTGGAGTGGCTTGGCGTCCGCGAGGCGGATCACCGGCGCCGAGTGAAATCGCATTCCGATGATGAAGCCCTTGGCGAGATCCTGGAAGGTGGGCTTGGCGGTGATGAGCGATGGCGCGTAACGGGTCTCGGTGCCTGCGGTGAAGCGGGCCTTCTTGACGAAGTAGCGGTGGAACTGGGCCGGGTCCGCTCCCCCATCGCCGACGGTCGACTCGGGCCGGGCGCTGAACAGCCTGGCGAACTCGCGGTCGAAATCGATGAGCTCCTTCGCCACAGCGTGCCGCTCCGCCGAATAGGTGTGGAGCAGCTGCGGCGAGGCCTGGCCGCGGAGGACCGATGCCAGCTTCCAGCCCAGGTTGAAGGTGTCACGCATGGAGACGTTCATGCCCTGGCCCGCTTTCGGGCTGTGGGTGTGACAGGCGTCACCGGCGATGAACACCCGCGGTATCCGCTCATCCGCCTCCCCTTCGGGGACGTCGTCGAATTTGTCGCACAGCCGTTGCCCGATCTCGTAGACCGACCACCAGACGAGCTCGTGGACCTCCAGGCTGTAAGGGTGCAGGATCCGCTGTGCGGCGGCGATCAGATCGTCGGACGTGATGTTTCGGGCGGTGACCCGCTCACCTTCCCTGAGCTCGTCCAGTTCGACGTAGATCCGGACCAGGTAACCGCCCTCACGGGGGATTACGAGCAGGCTTCCCTCGTTGTTGGAGTGAACCGTGGACTTCAGCCGGATATCGGGGAAGTCCGTCACCGCCAAGATGTCCATGACTCCCCAGGCGCGGTTGGCCGAGTCGCCATGGAGAGTGCTTCCCATGAGTGTCCGCACGGCACTATGTGCCCCATCGCAGCCCACCACCCACCTGGCCTTGACCCGGGTCACCTCACCATCGCGTTCGGGATCGGCACGTTCCATCGTGACCGTGACGGGGTAGTCGTCCGCCTCCGTTACCTCGAGGCCGACCACACGACACGAGTAGTCCGGCTCCAGCCTCGAGGGTGACCCACTAATGACGTCGAGGAGGAAGTCGTGGACGCGGGCCTGGTTGAGCAGGACGTGCGGGAACTCGGACAACCCGTCTTCGGTGTCCTGGATCCGACCGGTCCGAACCATCGTGTCCGGACGGCGCTCGTCCGGGCTCCAGAACGTCGTCTCGTTGACCCAGTGCGCTTCTTTCAGCACCCGATCGGCGAACCCGAACGCCTCGAACATCTCCAACGTCCGGACCGCGATGCCGTCAGCCTGGCCAAGGAGGAGCCGGCCGGGTTTCTGCTCGACGATCCGAGTCTCGATCTCGGGGAAGGCGGACAACTGTGCCGCCAGTGTCAGGCCGGCGGGACCGCAGCCCACGATCAGGACATCGACCTCCTCGGGTAGATCGGGTCGCGACCGATGGGAAGAGGCGGGATCGGAGATGGACGGGTCTCCCGGTCTGAATCCGTTGAGATGAAACTGCATCGTCGACCTCACCCCGATTGTGGCAACCCCTCGTCGCCCATGCCTGCAGCCGGACTGCCACATCACGACCACTGATACGCACCGATGTCGACTACGGGCTCGACGGCTACACCTCGATGGTCAGGTCGACGTGGCCAATCTCCGCTCTTCCCTGGTGATCGGGCTCGTCGTGCAACTGGCATGGGTGCCGGAGTGGCCATCATGTGCGGCTTCCACTTCGGTGACCTCGACCCTCACCATCTTCACCGCCGTGGCCATCCCGGGGACGGTTGCGGCCCTGGTCGTGGCTGGGCTGGCCTACGAGGTCGAGCTCTCCGTCTCCTGGAGCATCATCCCGGCCACCCTGCTCACCTCGGCCATGGCGACTTCGGTGGGCCAAGCGTTGGCCAATGTGATCCCCGCGCCGAGGGTGATCGACCTGATCACCAACCTCGTCATCTTTCTCGTCCTGCTATTCGCCCCGATCGTGGTCGCTTAGAAGGGTTCCGGAATGGTGGGCGGGTGCGTCACGTGCTGCCCATGTCGGTGGTGATCAAGCGGGGCTCGCCGAGGGTCTGGTCAACCTCTGTCGCCTCCTCTATCGTCCGGCTCGCCTGGGTGGTCGGCTCATGGCTCCTTGTCGCCTGGGTGGTGGGCCGCCGTCGTTGATCAGCGCTTGACCCGAACATCTGTTCGGCCTAGGGTCGAGGTCATGGCCGATCTGCGATGGAGCGCTCCCTCCGAAGGTGGTCTATTCGAGCTCACTCGCAGGGTCCCGGGACGTGGACAGTACCGGGGCCTCGTGTTCCACGAGATCGAGGCCAAGACCGTCCTCAACCGAGTTCCTGGCAACTTCCTCCCCTTCGACTGGACGATCAACCCGTATCGGGGTTGTAGCCATGCCTGCGTCTACTGCTTCGCCCGGCCTACCCACGAGTACCTCGGTCTCGACACGGCGAGTGACTTCGACACCCAGATCGTGGTGAAGATCAACGCCGTCGAGCTCACCAGGGCGGCGACCTCGCCGGCCCGCTGGCCGGGTCATCCGATCGCGATGGGGACCAACACCGACCCCTATCAGCCCGCCGAGGGCCGCTATCGGCTGACCCGGGGCATCCTCGAGGTCCTCGTGGAACGGGGCAACCCTTTCAACATCCTGACCAAGTCGACTCTCGCCCTGCGTGACATCGACCTGTTCGCCGAGGCGGCGCGACAGGGCGATGTCACCGTGAGCTTCTCGATCGGGACCCTCGACCCGGATGTATGGCGGGAGACAGAGCCAGGCACCCCGCATCCCCTGCGAAGAGTGGAGGCCATCGCCCGACTCAGCGAGGCCGGTGTACCCACCGGCGTGCTTGTGGCGCCGATCATCCCCGGTTTGTCCGATCGGCCGGAGCAGGTGGCCGAGGTCGAGAAGGCTTGCCGGGAGGCCGGAGCCGGATCGGTGCACGCCATTCGTCTCCATCTCCGCCCCGGTGTGCGAGACCATTTCATGGGGTGGTTGAACGGTGCCCACCCCGAGCTCACCAGGACCTACGGGGAGCTGTACCGGGACCGTGTCTATCTACCCCGGCATCCCCGGGGTCGGGCTCGCCCTAGGCCGACCATGGAGGATGCGGCCACCCAGCCCGCCCTGCCCTTCGGCTGAATCGACCCGACAACCTCGATCGAATCAGCAAACGAGATCAAGACAGCACATGCCGATTTGGCGATGATGTTCCGATGACGTCATCGACCGATAACTTCCTCGGGTTCGTGGATCATGTCGCCGATCGGCTGGACGACCACCAGATGTGAGGGTCGGACTTGGCGGCGGGCGCTTTCCTGTCCCGCTACCACTTCGATCGATTGATCCGAGCCACGGCGGGCGAGGCACCGAGTCAGTTCAGGCGGCGGATCCTGTTGGAGAGGGCGGCCTATCACTCCCCTCGAAAAACGATGTGCATTTCCATCCACCAGGTGGCCTTCGGGTCCCGGCTCGAGTTCTGGATGCTCACATCGTGCTCCCCTTCTCGGGTATCGACGATGACCCCACCTGCGATCTCTCCTCTCCCGTCTGATCGGCCAGATGGACATGTGGAACTGCGTGATCGCCGGGCGCGCCTACGACTGGTCGGTCGAGGACCTGGAGTCGATCGAATCGATGAGATCTCGCCTTCACGGAGCAGGACGTGCCTTTCTCGACGAGATCAAGCGTGTGGCGAATGAGGCCCGTCTCGACGAGACCTTCATCGATCCTCATTCCGAGCCTGTCGAGGTGTTCACGATGGCGCCCTGATCGCGCACGTGCTGACGTGTGCCGCCCATCGCAGGCTCCTCGTACTCGGCGCCCTCGAATCGGCCGGGTTCACCTCGCTCGGATACGGCGACCCAAG
>JAICRU010000021.1 GCA_025937235.1 Acidimicrobiia bacterium
GCGGTGGCGAGACGGTCGATGGCTGCTTCGAAGACACTGTTGTCGTCGTCGCTGAAGCGGTCGCCTCCTCCGTCGTTGCTGTAGCCGAGGGCACGGACCAGGAAGGCGGCCATCTGTCCTCTGCTGACCGGCTGGTCGGGGCAGAAGTTGGTGTTGGCCGGGGGGTTGCAGCCGAGGGTGACTCCGGCGGTGGCGAGACGGTCGATGGCTGCTTCGAAGACACTGTTGTCGTCGTCGCTGAAGCGGTCGCCTCCTCCGTCGTTGCTGTAGCCGAGGGCACGGACCAAGAAGGCGGCCATCTGTCCTCTGGTCACTGGATCTTCGGGGCAGAACCGGTCGTTGAAGGGCGGATTACATCCCCTGGTTACCTCCGACGCCCCCAACCGGTCGATGGCACCCTCGAAGATGGATGCTTCGTCGTCGAAGAAGAGACCGTTGACGACGAGCCGGTCCGGGTTGGTGCAGTTCTGGTCGGGGCGGGCGAACCACCTCGTAGCCGGGATGCCGGTCGAGGTGTTCCCGATGTGGATATTCAGCCCGCCGCCTGCGGTGAGGATCTGAATGTCGGCCCGCCCGTCTCCGTCGTAATCGGCTGCCCCCAGACCCCGGACCTGAGCCGCCGGCACGCTGATGTCGAGGTTCTGCTCGACGACCGCCCCTCCTTCGAGTTGGATGACCGAGATCCTCGATCCGGGGCCCTTCGGGTAGAGGGCGAAGAGCTCGGGCCGGTTGCCGGCGTCGCGGTCACCGGCCGCGATGTGGAGCGGCGTTCCGGCGGGGAGGTCGAAGTTGGCCAGACCACTGGCGAACTGGGGCCCGCCCAGGATGCGAAGGCCGCCGCCGGGCCGCGCCTCCCAGAGGTCTGCCCGCCGGTCACCGTCGAAGTCGGCGCCGGCCAGAGCGGCGCTGGCCGGGTCGAGGCCCGTTGTGATGGTCGAGATGTCTTCGAAGTCCGAGCTCCTGGTGGCGACTGTGGCCGTGACCGGGGGATCGGCGCCGAAGGCCACCAGGTCCTGACCGCTGTCCCCATCGATGTCCATGAACAAGACACGGTCCGCCCGGGCGAGTGCGGGCTCGGGGACGAACCAGCGGTTCACCGAGCACGCCCCGTAAAGCCAGGTGCCCGATGCGACGTCGATCACTGACCCTCCGGGGTGTGGCCTGACCCCGGCCACGTCAGGGGCTCCCTTCCCGGTCACATCGGCGATGGTGATCCGATAGCGGTCGACGACCGAGGCGAACTCGGTTCTATAGCGGTCTGAGGCGGGCCCATAGGCCCGTCGCCCGGTGACAGGGGCGAATGATTTCAGCGGCGCCTCGGGCCCGGAGGCGGGGCCCATCCAGGAGAAGTGCATGGCGTCCTTGCTCGAGGCCCAGTCCCCGCCCCAGCAGAACCCGGCCTCACGCCAGATATCGACGAACCATCCCGGCATGTTGGTGACCAGGCGATCTCGTGTCTGCGGATTCTGCGTCGGGTTGATGTCGATGGCCAGCCCGAGGCCGTGGCGGGACATCTGCTGGCTGCCGGCGATGGTACGGGAGAAGAAGGCAGACACGTCCCGGATCGGGTAGACCCGCCCCTGCCGGGCCTCTACGGCCAGGGCCGAGGCCACGCGTTGGAAGGCGGGTAGGGCCCGGAAATGGACCCAGACCATCTGACCGCCGCTTCCGGGCACGGTCCATGGCACGAGGTTGGCCCTGACCTGTGCCATCGTTCTCCCGAAGTAGCTGCCGAACGGCCCCGGCACTGGCTCGCTGGCGCTCAGGCCACCGGTCTTCGAGGCATATGGGGTCCTGGTGAACGGCGCCCCGCAGGTCGAGGACTCGGAGAAGGAGTTCCAGCGGGTCGCGGTGTCCGACGAGCTGCGACCGGGCAGGGCGGGGATGGCGGTCAGCAGCAGGGCCGCGCAGATCAGGGCGCATGTCCGTCTCAACGAGGACATCGGCTGCATCTTGTCGCACCCTCCTTCTTATGCGATGGCGTCGATCACCTCGCTGTCACCCGGGCCGTGGTGCGCTGGATCAGAGTGCCGGCCCAGCGCCACTCCGCCACCATGGTGTGGGTCCCCGAGGAGAAAGTCATGGTCGTCACCCAGGCCCGCTCTGCAAGGTTGCCCGTGTTCCGGATCGGAGGTGTCGACAGTGAGAGCGAGTCGCCGTTCAAGGTGAGACGGAAGTCGGTCTCGCTCGATCTGAAGGCAGATTCCTCGCTGCCGCGGTAGGGGAGCACCTGGAACAAGCCCTCGTCGACCCGGTACTTGGTCCCGGCGCCCACCTCCAGGCTCAGACTGCACCGATCGCCGGTTCTCGAGCAGGCCGATGGGCTCCACGCCGACAACGCGAGCGCGATCCCTGGGATGGGCAGCTCGAGTGCCCGGCGGACGAAGCCGGCGCTCTGGGCCCGGGTGAGGCGATCGTCGGGGCAATACTGGGTGTTGGCCGGCGGGTTGCAGCCGAAGGTCCAGCCCCGAGCCGCGATGCGGTTGATGGCCCCCTCCAGATTGTGCCCGTTGTCGTCGACGAACCGGTCACTGTTGGTAATGGGCAGGTCGTAGGCCCGGGCGAGGAAGGCGGCGAACTCGGCCCGGGTCAGACCTCGGTTGGGGCAGAAGCGGTCGTTGGCCGGTGGGTTGCAGCCCAGGGTGATCCCGGCCTCGGCCAGACGGTTGATGGCGCTCTCGAGGGGGTGGCCGTCGTCGTCCCGGAAGTGGTCCTCGCCGGTGTCGGGGAGCTCGAGCGCTCGGGCGACGAAGCCGGCGGCCTGGGCCCTGGTCATGGTGTCGTCGGGGCAGAAGCGGGTGTTGGCCGGGGGATTGCACCCGAACGTGATCCCCGCCCGGGCTATCGCCTCGATCCCGTTCTCCAAGGGATGCCCGTTGTCGTCGCTGAAGCGGCCGTTGACGGTGAGCGCCTCGGCGCGCCCGGGGAAGAGGGCGACCATGACGGCGACCATGGCCACCAGCAGGGAGAGTCGCCGCGTGGTCACACGATCTCCAAGGTTTCCAACACGGCGTTCACCTGGGACAGGACGTCGGCGCGGTCGATGTGGGAGCCGAGCACGATGTAGAGGCAGAAAGCTCGGCCCCCTTCGGTGAAGAACCGTTGCAGACCGCTCTGCCCGGGGAGGGCCCGCTGCAGGGCGTTGCGGTCGAACTCACGGGCCGCGATCTGGCGGGGGATGCCTTGGGCGGCGAACAATGGGGTCCCCACGCTCTCCTCCCCGTACTCGAACAGGGTCATGAAGACGTCATCGGACCTCATGAACTCCACCGCGCCGGATCCGAACGACCCCCGCTCGGCCGGGAGAGGGAACGAGGCCAAGTGCATGACCGTGGGCTCCTTCGCCCCATCCGCCTCCAGCTGGAAGCCGCCATCGGAGATCGCCCCTTCCCAGGTGTCGGGCACGTCGATGCTGATCCCGGAGCCGCTCAGCCGTGGCATGTTCAGGAACCCTCCTCCAGCGGGTTGGAATAGAGCGACGGGTCGCCAGGCTCTATGCCCGCCTGTCTGAGCTGCTGGTCGGTGAACGCCTCCCGCCCATCGGCGTCGAGACCGGCCGGCACCGCGTCCCGAGCCGATTGGCGGAGGAGGCCGAGCAGGTGCCTCCACGAGGAGGCGGCCCCTTCACCCATCACCATCCCCTCCCCGTCGACTAGCAGGAAATAGGGGGTCATCGGCACCCGGAACGCCTCCCAGGTGTCGTCGGACATGATCAGCGGCACCCGGCCCGGGGCAAGATCCCGGATTCGGGCCACCGACTCCGAGCCGGGGCCCTTGGTGACGATCACGGGCCTGGTGTCCGGGGTGGGCAGGTCGAAGTCACCCTGCATCTCGGTCCAGAAGGTCTGACAGCTGAGACAGCCCGAGGAGAGGAACGCCACCAGAGTTGGCCCCCGGCCGTGGATCAGGCTCATGCTCTGCTCCGATCCATCCAGGCCCACGCCGTGAAGGGTGTTGGCCGGCGCCTTCTCCATCCCGGTGGTGCGGGGGCGGGTGCGGGCGGTCCCAACCGTCACGGCCCCGTCCTCGCCGACACCGAGGGCCGCCAGCTGGCGGAGGATCTCGGCGTGGCTCTTGAGGAGACCCGCCACCAGCACGGCGAGTAGGAGGATCACCACCCCTTCGATGATCACCACGGCTGTCATCAGGCGTTCCTGCCCCAGGTCAGTGGGATCCCGTTCGGGCTGCCGAAGGTGAACGAGGTGGATGAGCTGGCGCCGAGGTTGCGCACGGTCCATGCCCCCTCGTTGAACCAGCCGACCCCGGTCCGCCCATCGCCGTCCCAGTCTCCGGTCACAGGCCGGCCACTCCCGGGAAGCTCGAAATCGTTGTCGCCGGGGCCGGCCGACAGAGTGTTGCGCAGGATCCACCGATTCCCGCGTACGACACCAATCCCGCTCCGACCGTCACCGTTCCAGTCACCGACCACTGGGATGTCCCCGGCACGACCGAACTCGAAATCGATCTCCGGGTCACCGGCCCGATTGGAGTTGCGAAGCAGCCAACGGTTGCCCCGGACAACCCCGACGGTGTGGACGCCATCTCCGTTCCAGTCGCCCACTACCGGGATGTCGCCGGGCCGCCCGTACTCGAAGACCAGGTTGGGCTCGCCCGGTCCCTCCACCTGACGCAGGAACCAGATCAGGCTTCCCACCCCGGTCACGCCATGCCGACTGTTGCGGACCATCCCGATGGTGCGGACACCCGAGTTCGAGAAGTCGCCGATGACCGGGTAGTCGCCGGGGAGGCCGAACCGGAAGGTCTGGTTGGCGCCACCGCTGGTCAGGGCGTTGCGCATCTGGATCGTCGTGCCGGAGACCACAGCCGGCCGCGCCCGGTACGGGCCCTTGGGGGTCGTGTCCGGCAACAAGCCGGCGGCGTTGTGGCTGTAGGTCGACTGGGCGACGGCACTGGTCGTGGTGCAGGTCGAGTCCCACTCCCACGGGGGGACGCAGGTGACCACCCGGCAGGTGATGGGACCGACACAGGGGAGGTGGTTGTTGCACTGCCCGTACCGGAACCGGGTGCAGCAGATCTTGCGCTCGTTGCAGTTGTCGTGGTTGCACTGGCAGTTGCAGTCGACGCATGAGTCGGAGCAGGTCCCCGAGCCGCCGCAGCTGCACCCGCCGCAGCTGGCAGTGTTGCAGTCCATGTAATAGCGGCTGCGGCCGTCACAGAAGGTGTTGCCCTCGGCCCGCCACCAGCCGGCGACCACGTTGCCGGGAGGGCAGGTGTTGACCCCGTGAATGTTGCAGCAGAAGTCGGTCCAGCCGTCGTTGCAACGGGCGCCGCTGCTGCAGTTGCTCGGCACCACCGCCCCGTAGGCGCTGCCGGGGCGGAGGATGTAGGTGGCGGGGGCGGCCACCAGGGCGGTTCCCACCATGGCGGCGCGCCGGAGGAAGCCACGGCGCGAGGTGTGGGTGTCGAGGGCCCGGCTGGCCGCGGCGACCAGACGGGTGCTCATCTCGGAGTGGTCGCAGCGAGGTTATTGGGGAGGCGGGCCAAGAGCAGATAGGAGACAAATGAGCCGACGGCGGCATAGGCGAGGTAGAGGGCGGCCTCGACCATAGGCGCATCCCAGGGAATCGGCGAGCCATCGCCGACAACGACCGAGACCAGCGCGATCAGCCCGGCCAGGTTGTACCCGACGTGGATCCAAGACGGGGGAGTGTCTTCGCGGCCGAAACAGCCGCAGCTCTGCCCTGGCACCACGTTGCGCAGCGCCAGCCAGGTGAAGGCGAGGAACCCGAGGTAGAGCAGCGCGGCGCCCGATACCCAGGGCCCTCCGAAGGCCAAACCCACGATCGAGGCGGCGACCTCCGTCCCCCCCAACAGACGCACCGACCACGGTTGGGAGGGAAGGCGGGCGGCGCGCAAAGCCCCTACAGTTGGTACGGGATCGATGGTCTTGGCCACCCCCGCCGCCCCGAGCAGGCCCAGGGCGATGGCGGAGACCGCGGCAGGGAGCATCAGTCCGAGAGTAGTGCTGGTCGGTGGTGCCTGATCCGGGTCGAATCGGGAGCGTCGAGTCCTCAGAGCCCGTAGATCACCGGCACCAGCCAGACCACGAGCCCGAACACGATCAGTGTCAAAGGGGCACCCACCCTCAGATAGTCGGCGATCCGGTATCCGCCGGGGCCATAGACCATGGTGTTGGTCTGATAGCCGAGCGGGGTCAAGAAGCACGCCGAAGCGGCGATGGCCACCGCCACTGCCATGCCACGGGGATCGACACCGGCCGCCTGCGCCGAGCTCACCGCGATGGGGAACATGAGGAGGGCGGCGGCGTTGTTGGTGACGAATTCGGTGAGGGCGATGGTGGCGAGGACCACGCCGGCGAGGACCCCGGCCTCACCCAGGGCCCCGAACAGGGTCACCAGGCCGGACGAGATGTGCGCTGCCAGCCCCGACGTCTCCATTGCCGCTGCCAGGCCGAATGCCGAGGCGATCACGCCTATGACCTCGAGGTCGATGGCCCGCCGGGCCTCGTCCGGGGTGAGGATCCGAAGGGCGATGAGAAGGATCGCGGCCCCCAGAGCGGCGTAGAGGATGGGGACGATGCCGAGCGCGGCGAGCAGGATCACCGTGATGAGGATGCCGACCACCAGCCATCCCCCCGGGGCGGCGGGCTGAATGTCCTCGTCGAGGGCGGAGATGAGCAAGAAGTCCGACCGCCCGGCCCAGCGGTCGCGGAACCCGGGGTCGGAGAGCAGTACCAGGGCGTCACCCGTGTGAATCGGCACTTCCCCGAGCTTGGCATCGATGCGGTGCCCGGCGCGGTGGATAGCGAGAACGGCGGCCTGATAACGCGACCTGAAACCGGACTCTTTCAGCGTCCGACCCACCAACGGGCTGTCTCCGCCGATGGCCACGATGAAGTACGCGGCCGACCGGTCGCGCACCGCGCTCACCTGACGGTGCTCGGCGTGCCGTAGCCCTCTCAGATGCTCGAGGTCGAGCACCATGTCGACCCTCCCCACGAAGGTGAGCCTGTTCCCCCCACGCAGGACCGTGTCCGGTCTGGCCGGAGCGATCACCGTGTCTCTCCGGTCGATCGCCACCAGGAAGACGCCTTCGAGATGACGGAGGCCGGCCTCGTCGACGGTGATCCCGTCCAGGGCACCGTCCGGGACGACCTCCATCTGGATGGAGAAGTCACGCACATCCTCATCTCTGATCTGGGCGGCGGGGGAGGTCCTTCCGGCGAGGAGCCGGGGGGAGAGGGCGACGAGGGCGATCAGACCGAGAATGGCGGCGGGGAGACCTATCGCCCCCAGCTCGAAGAAGGCGAACTGCTCCATGCCCGCCTCGGTCATCTGACCGGCCACGACCAGGTTCGTCGAGGTACCGATCAGGGTCATCATGCCTCCGAGGCTCGCCCCATAGGCCAGCGGGAGAAGGAACTTGGCGACGTCGGAGCCGCGGCGACGGGCCCAGCTGGTGACCTCGGGGATCATCATCGCCACCAGGGGGATGTTGTTCATCATCCCGGAGAGCGTGATGGTGGGGACGAGCATCCGGAGCATCGGGCGACGGGTGTGGCCGGTCTCGCCCAGAAGCCCCTGGGTGTAGGGCCGGATGGCACCGGTCTTGGCCACGGCCCGGGCCAGTACGAAGAGGGCGGCGACGGTGAACGGCGCCGGGTTGGAGAATCCGGCCAGGGCCTGGGAGCTGTCGATGACGCCCGCGAACAGCAGGACCACCACCCCGGTGAAGACCAGAACCGAGGGCGAGGCAACGTCGAGAACCAAGCCGGCGAGGATCGCGATCACAACTGCGGCGGTCAGCCATGCCTCAGGGGTCATCGCCAAAGTACGCCTACGGTCCGATGGAGCTTTAACCTTTTGCCGTGGCCGCTGTTCAGCCGAGTCATCTCCGCGCCCTCGAATCAGAGTCGATTCACATCATCCGGGAGGCGGTAGCCGAATCCGAGAATCCTGTCCTCCTCTTCTCGGGGGGCAAGGACTCCGCCCTCGTGCTACGTCTCGCGGTGAAGGCATTCTGGCCTGCCCGTCTCCCGTTCCCGGTCATGCACGTCGACACCGGTCACAACTTCGACGAGGTGATCGATTTTCGGGACCGGACCATCGCCGAGCTGGAGGCGAATCTGATCGTGGCCTCCGTCCAGGAGGCCATCGAGCAGGGGAGGGTGGTCGAAGAGACCGGGCCTCGGGCTTCCCGGAACCGTCTCCAGACCGAGTCCCTGCTCAACGCTATCGACAAGCACCGCTTCGACGTGGTGTTCGGTGGCGCCCGCCGTGATGAAGAGAAGGCGAGGGCCAAGGAGCGGGTCTTCTCATTCCGGGACGAGTTCGGTCAGTGGGACCCCAAGAACCAGAGACCCGAGCTCTGGTCGCTATACAACGGCAGGCACCGTAACGGCGAGCATATGCGGGTGTTCCCCATCTCCAACTGGACCGAGATGGACGTCTGGCAGTACATCGACCAGGAGGGGGTCGAGCTGCCCTCCGTGTACTTCTCCCACCGACGGCGTGTCTTCGAACGTGACGGGATGCTGATGGCGGAGTCGCCCTATCTGAGGTTGCTCCCCAACGAAGAGGTGTTCGAGGCCGTGGTGCGCTTCCGGACGGTGGGGGACATGACGTGCACCGGTGGCTTCGAGTCGAGGGCAGCCACGGTCCAAGAGATCATCGACGAGGTTTCGATCAGCCGGATCACAGAGCGTGGCGCCAGCCGGGCCGACGACCGCACCGCCGATGCGGCCATGGAGGACCGCAAGCGGGAGGGCTACTTCTGATGACCGAACTGGTTCGCATCGCCACCACAGGCTCGGTCGACGACGGGAAGAGCACCCTGATCGGGCGGCTGCTCTTCGACTCCAAGCAGATCTTCGAAGACCAGCTGGTGGCCGTGGAGGACGCCAGCCGGAAGCGGGGCACCGACTATGTGGACCTGGCTCTGTTAACCGACGGCCTGCGTGCCGAGCGGGAGCAGGGGATCACCATCGACGTCGCCTACCGCTATTTCGCCACACCGAAGCGCAGGTTCGTCCTTGCCGACACTCCCGGGCATATCCAGTACACCCGGAACATGGTGACCGGGTCGTCGACGGCGAATATCGCCCTGATCCTGGTCGATGCCCGCCTGGGGATCCTGGAGCAGACCAGGCGTCACTCGTTCCTCGCCTCGCTGCTCGGCGTGCCCCACCTGGTCCTTTGTGTCAACAAGATGGACCTGGCCGACTGGTCCCAGGAGCGTTTCGAGGAGATCGTCGACGAGTTCAGGGACTTCGCCACCAGGCTCGACATCCACGATCTCCGTTTCGTCCCAATTTCCGCCCTGGAAGGGGACAACGTGGTCAACCAGTCGGAGCGCATGCCCTGGTACCACGGACCGACCGTGTTGGAGTTGCTCGAGGAGATCCACATCGGCAGCGACCAGAACATGATCGATGTGCGATTCCCGGTGCAGTACGTGATCAGGCCCCATCGTCGGGAGTACCAGGACTTCAGGGGGTATGCGGGCAAGGTGGCCGGCGGGCTGATCAAGCAGGGTGACGAGGTGATGGTCCTGCCCAGCGGGTTCACCACCAAGGTTCGCTCCATCGAGACCTTCGACGGGCCGCTGGAGGAGGCGGCGCCCCCGATGTCGGTGGTCATCACCCTCGAGGACGATATCGACGTCTCCCGGGGGGACATGCTGTGCCGCCCCCACAACCAGCCCCATGCCTCCCAGGACATCGACGCCATGGTCGCCTGGATGTCCGAAGGCCCGCCGCTGAAGGTCGGAGCGAAATACGGCATCAAGCACACCACCCGCTGGGGCAAGGCGATGGTCAAGGAGTTCCAGTACCGGCTCGACGTCAACACCCTCCACCGTGATGAAACGTCCGAGACTTTGAGTCTGAACGAGATCGGCCGGGTACGGCTGCGCTCCACCACACCCCTCTTCTTCGACGAATACCGGCGCAACCGGGAGACCGGCTCTTTCGTCCTCGTCGACGAGGCGACCAACGTCACGGTCGGGGCGGGGATGATCACGGGCGAGGGGTCGTGAGCGAGAACGTGGTCTGGCACCGGGGTGGGGTCGGGTCAGCGGATCGGGAGCCGACGACAGGGGGCCGGGGTATGACCGTCTGGATGACCGGGCTCTCCGGAAGCGGCAAGTCGACCATCGCCTATCTGGCCGAGGAGAGTCTGATCGGTTCGGGGCGGGCGGCCTACGTGCTCGACGGGGACAACCTGCGTCACGGTCTCAACGCCGACCTCGGTTTCGGAGCGGAAGATCGAGCCGAGAACGTGCGACGGGTGGGCGAGGTGGCCCGCCTCATGGCCGATGCCGGTCTGGTGGTGCTGGTGCCGGTGATCTCACCCTTCGCCGCCGACCGGAAGATGGTGCGCGAGGCACACCAGCAGGCCGGGCTGGGCTTCATCGAGGTGTTCGTCGATGCCCCGCTCGAGGTGTGCGAGGCACGCGACCCCAAGGGTCTCTACGCCCGGGCCCGGGCCGGGGAGATCTCCGAGATGACCGGCATCGATTCCCCCTATGAGGCGCCGGAGAGCCCCGAACTCAGTCTCGACACCGATGCCTCCGCACCCGAGGAGCTGGCCGAGCTTCTCGTCGCGGAGGTCACCTCGAGATGACCACGACCACCCCATCGCCGGTCTACTACGCCCGTCGCTTCAACGAGTACATGGCCGAGTTGTGGAGGCGACGGGACTTCGTCTGGTTCCTGGCCCGGGGCAACATCAAGGCACGCAATGCGTCGACCGTGCTCGGGCTCGCCTGGTGGGTCCTCAACCCGCTGCTCCTCGGCTTCGTCTACTTCTTCATATTCGGCCTGATCTTCCCTACGCAGCGGGACATCGCCTATCTGCTGTCGGGGATATTCGTCTTTCACTACAGCAGCCAGTCCATGTCTGGGGGAGCCAACTCGATAATCGGGAACTCCAAGCTGCTGGTGAACATCAGGTTCCCGCGCCTCATCCTGCCCATCGCGTTCCTGCTCGAATCGACCTTTGGTTTCCTGGCCTCACTGGTGGTCCTCTACCTGATCGTCATCCCCTTCGCCGATGTCATCCCCGGGCCGAGCATCCTTTGGCTCTTAGTGGCCCTGCCCCTTCAGATAGTCTTCAACCTGGGTCTGGCTGCGGCCACTGCACGCCTGGCAGTGCCCTTCCGTGACATCACCAACCTGATCCCTTACCTGACCCGGATCTGGCTGTACATGTCGCCGATCATCTGGCCCCTGTCCATGCTGGAGAGTGTGTCGGAGACATTCCAGGGCCTGTTCCGGCTCAACCCGATGTTCCCCATCATCGCCGTCTATCGGACCGCCCTTCTTGGCTACCCGCTGGCCCAGGCAGACCTGGTAGCCATGGTGGCCTGGTGTCTGGCGATAGGCGTCATCGGGGTGGCCATGTTCATCAAATTCGAGGGCCGGATGGTGAGGTACCTGTGAGCGCCCCCGCCATCAAGGTAGAGAACGTGTGGGTCAGATTCCGGCCCTACGTCGATCGTCGCCCCACGCTGCGCCGCTCCCTGGCCACATTTCGCCACAAGGAGACCCAGTTGGTCGAAGCACTCAAGGGTGTCTCCTTCGAAGTGCAGAAGGGGGAGGCGTTCGGCGTGGTCGGCCAGAACGGGGCGGGGAAGAGCACTCTGCTTCGGGTGATGGCCCGCACACTGCGCCCCGATGAAGGCCGGGTGGTAGTCCGGGGCCGGATGTCGACTTTGCTCCAACTCGGGGTGGGCTTCAATGCGCAGCTCTCCGGGAGCCGCAACATCTATCTGGGGGGCCTGGTGGCCGGCCTCAACAAGAAGCAGGTCGACGAGCGGTACGACGAGATAGTGGAGTACTCCGAGCTGGGGGACGCCATCTACCGTCCGATGAAGACCTACTCGTCGGGGATGTTCTCCAGATTGGCGTTTGCGGTTGCGATGCATCTCGACCCAGAGATCCTCCTCCTCGACGAGGTGCTGGCTGTTGGCGACGAGGGCTTCAAGGAGAAGAGCATGGCCACCATGCACGAGCTGTTGGACCGGTCGGGAAGCATCGTCTTCGTCAGCCACGCGGTGAGACAGCTCGCCGATTTCTGCGACCGGGCTGCCTGGCTCGACGAGGGCCGGGTCCGCGCCATCGGCGAGGCACATGGGGTGGTCGAGGAGTACCGGGAGTTCGTTCAGCGTCGCCGGAAAGAGCTGAGGGCGCAGGGGCTGGCGTGAGGCCCGACGAGAAGGTCGATTCTGACCTGACCAGGGCCATGGAAGAGTTCCGGACGATCCGTGCCGAGCTCTCAGGCCGCTTGGATGCAGAGATCACTCGCTCACGGGAGTTGAAACGAGCCCTGGCTCAGGCGGAACGCAAGATCGAATCGATCTTCCAGAGCAAGACCTGGGCCGCGGGCAAGACCTTGCGCCGTCTGGTTCGGCCCTTTTCTCCGGTCGATGAGGGACCGGCATCGCCACTGGTAGAGATGGAGGAAGCCACGGCGAGTGGCTTCGTCGAAGCCTTGCTGCCGGGCCAACCGCATCCGCTTTGGACCGAGTATGAGGCTGAAGTGGCCCGCGGGCTGGAGACGGGCAGTGAGGGCCCCGTGTTCATGGTCTCGACCATCAGGTTTGGAGAGGGGCGCGGCGATCTGTTCCTGGCCACTGGACTCGGGCGCTACCTGCGCCGGAGCGGCTTTGGTACCGGGTATCTCGATCAGAACGACTGGTACCGGTCTTCACCCGGCGGCCAGTCCGTCATAGCGATGTTGCCTGCCTTCCGGCCGTCCAAGGCCGCCCCCGGCCCAAAGATCATCGGCTGGGCGCGCAGCGAGTTCGTCAATTGGCTCACCCATCCCGAGCTGGATCGCTTCGACGCGATCCTCTGCTCCTCGGTCAAGGCGGCGGCAGAGTTCAGTCGGTACTTCGCCGGCCCCGTCCACGTGCTTCCCATCGGCGTGGACCTCGAGTTGTTCCAGCCCGATCAAGCCTTGAGCCGAAACCGGGCTGGCGTGGTTTCCACGGTCAACCAGTGGGGGAGAGAGCGCGACGTCTACCGAGCGCTGCGTTCAGGCCCAATCGATTTCACCCTTCGAATACATGGCCAGTCGAGGGGACTGCCAGCCGAACTGGCTCGCTATGACCAAGGACCTGTCCATTTCTTCGAGCTTCCTGCCGTCTATTGGGGAGCGAAGATCGTCTTGGACGACTTCAACTGGACGACGGTGGGATGGGGGTCAGTCAACAGCCGCGTGTTCGAGGCAATCGCCGCTGGTGCCCTCCCAGTGACTAACTCGAAGCGGGGTCTCGAGGCGCTGGGCTTGGCGGACGTTCCGACCTACGCCGCCCCAGACGAATTGAATCCGCTCATCGATCGACTGCTCGGTGATCCCCATGGCACCGATGCCCTGGTCGAGGAGCTGGGCTCTGTGGTGAGGGAGCGGCATTCACTCGAGATGAGAGCAGCCGACCTGGTGGCGATCCTGGCCGGGCTCTTGGAATGAGTGGGCTCCGTGGCTGGAGCCGTGGCACCATCACCCGCTGTGGTCGGAGTCCGGTGTGACATGATGCTGTCATGACGGCCACCGTCGAACAATCACGCTCGCCTGCGACCACGTCATGGTGGGTCGAGCACCGGTATCTGCTGGCTATTGGTGCGATAACAATCCTCGGGGCGGCAGTCCGCCTGCTTGGTTTGGGAAGCGAGCCGTTCTGGCTCGACGAAGCGCACACCGCCAACTTCACGACGCTGACATTTGGAGAGTTGTGGTCATTCGACCCTGTCTACAACAGGGCAAATCCTCCGGGTTACATCGTTCTGATGAAGGCCTGGGCACAGGTCAGCCGTTCTGAGGAATGGTTCCGGGCGCCATCCTTGATCGCTGGGGTCATCACGATTCCTCTGCTTTATCTGATATGTGCGCGCATGGGTAGCCGGCGGGCCGGGATCGTGGCCGCCTTGTTGTTGGCGCTGGCGGGTTTTCACGTGAAGTACAGCCAGGAGGCCCGCGCGTACGCGATCCTGACCATGCTCGTCGCGATCGTGATCCTGTCCGTTGTCCAGTTGGTGACGCAACCCGACGGCGATCTGGCTCAGCGGATACGCAGGCGTCCGAAGGAGCTGAAACTGAGCGGGCAAGGCTTGAGGCGCCCAATCACGTGGACCGACGTTGCGTGGCCGGCCTACGGGCTAGCGGCGGGCCTTGCGCTCCACATGCACAACACCAGCTTGACAGTTCCCCTCGCGGCCAGCCTGGGAGTGGGCGTTTGGTGGCTGAACACCAAGTCCAAGCCGCCACGTTTCATCCGCAATTGGGTGCTCGCCAACATCCTGGCTCTCGCGGTCTGGGCACCATGGATTCCCGGTTTCCTGAAGCAACTGGAGCGGGTGAGTAACAGCTTCTGGGCGACAGGCCCCACGTGGGAGACTGCGGTCCGAGACTTCGCCGTTCTGGCCAAGGGCGACATCGGCACGATGTGGCCTTTCATCGACACGATCTGGATCAACGTCCTTGTCCTCATCGGTGTTGCTCTACTGACCTTGCTAGGACTCAGGAGAATGGACTCCAAATACCGGCCGGTCATCCTGTCCTTCATCCTTGTCCATCCTTTGGCTCAACTGCTGTATGGCCTGAGGAGGCCGGTTTTCCTCGCCCGCACCCTGATTTGGATATCGCTCGGCGTTCTAGTCGCCATTGGGTTCGCCGTCTCACGCTTGAGAGGCGAGAAGCTCTGGCTGGCGACCGCAGGACTGTTGGTGGTTCCGGTGCTGGGAACGATTGGCTATCACGTTGCCTTCGAGAAGACGCCGTGGGACGAGGCTGCTGCGATCGTTGCTGCCGAGGCCGGTCCGGATGACGTCATCTTCGTCATGTCACCGAACAACATCGTTCCCTTCCGGCACTACTTCCGGGAGTACGACCTCGGCCTTGACGCTACTCGACTCCCGAACGACCTTCCGGATCGGGTCACCGACGAGACGATCATCAACGATTCAGATCTCGAGTCGATACGCAGCGTGGTATCGGCCAGCGAGCGAGTCTGGTTAGTGCTACGCCGGGCGGTCCAGGTTCCCAACTACGAAGATGTCGATCCGTTCCTTCGGTCCTTGGCACGCGATTTCGAAGTCCACGACCTCGGGGACATGGCAATCGTCGAGTATGAGATGAACTGAGACGTCCAAATTCGACAATCTCGCGCTGTCATCATCGAGGAACCCGGTTTCGGACGAAGGGCGCGCCGGTTGCCATGGTGGCCACTATTGCCCCCAGTGCCATTACAGACAGGATTGCGGTCGGATCTCCGCCGACTACATAACCAGCACCGATTGTGAGCAACGTCACCGGGATCCAGGCGATCAACGTTCGGGTGGCTCTTCCCAATGCAAGTAGCGCGACGGAGCTGAGTAAGGCCCCAGTGGCGAGAATGGTCAGTGCGGCTGCCAGAGCGTGGTCGATCGGCTCAAGAAGTCCCCCAGCCGCGAAGATCGGTGTGATAACCGATTCGCCGAACACCCACCCGGACGCCGCAGCGAGGAGGCTCATGACAATAAGCCAAAGACCGGCCCTTCGTGAGGCGGTGGCGATCCTGGACTGGTCCATGCCGGACAGATCCTGGGCGAACCGGCGGGTGATTGCCGGGAGGGCTCCCAGCACGAGCTGGTAGGGGGCTCGGTAGACAGCCAGCGCGACGAAAAGGGCGGACACCGATTCAGAACTCGCTCCGGAGGCTGCGAGCACTGTAGGTGCCGCGACCAGGATCAAGTGATCGGAAATCCCGGCTACTGACGCTGCCACTGGCAAGAGACGCTCTTTGGGGAGTGAATCGCCTGCTCCTTCTGCGCGAAGAGTGGAGATCCTTCCGCGCAGGCCAAGTAGGGCAACTCCATACCCAGCAAGGAGCCCAACTGCATACCAAGTCGCCGCCGCGTTGACGATCCCGAGGATCATCGCGGCGCCAGCTCTCACGAGGTTCTCGCCCCCGACGACGGCGGCGAGTTGGGTAGGGGATCCATGGACGGCGAGCCATCCTCGGGCCTTTCCTGTAAGGAATGCGCCGATCGGGATGAGGGCGCCGACCAGGGGCCAGAACGGGCTCGCGTCGCCGAAGATTCGGACCCGGTAGATCCACAGGAGGGGCACGGTCAGGGCTAGAAGCAGGAACAGCGGCAGTAGCTCGGCCGATGGAGGGATTCTCCGCTGACCGTCCGTCATCTCGCGTCGCACTGTGACGACTTGGGTCGAAAACGTCACCACCGCAGCTGCGATCGCCCAAACCGTCCATAGCTGCGATATGGGTCGGAAGCCTTCAAGCCCGAGGCTGCGGGTTGCGATTAGGACAAAAAGAAAGGCGCCAAACCCGGCCAAAGCCGACCCAGCAAGGATGACCCAGCGACTCCTCCGAAGCGTGGGCAACCATATTTTGGACACAGCGCGGATGCTATTCACCTGATGTATCTGGCTTTGCGACCAGACCGCGCTCTCCAATCAGGGTCCGTTATGCGAGACTGTGACGCAACAGTTCCGCTTCGATTCTCGGGGTTCAGATGACGAACGTGTCAGTGGTGGTGCCGGTGTATTCCGGCGAGGACTACCTGCAGGAGTTGACGGCACGTCTCGGGGCAGTCCGGGAAAGCTGGATCGCGCGATACGAGGCCGTGCGCTTGCTCGAAGTGATCTTCGTTGACGACGGAAGCGTCGACGGCTCGTCCGAGATGCTCACCGTTCTTGCCGCACGGCACGACTGGGTTCAGGTAGTCACCCTTTCCAAGAACTTCGGACAGCATCCGGCCACGAGCGCCGGGATTCTCCATTCCAGCGGGGATTGGGTGGCCACCATCGACGAAGATCTTCAGCACGGCCCTGAGGACATCGAAACCATGCTGCTTGCCGCAGCTACAACCAACGCAGACGTCGTCTACGGCGAGTCGATCGGACCGATACACGGATCATGGCGTGATTCGATGTCGCGCTTTTACAAGCGCCTTCTCGCCACAGTCACAGGGAACCCCGTGATTATGCAGTTCTCAAGCTTCCGGGTTTGCCGCGGGCCGGTGGCGCGCGCCGCAGCCAGTGTCTCGGGTCACGAGACGTATCTCGACGTGGCACTCACCTGGTTCACGGATAGGTTCGTTTCCCAACGGCTCGAGATGGTTGATGGCCGTTACCGGGCAGCCGGCAGAAGCGGCTACTCCTTCTTCAAGCTCCTCGGGCACGCCCGCCGACTACTCATCTCATCGCACACGCGGATTGGCCGACTCGGCGTGGCGATCGGAGTAGCTGCCGTCATGTTCGCCCTCATAATGACCACACGTGTGATGGTGGGCCGCCTCCGCGGCTTGGAGGAGCTCTATGTGCCCGGATACGCCTCGCTGATGGTGGCGATACTCGTATTCGGAGGAATCCTCGCCCTGCTTCTCATCGGGGTCACCGAGTACCTGCTGAACATCGCCCTGCACACACAAGGAAAGCCAACCTATTTCGCCGTTGATCGAAGCGCCGACGAACGATTGGCGAAGGATCTCCAGGCTGGTGTCCGCCTTAATTGACAATCCACGGGTCGTCGACTCGGGCGCAGTTGTGCTCCTCGGGTCTGGTGTACTCGCATCGGCTGTTTCTGCGGCTTTGAGGCAGCGCGGCTGGACGCGGATCAGGCCTATCACAATCCCATGGGAGGCGAATGGGCGATCAAGGGCACTTCAGGACGCTTTGAGGGAATTGCGGGCAGGGCCCGGCACCTCCAACGCGTTGGTCTGGGCCGCGGGCCGGGCCGGTTTCTCGGCTGACGAGGAGTCGTGTCAAAACGAACTGTTGGCATTCAAAGACACCGTCGACGCGGTCGAGCGGGCCGCGGAGCAGCATGGCGAAGGGCGGATGTCCCTTCATTTGGTGAGTTCGGCGGGTGGTCTGTTCGAAGGACTGACCCGGATCTCTGGCGATTCTCCGGTAACACCAAGAAGGCCGTATGGCTACCTAAAGCGAGATCAGGAGAGGCTGGCCTTTCGGATGGCAGACCGTGTCCCGGCTTGCATCTATCGGGTGAGCACCGTGTACAGCTGCCCGAGGCCGGGCCAACGAGTTGGACTTGTCGGCGAATTGTTGCGGAATGGCCTCGATCGGCGTCCGAGTGCGATATTTGGGGCGATGGACACTCTTCGTGATTACGTCGGAAGTGCCGAGGTCGGACGGCATATCGCGGGGCGCATAGTCGACTCCCATGACTGGACTTCGGGCGTTGAGATGGTCGTCGCGGGTCGACCGACCCCGATCGGAGCCATCATCGAGATCGTGCAACGCCTGCTCCGTCGGCGGCTGCTGATCTCGTTCGAGGACGCATGGAACGCCCGGGACATTACTTTCGATCCGGCAATGAGGGCCCGCGGCTTCCGCGCCGAGGACCTGCGGGTGGGTGTTGCGAGATCGTTGTTTGAGCTACTGACAGCTCGCTGAGCTCATGCACTGCCGGCGGGGTCGCGTCGTGCCGAGAGGGCTTCCCAAAGTTGGCGCGTAGACCGGGGAAGGTCGACCGAAACGTCCGTGTGGAAGTGTTTGAGGTCGGGAACGAATCGGGCTCGAAGCGCCAAAGTCAGGTCTGTGGTTGGCGCAGCAACGCCCAAGAACCGAGCCAGCCCCTCGAGTTCGGCGCCGGGAGACTCGCTCGTAAGCACGTCGAAATCGACGTAGTGGACCTTGAGATCGTTCAGAGCGAGGAGCGATCTGGCGTGGTAATTCCAGAACCGGTAAGAGACCCACAGTGGAACTCGTTGACGACGCTTCAAAGAGTGGGCGACCTGATCGGGCCGACGGAGGCTTACCACGACATCTTGGACGTGTGGATGCCACGCGGGGAGCGTGAGGGCGAAGCGTGGGTCCTTCACGAAGATGTCTCCGAGGCCATCCGCGGTCCGGTCAATCTCGCAGCGAAGGGCTTCTGCCCGTCGGTCGATCGAAGCGCGCGCAGGTTGTAGGACGTACCGCACCTGGCTCCACATCGACCGGAATCGCCCTGTAGTTCGCGGAAATCCCGTGATAATCCTGCTGTTCAAATCGATGACGTCACGTCGCTCGAAGTAGCCCTCCTGATTCCACTCATCGGCGGCGTAAAAGGCAGTGTGGTCGCCGAACTCCAAACCGAGCGCGTGGACGGTCATCGCCACAAAGGACGTCCCCGATCTATGCACGCCGGTCACCACCCTCATAGACGGGATTATGACGGTCCATGAGAACTGTGGTTTATGCCGCGTATTCGATGGCTACGACATCCTTCGCGTGCATCACGTGCGACACGAGGGCATCCCGCTTTGTATGCGTCGCGGATCTGTCTCTCCTAGCAGTTGCTCCATCCGTCATCGCCTTTGCCAGTCTGCACCGGGGCAGGTGGAATGCGGCGTTTTCCTGCACTCGGACCAACAATGATCGGCGTAATGCCTTAGCCGTGGGGTCGAAACGGGGTTCCCGCTGTCGGCCGCAGCCGACCGTGAGTCCCGTCTGAGCCGCGCAGTTGAGGTGGGCCATCGAGTGTCCAACGGCAAGCGATGGGTCACTTCACGGCCTACCTGGTGGTGGACCGAGCGATGATGTTCGAGCCTCGTCAGGTACCTGGATCGGTGGTAGGGACCATCATGAGAGGAGTGTTGCCTCGACGGTCTCCGCCAAGACCTGCGCCCGTTGTTGGAATGAGAAGCGCTCGCGCACCATTGCCGATGCTGACGTCACCTCTCTCTGAACATGCGGGTAGTTGAGGAGCAGCTCTTCCATGCACGAGTCAAATTCACTGCGGTCGCGGTAGTAGAGGATGCCAGTGGGAAACATGGCGTGGAGTTCGTCGTGCCAGTCCGAGACCACCGGCAGTCCACAGGCCAGCGCATCGAAGATCCGGTTGTTGATGAAGCCGTATTTCTTCATGTCGTCCCAGTGATCGTTCAGGGTCGCTCTGGATCGAGCATAGAGTTGGCCGAGATCCTCGTTGGGGAAGTAGTCGTCGACGACATACTCCCCGGCCGACCAATCACTCCAACCCCGTCCCCATATCTTTAGCCGGATCCCGTAGTCGATTGCCCACAGGACGCCAGGTCTTTCGACGTCTCGGGTGTTGCCGATGAAGATTATGTCGGTCCGAGGCCCGTCCACATCGCTGGGTGGCCCGAACTCTTCGAGATCAGTGCACTGTAAGAGAGGCAGGACCGGTGTGTGCAGCATACTTCCCAGACTGTCGGCCAGAGTTCTCGACGCCACGAAGACCATGTCATATGACTCATACTCATCGAGCTCGACATCGTCAGGATGACTGATGTTCCACATGACCCTGAGGGCACCCGCGTGAACATCTGCGGGTGGAGAGGCGTACTTTCCTCGGAGCACCAGTACCACGTCGCAGCTGGCATCTTCGTCCCAGTGCGGGTCGTACTGTGTTTGCACGTCGTGTCCGAGCCGCTCCAGATACTTGGTGAGCGATCGGCCGAAGTGATAGTCGCCCCACTTCGTGCGCCGCGAATCGGAAGGCGCTGGGTTCTTGATCAACCATCGCATAGCCGTCACATCCTCGTGATCGAAGACAAACGGCGGCTAGGTGACAGACGCAATCGATTCCGGCCTGTGGCCCCCCGCCCCGACCTTTATCTGCTCCTGGAACGCCGAGAAGAACTCGGCGAACTCCTTCGCCACCGGGAGCGTGCCCACATTCGCCATCGCCTCATCCATGATGATCGCTAGGTTTCGGCGCACAGCGTTGTACGAGAACTGGCGAAGATAGAGCCGTCGCCCCGCCTCCACCATGCGAAGGGTGCCGTTTCGGTCCTCGAACAGACCATCGAGCGTCTCCCGCAGAAGATCGATTCGTCCGAAAGGCACTGTCTTCAAGTATCCCTGCCGGGCCATATCGCCAAGATCTCCGATGTCATGCGCGACGACAGGCACCTTCATCGCCAGGGCGTCCGTTAGCTTGTACGGCATCTGATAACGGCTTGCTGGAACATCGGGGTCGAGCCATAGGATCACAACGTCGCTCGCCCGGTTGATCTGCGCCATATGGTTCCTGTCGACGGGGTCGAGGATCGTGACCCGATCGTTGGCGAGGGAGCGAAGCTCTTCGAGCTCGGGACTCGCCCGCGAGCCGACTACTACCAGTCGATACTTCGAACCTTGGTCTCGCAGGAGGTCAAGCAACTGGAAAACGCCCTTGTGGCGGCGAACCAGCCCGCCGAAGAGGATGACCCGGTCGTCGCGGGAGAAGCCCAGGCGGGAGCGAATCTCTCCACGGTCGAGCCGATCTGGGTCGTAGTGCTCCTCGTCCTTGGGATTCCTGACAAAGAATGCCCCGTTTCCAAAGTGTCGGTCCAATTCCGAGTTGTGGGTAACGCGAATAGGAATCTGTTTGACCAGGCTCTCCATGATTTGCGTCCACAGGTCGCTACGGGGGTTGAGGAGCCGAGGGTCACCTGGTTCCACATGCGACAGTTGGACGGTTGAGAGCTCGTCGCCACGTCGAGGATTGGCGATGACGGATTCGAGGTCGTTTACCTCGACGACCACGGGTGTGCCGAACTGATAGTTCGCCAACAGGGCAGCACCGAGGCTCGGAAGCCGCGGTTTCACGGCGTAGATCACGTCGCCAGACAGGTTGGCCACTGCTTTGGCCAGGTGTCGATTCCAGTCTGGGAACGGCCCGCCGGGTAGGAAGAGAGTCTCGAAGTCGGGTTCGGCGTCCTTATAGGGCGGAAATATCGGTTCATCGAAGAATCGGAACCCAGCTAACTGCACCTGAGTCTCCGAAGCCATTGCCTCGGCTACGTTGTATGCCTTCGAAAAATGATTGCGACAGATGTCCCAGCTGATGATCGTGAGGGATGGCGGGTCACGATCGTGCGCCCCCGACAAGCCCTTCTCATAGGATTGCTCGAGTGTCGACCGGATCAGCTGGGGACTGCTCTTGTCTCGCCGGTATACCTTGGTTATCTGATTCCAGGCGTCGCTGCGTCGATACAAGGTAAGGAATCGATCTACGTAGACGGGATCACGTAGGTACGAATATCTGAGGATGAGGTCCCAATCCTGTTGCCGCACCAAACGCTCATCGAATCCTCCCAGGTGGTCGTAGAGCGAGCGTCTGTGAACGAAGCTGTTGAGGTCGATGAAGTTCTTCATGGTCAGCGACTCGTAGTCGAATGGCCTGGATTCGAAGCTTCTGAGCTTTAGCTTGCGTTCGTTCACCATGAGATCAACGAACTTACAGTAAGCGGCATACTGGCCATTTCCAGGGCCAAGAGCAGCGACCATGCTTTCGAGGAAACTGGGATGCCAGAGGTTGTCGGAGTCGAGGTAGGCAATGACGTCGCCGGTGGCCCGCGACAAACCAAAGTTACGTGCCCGCGCCGCGCCACCCCACGGCAACTCGGCGTACTTGATGCGCGCGTCGAGAACCCGACCTACCACTTCCGACGTCCCGTCGGTGCTCCCGTCGTCACAGATCAGCAATTCCCAATTCTCGTATGTCTGCTCGAGAACACTTGTTATGGCCTCCCCGATGAGGAAGGCTCGATCGCGTGTGGGCATGACGATGGACACAAGCGGAAGGCCCGGACCGCCGGGAGCTGACTCTCCAATGGACTCACTCGCGGTCCAGTCGGCGATGAATTCCGTAGGCGCACCTTGCGCCACGAGATCTCTGATCAACCCGTAGAAGAGTCCAGACCGAGGTGGCGAGTCTTCGAAGATACGTCTGACAGCCTCTCCGTCGATGATTGGTGATGGGGCCTCTGCGTCGACCGCCGCCTCACTGGCCGAGGTGCCATCGTCAGAACGCGATCGGATCAGGGTTGTGTCCCCGCGACCTCTGACGAGGCGAAACATAGGCTTCGCCATTCCGGCGACAGCCAGAGCAACGCGAACCGCCCTTCGATTCCTCAGGCGAAGCAGATCCTTCTCGCGACGGAGGCGCGCGGTTGTTTCTCTCTCGAGGTTCCTTTGGAGCTTTGAGACCTGCTGTCCCAGTGCGCGGCGTTCCTCGTTGTGTTGGACAACGGACTCGCGATACCATTTCTCGGCTTCTTTGACCTTGGTCTCGGCAAGGATCGCTCTCTGTTCCGCGGCAGTCTTGGCCTTGCTGATGTCGCGAAGCTCTCGATCTGTTTCACTCAACCGTTTGCGGCGATCCTCGGCTACTTCGCGAAGCTCTTCGACTTTCCTCTCCTCCCGTAGCATGCGACGCTGGGTTTTGCTCAACTGCTCAAGACGCCCAATCCGGTCTGCTTCGACCGCCTCGATGACTCTGATCAGGCTCTCCGGCTCGAATAACTTCATGACTGCTTGATGCACCTGAGGAGGTGAGCCGGAGTCGAGGATGATCCCCAGACCGTGGAGGCCAGGGATGACATGGAGCATCACGGCACCGGCCTGGCTGGCAACGAAGTCCTCGATTGCCGTCAGCACGCCATTTCGCGGGGTGCCCTCGTGGATTGCGTTCTCGAGATGGTCGTTGAATCCATGATCGGCCAGGCCCCTTCGGCCGAACGTTATGCCCCCCTTGCGATGTGGATGTCGGAATGCATTCGGGATTGTGGCGGGGTCGTAATACAGGTCTCGCCGCCCGTAGGGCCAGCCCACATCGTGCAACACCGTCGTCGGAAATGGCTGGTTCGACGAACGAGCTGACGAACTCAACATCTCAAGCTCGTGGAAGATGGTGTACCAGTTGTGGTCGCCATCGATGCACGCAAAGTCCACTGGTCCTATATCGACCAGGGCATTCAGCGACAGGTCCCGATGGAGACGCAACGTGTCGGGCCATCGTTCGAGCCACCCTGCGACGTCGTATTTTGGCAACGGGTCCACAGAGTGGAGGACCGCCTCGTGATCTTGACACCACTGGGCAAGGAGCTCGGTTCCGAAGCCGCGATCACTGCCGATTTCGACGACTTTTGTGGGTCCGACGGCTTCAAGGAGGGGCCGTATTATGGGTTCAAAGAAGCGATGCATGAGTTAGGGCCGGATGAACTGGGATCATTGCATTCTAGAGTCCGCATTTCTTCACGGGACTGCACGTGGCGGGCGCAAGGAGTCTCCATGATGGGCTCTCTCGACTTCTGCCACTCGTGCCAGGGGGACCCTTGACCGACCAAGATATGAGTCGGCGGCGACACGAGGCCTTTGGCTTACTCTTGGGCTTGTTCCCCCCGGGCCGGTGTGTCGATCTGGGCACAGGCCACGGAAGCTTCGCGAGGCAAGCCGCCAGTCTTGGATGGTCGGTCACCGGCGTGGATGCGCGCACGCAGCGATTCCCGGAGGACGAACGAGTGACGTGGCTCCAGGCGGACATCCGTGAAATGGACTTGGAGGAGTACGACGTCGTGCTTTGCCTCGGACTCTTCTATCACCTCACGATCGACGATCAATTGGACCTGCTCCGGCGGGCTTCTGGACGTCCCCTGATCATCGACACTCATCTCGACCACGGGTCCCACGCTCACCCGCTTTCCGAGCCCGTGACCATCGGAGGATTCAAGGGGAGGATGTATCACGAGCCAGGCCATCTCACTTCGTCTTGGGGCAATCAGGAGTCATTCTGGCCCGACCTCCCTTCCTTCCACCGCATGCTCGAAGAGAACGACTACCGGGCGTTGACTTTCGAACCTTGGTTGTTCAGTGACCGCACTTTCTTTCTCGCGCTTCCTTTCGCGCGTCTGGATGATGTGGACTGAGCACCCAAGCCGCCGCTCGATCAGCAGATCGGGTTCGGATCCGTACGTTCGGACGTGGCCGGCTTGACCGGAGTGGGCAGCCGTTCCTCGCCATAGGGCCCCGAGACCTCGTCGGTTGTGACGTCTTTATTTCAGGGAACCTGAATCTAATCCAGGGAACTCGAACGAGGCGATACCGGATCGAGATAGTCCCGGCGAGTTCCCTCAGTGACGTCAGCTCGTAGGTCTCCCCTTACGGGTCGCAGCGCGCGTGCCTGATTTCAGACGGAGTTGCTGGGCGAATCTGAACCATCGTCGGCACGATACCCACCAGGAAGGCAGGAATAGCCACGTCTGTGTATCGTGATTTTCGACGACCCACGGACGGTCGTGCGGGGGACCGAGGAGGATGTTGAGGCGCGTCGATGCAGTCAGCTAGCGAACCGATCTTGGATTCTGCTCGGACGCGCCTAATGGAAATCTCGCGGACCGTAACCACGTTCGAGGTGTTCGCGTCGTGCGTCGCGTTCTTGTGCCTGGCTGTTTCCCAACCAATACTTGACCTGCTGGGACGGAACCCGGAGTTCTTCCTGGCTAGATCTTCGCCCGCTCTCGACGTGGTCCTTGTCGGAGTCGTCCTGGGATTGGTGGCTCCCGTGCTCACCGGATTATTGGTGGCGGGGATACACCATCTCAACCTGGCGGTAGGTACGGCCATTCACATCGTCGTGTTGGGGCTCTCCGGCACTGTGTTATTCGTGGATGTGCTCGAGCGATTCGTGGTCGGATCGCCGCTGCTGGTGGCTATTGCGTGCATGGTGGGAGCTGCAATCGTGCTCCTGTTCTACGGCTCGTTCACGTTCCGCACGGTTACGAAGTACGTCGCCTTCGCGCCCTTGGTTGTGATGATGAGCTTCGCCACCCTATCCCCCTTATCACGTCTGCTTTTCGCGGCTGACCGAGTGGAGTCGGATGCAGTAACGGCGGAGGTCGGTAACGAGGTACCGATCGTGATCGTGGTGTTCGATGAGTTTCCGCTGGCATCGCTCATCGATGCGAATGGAGAGATCCAGAGTTCGAATTACCCGAACTTCGCCCGACTTGCGGCCGATTCCTTGTGGCTGAGGAATGCGGTGACGAACGAGAGCATCACCGAGCGTGCTCTGCCGATGATACTGACGGGTAACAGAGCTCAACCGGAAGCCATACCGGCGCTAGGTGATTACCCCGACAACCTCTTCACGTTGCTCGAAGGAACGTACGAGATCCGAGCTACCGAGGACCTAACCGACCTTTGCCCCTCCTCGGCATGCTCGAGCCTCGAGCCGAGCACATGGCAGGAGCGTTGGCGTGGCATGGCTAGCGATCTGAGAATCGTCGCCCTGCACGTCCTACTGCCCAGCACCATGACCGCTGGCCTCGCTCCTATCGATCAATCGTGGGCGGACTTCGACGAACAGCAGCTCGATGTGTCAGCGAGCGACGAGACAGCGGAGTTTAGCGAACGCTTCGCAGAGGTATCCCAGGAGGGCCGGGAGCATCAATTCGCAGAGTTCCTCGATTCGATAGCTCCAGCCGAGGCGCAGCCCACTTTGGATTTCATCCACCTGCTGTTGCCGCATTCGCCCTGGGAATTCCTGCCCGACGGCAGGCGGCACTGGTCACCGCAACCAGCGCGGGGGACCAACGGCCCCGGTTGGGTGGACGATCCCTGGCTCGTGCATCAGATCTATCAGCGGCACCTCCTGCAGGTCCAATACACGGACACGCTGGTCGGCATGCTTCTCGACCGGCTGCGTGCGCTCGAGGTCTACGACGAGTCACTGATCGTCGTGGTCGCGGATCACGGAATCGCGTTCACTCCTGGCACCGACCACCGACGGCGACTCACCCGGGAAACCATCGGTGAGATGGTCGCCGTACCGCTCTTCATCAAGCCACCGACGGGGCATCCGACGGGAATTGACGACTACAGGGCAGAGCTCATCGACATCGTCCCGACGGTTGCCGACATCATCGACGTCGACTTGCCCTGGCCGACCGAGGGCGTATCCCTGCTAGAAGCCGATCGCCCGGCGCGCGAAGAATCGGTGATCAATCAGAGATCGAAACCTCTGGTCATCGGGATCGATGGACAAGAAAAGCTGGAGGTGGCTCGCGAGAAGATTGCCATCTTTGGCTCGGGCAGCCCGTACGGATTGGTGCCTTCGGGGACTCGTGACCTGCTCGAGACGCCGCTTTCTGACCTCGACATCGAGTCGTCGGCGCCATTTGATGGTGAAGTGTCCAACCCGCTGAGGTACCAAGAATTCGATCCGGATGCCGTGATCATCCCTGCTTACGTGCAGGGAGTGCTGGGCCGGACTGTGAATGACGAACCAGTACGAATTGCGGTCGCGGTGAACGATGTCATCTCGGCCGTGACACAGTCCTACATCCGGGCTGGACAAGTCTTGTTCCAGGCCCTTCTTCCGCCCACGGCTTTCGTCGCCGGGTCCAACGACATCAAGTTGATCTATGTCGCGGGCGATGAGGACCAACTCGAATTGAGCTTTATCGATCTCAGTCCAGCCGCTCCGTCCACTTCTTGATTTACGATGCGGCCGGATGGCACGGCTTTCCAACGAACCGGAGGTAATCGAGGCCAGCGCCTTCGAAGACTCCAGGGGGTTCTTCATAGAGTCGTTCAACCAAGCGGCGATCGAGGATCGCGTCGGCGACTTTCGGTGGGTTCAAGACAACCACTCCAGGTCGCGTGTCGGCGTTATCAGGGGCCTCCACTATCAACTACCACCCAAGGCCCAAGGCAAGCTAGTAATGGTCATTCGTGGAGCGATCTTCGACGTCGCAGTCGACATCAGAAGAACTTCACCGACTTTCGGTAACTGGACCGGCGTGCACCTCTCGGACGAGAACCACCGGCAGTACTGGATTCCGCCGGGATTTGCACATGGGTTCGTAGCTCTGACCGATCCGGCGGACGTGGTTTACAAGGTGACCGAGTACTACTCATCGGAGCACGATCGCGCGATCCGATGGGATGATCCCGACATCGGCATCGAGTGGCCGGTCGACGTCGACCCGATCATCTCTGAGAGGGACGCGACGGCCCCGTACTTGCGGGACGCCGACGTTTTCGCATAGGTTGATCCAGTGCCACCCGAACTTGAGCGTCGGTGCTGGGTCCGAAGCACATGAACGTCGTCGTCTACACCGCAGTCTTCAATGACTACGACATCCTGTGGGGCCCCAGGGTGCGAAGTGAAGACGTGCGTTTTGTGTGCTTTTCCGACCGGCCAATCGTCAGAACCGAGGGTTGGGAAGTGGTTCAGGTCGATCCCCAGAACGGTCATCCTTTCTCGCAGCGCTTCTACAAGCTTTGTTCTCACCTCGTTTTCCCCGAAGCGGATGTGACTCTCTACCTCGATGGGACGTTCGAGTTGCTAGTCGACCCTCTTCAACTAGTCGACCGGTACCTGAGCAAATGGGACCTGGCGCTTTTTCGGCATCCCCAGAGACAGGGGGTCTTCGAGGAACTCGACGCGTGTGCCAGATTGGGAAAAGACGACCGTCGCCTCTTGGAAATGATTGCGGAGCTGTACGCATCCGAGGGCATGCCGGCGAGCGGTTACCTGCGTGCTGGTGGCTTCATCCTCCGCCGTCATTCTCAAGAAGTGGCTGCGTTCAACGAATGCTGGTTCAGGGAACTCGTTCGTTCCGGGATACGCGATCAGCCTCCACTGGCACACGCCCTGTGGGAGAGCGGAATCTCATTCGAGACTATCGACGACAACATATGGCGCAACGACATGATGAATTACCATCCGCACAAGGAGAAGCTCCTCCCAGAGCAACGAAGGTTCCTGTTTCTCGGTGGCAGTCCGCGCTCGGCTACGACAATGCTGCACGGACTCCTTAACAATGATCCTCGCATCGCTCTCGGTAAGGAGCGATACAACACGATAAGGGAAAGGATCACTCCGGAGGATTTCTCCGATCACAGTTTCTTTGCGTCAACCCAGGAGGAGACCTCGTCTGTGCCAGCGCGGATGATCCCGCCGGACCAAGCGGGGTTCAGAGTCTGGCCGGAGGACGAAGCTTCGATGAAGGAGAAATGGACATCAGACACATTGGTGTACATAGGCGATACGTCACCGTTTTACGTCTGGCAACTACCGTATCTGAGAGAGACATTTCCAGGCGCACGATTCATCGTGATGATTCGAGACCCGGTGTCCAGGGCCGATTCATACCAGAGAAGAAGAGGCTTCGAAGATAACTGGCAGTCTGGGAATGACCTCCAGTTGGAAGCTGAGGACCGGGATCAGAATGCGGAGAATCTTCTTGCCTATCTGGAGCGCTTCGGCTTCAACGATGTCTTCATCATCGACTACGACACCTTCTATGGAGGAGATCGCGACTATCTGCTGTCCCTCTACAGGTTCCTTGACCTGGAAATCGCCCCCGAAGTACAGCGACAGTTCGATCTCTTGACCTCCGAGTGGGGTTCTAGCCAACCGCTCCGTCGCGGCCTTGCCGGTGAGGCCGAGGTCGGCCGTCAGTCGAGTCGGGAGGCGTACTCGCAGATTCGGCCCGTCCTGCCGATCATGCGCGATTACCACCTGCTTGCACTTGAGCGTGCGGCGCGGATCGACTCAGAGGAGAGGCTTTCAAGCGAGATGGAAACGAACAGGGGACTTCGCGATCTAGGCCGGTTCCTCTATTTGACTGTCAGAGCTCTGCTTCAGGATGAAGCCATCGGCAACCCCACCGACATTCAAAGGGCACAGAGGGCCGAGACCGCATGGAGGTCGTTCTGGAAATTGCCGGATTCTGCCGAGACGCCGGCTGCAGGCTGTGGCGGGGAATAGTGGGCAATGATTCTACTTTCGAAAGGACCCAACGCTCCATGTTGGGGAACGGAGAAGTTTGCGTTTAGGGGAAGGTGGCATCCTGCGGGCTCCGTGGGCGTCTTGGGATTGAAATGACCTGGCGACAGACTGCTTTGAGTTGGCGACGCTTTGCTGCCAACTATTTGCATTCCCTGGCGATTGCAATGATGCGTCGCGAGTACGCTGAGTTTGCTCCTCGATCATGGTCAAATCGAGAACTCCGCCGTTTCGCCCATTTGTTCCTCGGTGACGTAATTCACGTATCGGGTTGGGAGGACCGCGACAAGGAAGGCGGTTTCTATCACGATTATTTCTCGAAGGCTTCCTCGTACCACCTGTCCAATTTTGGTGGCGCGCGGGGCACTAGCCCTCTTACGGACGTTGCGATAGATCTCGAAGAGCAGCTTCCGAGCGAACTTGTGGGCAAGTACGACGTCGTCTTTAACCACACTACGCTGGAACACGTATTCGACTTTCGAGGTGCCTTCGCGCGCCTGTGCGAACTTTCGAAGGATGTAGTAATCGTGGTCGTTCCTTTTGCGCAGGTCGAACATTGGGAGCAAGGCTCTTTTCTTGACTATTGGAGAGTGACCGAGTTTGGCTTGGAGCGTCTCTTTACAGAAAATGAGCTGGTGCCGCTGTATATTGCGAGCAATCACAACCCAATCTACCCTACGTACTTCTTTGCGATCGGCTCTCGTCACGGACATAAATGGATTCCGATCGCTCAGGAGGGCAGGAGGAGGCAAGATCAATTCAATCGTGACCGCAAGTTTCGACCCCTCTGGAACCGATGCAAAGTTCTCATGTAGCCATGGCCTCGGAGACGCGGGTCCTTGGCCCGGGTGTATCAGAAGGAGAGCCGGATGGGCCCGCGCTGGCAGTCTTCAGAGACGGTGAGGCGGTTCGATCGTTCGATCACTCACAAGCGACCGACCAGCTTTTGCGCCCTTTTTCGCCGTTCTCTCTCGAGCTAGTCGTGTCCGACAAGAATGCCACCCTCGATACTTGCGGGATGCAGAGGTCTTCGCATAGGTTGAATCGGTGTCCCGCAAATATCTGGTGACCGGTGGTGCCGGATTCATCGGATCGAACTTCGTGCGTTACGTCCTCGAGAAGGAGCCCGACGCTTCGGTGACGAATCTCGACCTCCTCACCTATGCGGGAGTGAAGGCGACCGTCGACGAGTTGGATCGGTTGCCGGGGCACACCTTCGTGCTCGGTGACATACGCGACCCGGATCTCGTCAACCGGCTCATGCAGGGCATCGACGTGGTCGTCCATTTCGCCGCCGAGAGCCATGTCGACCGCTCGATCACCGGGCCGTCGGTGTTCCTCGAGACCAACGTCGTCGGCACCGGTGTCCTGCTCGACGCCGCAGCCAGGCAGGGAGTGCGGAGGTTCATCCATGTCTCCACCGACGAGGTCTACGGGTCGGTGGCCGAGGGCTTCGCCCCCGAGGACGCCCTGCTCGACCCTTCCTCTCCATACTCGGCATCCAAGGCGGGGAGCGACCTCGTCGCCCTCTCCTACCGGGTTACCTTCGACTACCCGGTGATCGTCACCCGCTGCACCAACAACTACGGGCCCTACCAGTTCCCGGAGAAGGTCATCCCCCTCTTCGTCACCAACCTCCTCGACGACCTCGAGGTGCCCCTCTACGGGACCGGGTCCAACGAGCGGGACTGGCTCTTCGTCGAGGACCATTGCTCGGGCCTCTACCTTCTCGTCGACGAAGGCGCGCCCGGGGAGATCTACAACATCGGGGCCAACGCCCAGATGACCAACCTCGATCTCACCCGACGAATACTGGAGATCATGGACAAGGACGAGTCCTCGATCGAATACGTCGAGGATCGCAAGGGCCATGACCTCAGATACGCCGTTGACTCCTCGAAGATCCGGGCCCTGGGCTGGGCGCCGACACACGACTTCGACGAGCGCATCTCCGACACGGTCGACTGGTACCGGAGCCGCGAGGACTGGTGGCGACCACTGAAGAAGGCGAGCGCGTGAAAGGCATCGTCCTCGCCGGCGGGGCCGGCACCAGGCTCGACCCGATGACCCGGGTGGCCAGCAAGCAGCTGCAGCCCGTCTACGACAAGCCGATGGTCTACTACCCGCTGGCCACGCTGATGGAGGCCGGGATCTCGGAAACCCTGCTCATCTCCACCCCACACGACATTCCTCGGTTCGAGGACCTGTTGGGGGACGGGACACCATGGGGCATCTCCATCGAATACGCTGTCCAAGAACATCCCGGCGGCATCGCCCAAGCCTTCCTCGTCGGTGAATCCTTCGTGGGCACCGACCCGGTGGCTCTCATCCTTGGCGACAACATCTTCTACGGAGCGCTCGGCCTGGCCGAGATCGTGGAGGGGTTCACAGGCGGCGCACTCGTTTTCGGATACCCGGTCTCCGACCCCGAAAGATACGGCGTCGTCGAGCTCGCCGACGACGGCAAGGTTCTCTCCCTGGAGGAGAAGCCGGCCAGACCCAAGTCGAACCTTGCGGTGCCCGGCTTCTACCTCTACGACGGGAGGGTGGTGGAGATTACCAAGCGGCTCAAGCCCTCGGCCCGGGGCGAACTCGAGATCACCGACCTGAACCGGGCTTATATGGAGGAGGGGACTCTCCGGGCCGTGCCCTTGGGGCGGGGCATCGCCTGGCTGGACAGCGGCACCCATGACTCCCTGCTCGAGGCGGCCAACTTCATCGCCACCATCGAACACCGGCAGGGGCTAAAGATCGCCTGTCTCGAGGAGATCGCGCTGGACCGTGGCCTGGTCAGCCTGCAGCAGATGGAGGCGACCCTTTCGGCCATGCCCAACTCCACTTACCGCGACTACGTGGCTCGGGTGCTCGGGGAGCACCGATCAGAGGCATAGCGGTCCTCGGAGCGGGGGGCCAGCTGGGAACCGCCTTCATGCGTCTTCTCGGCGACGACGCAGTACCGCTGACCAGGGCCGATCTGGATCTTGCCAGCCCTGATCACATCGCCCCCACCCTCGACGGGCTCGACCCTTCGATGGTGGTCAACTGTGCCGCCTACACCGCGGTCGACCGGGCAGAGGAGGAAGAGGACCTGGCCACAGCGGTCAACTCGGTGGCGGTGGGGGTCCTCGCCGAGTGGGCCGCGGTGCGCTCCCGGCCGATGCTGACCTTCTCCACCGACTATGTCTTCGACGGGTTCTCCGACGAGCCCTACGTGGAGACCTCACCGACCAACCCAGTCAATGCTTATGGCCGCTCCAAGCTCCCCGGTGAGACGCTGGCCGTGGGGCAGGGGGCCTTGGTGGTGCGCACCTCGTGGGTGATCTCGGGCAGCCACCCCAACTTCGTGGCCACCATCCTCCACAAGGTCAAAGAGCAGGAGCTACGGGTGGTGGACGACCAACGGGGCAACCCAACGGTGGCGGCCGATCTGGCCCGGGCCAGCTTCGACGCCCTCGGTGCCGGTGTCACCGGGCTGCTCCATCTGACCAACGAAGGGGAGACAACCTGGTACGAGCTGGCCCGGACCAGTGTTGGTCTGGCCGACCTCGACCCCTCCCGGATCTCGCCATGTGCCACCGAGGACTACCCGACCCCGGCCCGGCGACCCGCCTATTCGGTGCTCGCCTCGGAGCGGCTGGAGGACCTCGGGCTCGAGCCACTCCCACACTGGCGCACGTCGATCTGGCATGTCGTGGACGAGCTCAAGACCTGGATCTGAACCAGGCGCGGTGTGAGGCAGTCTCCAGCTCTTTTCTCAAGACGGCCGCCTCATCACGGGCGGCCAGCATGCGTCTGATCCATGCCACCGCGGTCCTGGCCCGCTCCAGATTGCGGAGATAGTCCTCGGTGTCGGTCGTGTCCAACAGCGGCCCATCGGGGCCGGTCTCCCAGAGGTCGAGGAAGCTGTCGAGGTTCCTCCGGTATAGGGCGGTCAGCTCCGGCACTTGCTTCATGCTGGCTTGGGACTCGTGATGTATCAGGACCCTGGTGTCGAGGACCACATCGAGACCGTGGGCCCACACAGTGAAGGCCAGGTCGAGGTCCTCCCCGCTGGCCCGCTCGTAGTCTTCGTTCCAGCCGCCCAGAGCCTCGATCTGGGCTTTCCTCAGCAGGACCACAACCCCGCTGGGGAACTCGCCGAAAGGGAGCAGGACCTCGACTGTGTCCCCGGGTTCGCTCCGGATCGTCACCGGGTTGCCGGCGGCCGTCACCGCGGGCAGGACCATGCCAACGCCCTGATCACCAGCGAGTATCTGAGTCAGCGGCTCATCCCACCCGTCGGGCAAGACGGTGTCGTTGTTGACGAAGGCGACATAGGTGCCGACGGCCACGGCCAGCCCCGAGTTGTTCCCGGCGGCAAAGCCCAGGTTCTGCGAGTTGATCACGACCTTGTCCCCCGCCTCCCTGGCGTAAGCGGCCCCACCGTCGGTCGAGCCGTTGTCGACGATGATCAGCTCGTAGGCGCCCCGAGTACCAGACCGGATCGATTCGACACATCGTCGAGTGAGGTCTAGGTGGTTCCAGGCGAGAACGACTACGGAGAGATCGGGTGTCTTCACTGACACTCGAGGCTAGGCACAGGCACCCCCGTGCAGCCGATAGATGGTCACCACTCCACCGGGCCGCTCGAACTCGAACGGGTACAGGTTCGTCGACCAGTCGAAGTTGAACGGGACGGGGTCGGCCCCGGGTCCGTAGGGCGACGCATGGAACACGACCTCACCACGCTCCTCCAGCTCCCGGTAGTAGGCCGCGGCCTCAGGCCGGAGCTCCTCGTCGACGAAGAGCCGGTCGTAGAAAAGGCTGGACGCCGACACCCAGCACCAGCCCTCCTCTTCGTACTGGTCGAGCATCGCCCGACGGGCACCGACTGTGGACTGGTTGCCGTTCAACGACGTCAACTGCCACCGGCTCTCGATGGCACGGGTGCCTGGGTCTTCGTCGATCATGGGTCGCACCAGCACACCCGAGTTGACGAAGCGCGTGCCGACCGGGAGGTTCTCGCGCATCCATTCCGCCGCTTGGGTCCGGGTGTCGGTGCGCCCGAACAGGGTGTTCATGTGGGCGACGTGGATCACGGATTGGAGACACATGAGAACCGTGACCGTCGCCAGGACCGGCGTCGCCGGCCAATCGAGACGGTCGGTGATGGCTTCAGTCAGGCGAATCGCGCCAACAGCGGCCAGGAGAAGTACGAAGGGAAGAACAGGAAGTAGCCATCTGCCGAAGAACGCCGCCTGCTCGCCCATGAACGCGAAGTACGCGAGAGGTGATGGGAGGAGGAGGGCGGCCATCCTGCGGTCCCGGATCAATGACCACACCGCGCCGACGATCGCCAGACCGCACGTCAGCCAGCCCAGCCCCCAGGTGAGCACCCACCCGTAATAGAGGTGACCGTTCTCCTGAGCCTGGCCGATCTTCGGCTCACCGCCGCCACTGGCATCCAATCGGAGCAGGTCATCGAGAACCCCCTGTGTATCCGTGACCAAGGTGGGAACGGCGAGGAGAAACGCCGCGATCGAACACGCGCCGGCAACGAGAAGGCCGATCACCGCCCGCCCGTGCTCGGCGCGCCAGTGGGTGAAGGCAGCCGCCAGGAGCGCCAGGATCACGATGCCTGCGGTGTACTTGGTCCCACTCGCCAATCCCAAGCCGACACCCGCCAGGACATAGCCGCCCAAGTGACGGCTCTTGAGGACGATGGCCGACCCCAGCAGTGAGACGGTCCCGGCCACCATCGCCGCCACGTCGTTGGTGGCGAAATGGGACCAGTGGACCGGGAGGAATGAGACGGCCATCAACGTCGCGGCCATCAGGCCGGCGCGGCGATCGATCAGCACTCGCCCCACCAGATATATGACCACCACACCGATCGCTCCAATGAGCGCGACCACGACACGGGCTACGAGATAGGGAGCGGCCGGATCCGATGCGGCGGTGGCAAGCACACCGTCGCTGCCGGCGAACCACAGGGCGAACGCCAGATAGAAGACGTATGTGATCAGAGGAGGATTGAGGAAGTAGCCGGTATCGAACCCGCCGATCTCGTGCAATCGAACCGCACGAGGCACGAAATGGGACGCCTCGTCGGGGTTGAAGATCGCCGGCAGGCCATGGTCGATGCTCCAGAGACGTGCGGTGAGGGCGATGGCGAAGACCAGGGCCAGGACTATCCAGTGCCAGACCGTCCCCTTCAGCGGCGGGGCGGCGGAGCCTTGCTCATCCACATCGGTCGGCGCAGCCAATGCCATCGTTCGTCGAATGTAACGAGGCGCCTCGGATGGTTGTGGCCAACGGACCCGGTTCTCTTACAGTCTCTCTGTGCCGGGCGGATATCCGACAGTCACCATGCTCCACGTCGGTCGTTGTGGGAGCACGGTCGTGGCCGAGATGCTGGGTCGTCACCCGTCGATCTCATGGGACGGTGAGGTGTTCGAACCGAAGGTGCGGGCCAAGATCGGTTACGAGGATGTTCCGCCTGTGGCGTTCCTCCGCGACCGTATCGCCCGGGCTCCCGAAATCTACGGGTTCGAGATCAAATACCTGCCCTCGCATCACCAGCGAGTCCTCGGCCTCGACCTGGAAGGCATCCTCCAGCTGACCGACTCAGTGGGTGTCAGCCTCTACGTGACCCTGCATCGGCGCAACTACCTGCGGAGGGTGGTGTCCGGTGTGATCGGGAGGGAGCGGCGACGATGGCATCGAACCTCCGATCAGCCCACGCCGGACACGAAAGTCCGGGTCGATCTTGGCGCAGTGCCATTCGGGCCCCGCCAGCCGCTTCTGGAGGTCCTGGAGGAGATGAAGAAAGGGGAGGCGGATCTGAAATCGGCGTTGTTGGATCGGGCCGCCCTACATCTCACGTATGAAGACGACGTGGCGATCGACCCGGTCAAGGCTTACACGTCGGTGTGTGAATTCATCGGCATCACGCCGGAGGATGTGCGGCCCGCGCTGGGGCGGACAGGCACCGATCGACTCGAATCGATGGTGACCAACTACGACGAGATCGTCGAGGCCCTGTCCGGCACCGAATATGCCTGGATGCTGGACTAGATCTCCGCCCGATGTTACGTCGACGCCCGAGCCAAGAGCCACCGGTCGAGTTGCCGATGGCCCCACCCCTTTGGGTCATCGGCGCGCCTCGCTCGGGAACGACCTTCCTGGCGCGGGTGCTGGACCACCACCCTCAGGTTCTTCTGACCAACGAGACCCGGATCATGCTCCTGTTCAGCAGAATGTTGAACAGATGGGTCGAGTCGCGTCGTCTCCTGGCAACCTCAAAGGCCGAAATCCTCGACAGCCTGTGGCGCCAGACACCTGGCGTGATCGAGCAGATCTATCGGGATCTCGGCGCCAGACCGGGGCAGCGTTGGGGCGACAAGTATCCGCAGTATGCCGACGGTGACCAGGAACCGGAAGCGTTGGCTACCATCGACCGTCTGTTCCCAGAGGGCCAATACGTCCACATCATCCGAGACCCGAGGGCGGTCGTGGCTTCGATCGTGGCCAAGGGGTGGCTCCCGTTCGACGAGGCGATCCAAGCTTGGCGCGACTTCGTGACTCATGCCATGGCCTTCGGACAAGGTGTCGGGTCGAGCCGTTACCACGAGCTCAGGTTCGAGGATCTGGTGACCGACGGACCGACGACGGTCGACTCGATCCTGAAGTTCCTCGGCCTTCCCGATGATGAGGGCGTCGTCCGATTCCTCCGCTCCCAGGAATCGGGGCGCGATCGATTGAGTTATCCGACGGGGATTCCGGGGAGCATCGGACCGGCGGCTTGGGAAGCACGACTCGACGGCGAGCAGGTACGAGCCGTGGAGTCCAAGCTCGGCGACCTGATGACCGAACTGGGTTACGAACGCTCTTCGTCATCGACGTACTGAAATGCCGAGTTTCAAATTCTCACCGACGGGGTAGGGTCGCCGCCGGCTCTGAAGAGGAGGAAGACATGGGTCTACCCGTACGCGCATCGATCGACATTCGCAGAGTGCGCGATGGGAGATACGGGAGGTCCATCTTCCGAAGATTCAAGAGCCCGGAACGGAGCGCCGATACTGCTCCGGCGTGAGGAACCCGACACGACTGATAGCGGGACTCGTGTTGATCCTCGGGACCGTCTTTGTCCCGAGCGCACCCGCTGAGGCCGCAGCCTTCGATCCCAGCGGGATGGCTTTCCCCCTCGACGGGGAGTACCGGCTCACCGACAGCTTCGGTGACTGTCGTGGCTCCGGGTGCTCGAGGGCACACGAGGGCGTCGACATCATGGCGGAGAAGGGCGTCCCAGTCCTGGCCGCCGGCGCCGGTGTCGTCTCCTGGATCAGTTCCGGACCCGGGGACTGTTGTTATCTCGGTATCGATCATGGCGGGGGTTGGGTAACCCGCTACATACATCTCAACGACGACAAGAAGGACGCCGCCGGGAACTACATCGACGGCTCCGACGGTCAGGGCTGGGGGATCGCCAAGGGAATCGTCGAGGGCACCCAGGTGAGGAGAGGCCAGCACATCGGCTGGGTGGGCGACTCGGGCAACGCCACCGAAGGCGTGCCCCACCTCCATTTCGAGTTGCGCAAGGACGGTGCAGCCATCGATGCCTACCCCTACTTGGTCAGCGCGGCCGTCGGATGGGACGGTCGGTTCAGTGACGACGACGGCAACGTCCATGAGGCGAACATCGAGATCATCGCCGAACGTGGGATCACCATCGGCTGCAACCCGCCGCTCAACAACAAGTTCTGCCCCGAGGCTCAGATAACACGGGGTCAAATGGCGGCCTTCATCGCACGTGCCCTCGATCTGCCCAACAAGGGAGAGATCCCATACACCGATGTGGTCGGCAACAAGTTCGAGCCGGCGATACGAGGTATCGAGGCGGCCGGCATCGGGTTTGGCTGCACCGAGACCGAGTTCTGCCCCGACGTCCCGCTGCTCCGCCATGAGATGGCCGAGTTGCTGGTGCGGGCCTTCGGCTACGACAACCCGGACGGAACCGACTTCTTCGTCGACGATGAGGGGAACCCGTTCGAAGACTCGATCAACGCCCTGGCGGCCCATCGCATCACGATGGGGTGCAACCCACCGGCCAACACCAACTACTGCCCGGACATGCCGTTGAAGCGCTCGCAGATGGCGACATTCTTCGTACGGGCCCTGCCCTGAGCTACTCGACCACCTCGTAGTACTTGGCGACGATCTGGCGGCGTCTTTCGACGTACTCCTCCGAGGACCCGGCCATGACGTGCTCGATGGGATAGGCGGCCCTGGGGTCGATGCGGTCCCGCTCGCTGGTGATGACCAAAGTCAGGACCTCACCTTCGGGCCCGCTGGGCGGCTCACCGAGCCGGACCTCGACCCGCTCCACCGCATGATCGGGCACCGATCGGCCCAACAGCGTCTTGAGCCGGGCCTTGCCCGATTCCCCGAGGACAGCGCCGGCGATCCGACTGGTCAGCGGAGCGTTCCAACTGTTCTTTGCCATCTCCCGTCCCACCGGCGCCGGGGGCTTGGTCAGCTCGGCGGCGACCGCCGTCGCCCCGCCCACCCGCTGGGCGATGCCGCTGGCACGGTGCTCTTCGACCAACCGGGCCCGCACCGAGGGGTCGAGTAGGTGCTCTGTCTCTCTGGCTACCGCGGCGAGATCGTCGTCCCGGGCGGCCAGGGCGACCCCGAGATCGGCCAGATAGGCGGCCCGGCCCTCCTGGTTGTCGGTCTTGCTCGAGGTGTTGGGGATGAGCAGGGTGGGGACCCCGGCCGGGATCAGCTCGTGCACCGAGTTGTACCCGGCTGCGCTCACCGTGGCGTCGAAGGCATCGAGATATCGGAGCAGGGGATAAACGCCCTTGATCTCGTTCACCCGGGGATCGTCCACCAGCGGCACCAGGTTCACCGCCACCGGCGAGTTGGTGACGCAGATCTGCCATTCGGGATGACGAAGCGCCGTATCCAGCGCGGTGGAGCCGGGGCCGGCCACGTCGCCGAGGCGGCCCGAGCCCAGGGTGAGCAACAGGGTCGGCCGGTCCGGATCGATGCCCAAGGCCGCCGCTGCCGAAGCTCGATCGAGGCGGTCCATGACTTCGAGCAGGCTGATCGGGGGGACCCTGATCGCATCGGTGCCCACCGTCGCCCCGGTGTCGATCTCCGAGGCGAGATCGGTGGGCTCGATGACGAAGTCGAAGCCCTTGGTCTTCTGCAGCTGATGGTCGTTGGAGCCCTCCCGCCACATCCCCCGACGCAGCCATCCCACCACCACGTCGGGCATCGAGGAAATTGCCCGCATGAACCCGGAATAAGGGGCCACTCCGTCGAACAGCATCACCTCGGGACGGACCTCCTCGGCGAAGGCGGTTACCCGGTCCTGGAGGTAGTTGTCCCACTCCTTCCGGACTACGAACGGGGAGGTGAAGCTGGGGCAGTACTCACCCTCGATACCGAATTCCATGGCCAGGGGGAACCCGGGGGAAAGCGAGAACATGGTCGTCTCCGCCCGGTCACCCATGGCCAGGGCGATAGCCAGCTGACGGGTGAGATGGCCCAGCCCCCAGCCGTTGCTGGTGACGAGGAGGATGCGGGGCCGGTCGCTGCTCAGCTCACGGCCTTCTGCAGCAGTATCGATGCGTCCCGTAGACGCCCCCGATAGGTTTCCACCATCCGGTCCGTCTCCGCGGTGCCGACCTCGATGGCACGGACCGCCATCTCGGTCAAAGAGCCGGGGGACAGCTCGTCGGTGCGCAACAACAGATCCGACCGCCCCACCGATTCGGCGAAGTCGCCCAGCTTGGGCCGATACTCGACCCCGACGAAGGGGGTCGACACCGCGGCGGCCAGGATGCAGGCATGTAGCCGCTCGCCGATGACCACCTCGGCGGAGGCGAGCAGGTCGATGGCCGCCTGGGGATCTCGATACCCGGCCAGATAGGGCAGCACCTGGCCGCCGGTGGCCTGGCTCAGCTGGAGGATCTGCCCGTCGTCCTCGGGGCTGGAGGCGAGACAGACCACCTCCCTGCCCTCACCCCGCCACTGGCTCGCGGCACCGGCCAGGGCGGCCACCACGTTGGCGTCCGAGCCGCCCCACAGCTCACCTTTGGTCCACACCGGCGCCACCACCACCCGGCCCTCCTGTCGCTCCACGCCCTCACCAGCGCTGGAGAGCAAGGCGGAGTCACCGCAGATCTCGAGCTCGCCCTTGAACCCCCACGACCGCAGGATCTCGGCCGTCTGGGGTCCGCGCACGCCCACATAGGCACAGCTCGCCAGCCAGCGCGCCCAGCGGCCCGGGTCCTCGGTCAGACCCCAGAACTCGGGGCTGGCCACACCGGTGCCCAGCGTCGCCCGCTCGATCCGGGGCGAGTCACGCTCCGAAACCCAGCGCAGATAGGTGTGCATGTTGATCAGGGTTCCACCCCCGAGGAGGATCAGATCCTGGGGGTCGCCGGTCTCGACAATGTCGGCCCAGTCGAGCAACTCCCGGACCCGCGCCACCATCACGTCGTCGCCCAGATTGAACCGGCCGGTCCAGCCGACGTATCGGGCCTGCGGTCTGCCCTCGGTGGGCGGGGAAGCCTTCTCCCTCCGTTGCGACACCGGCGTGTAGGTGCTGCCCTGGCCCCGGGCCCGGGCATAGCGGGAGAAGGTGTCCGCCGCCTGGCGGGGCTGTTTGATCAGGTCCTTTACCACCCGGCGCGGGTGGGGAGGCACGTTGGTGAAGTCGTCGGGGCGGTCGGTGCGAGTCAGCCCCGGGAGCCGCACCGCCGCCGAAGGCCAATGGCGGTTGAGGTCCCATTCCTGGGTGATGGCCCATATACGGGGGATGTCGGCGCCGACCCTCATCAGCTTGGCCACCTCCCGCTTGCGGATGAACCAACACAGCGGGGTGGCGACACCCCAGCCGTCGTCGACCGCTCGGGCCCCGTTGAGGGTACGGACCGCCCCGCCCTGGTCGCGGGGGAGGGCATAGCCGACGGTGGCGGTGACATGCTCGGGACGCTGGTCGAGCCGCTTGACCACCTCGGAGAGGAGCACCTGGGAGGGGGCGCCATGCCCGTTCAGGAAGCACAGGTACTGGCTCCGGGAGGTGGCGGAGGCATCTTCCAACGAGTCTGCGAAGCGAAGACGGGGGTCGCCCGCCGCCGCCCCGGCGAACGGGTCGTGGTCCGAAGGGTCGGCGACGACCACCAGCTCGAAGTCGGTGCGCGGCTGGTCGAGCAACATCAGCCACATTGTCTCGGCCGCCCC
>JAICRU010000056.1 GCA_025937235.1 Acidimicrobiia bacterium
CATCGCCGCGAAGCATGACCTGACGCCAGGTGGACTTGACCCGGCCCACTTCCTCGATCCAGGTGTGAATCGTGAGCTCCTCACCGAACCGGGCCGCCGCCGAGAAACGTGCGTTGAGCTCGACCACCACCAACTGCCAGCCCTGCTCCTTGAGACGGTCGAGCCCCCAGCCCATCTCGGTCAGGTAGTCGATGCGGGCCGTCTCGAAGTAGGAGAAATAGTTCGTGTGGTTGACGTGGTCGTAGGGATCGAGCTCATAGAAGCGGACCTTCACCGACGACTCATGCACCTCGCGATCGACCGGCAGATCGACGGGCAAGTCCCCTCCTCGGCTCGGAATCGGCCGAGGCTACCCTCGCCGAGATGAGGGCCTGGCAGCTCACCGAGACCAAGGGCATCGGGTCCTATGTCATGAATGAGGTGGATGAGCCGGAGCCCGGCCCCGGCGAGGTCCGGGTCGATGTCAGTCATTCGGCACTGAACCACCTGGACCTGTGGGTCGCCCAAGGATTGCCCTCCCCCAAACACCTCCCCCACATCGGCGGTGCCGACGGCGCCGGCGTGATCGATGCGGTCGGTGAGGGAGTCAGTGGTTTCGACATCGGCGACGAAGTGATCATCGATCCATCGTTCTCATGTGGGACGTGCTCCTTTTGCCGGAACGACGAGATCGTCTACTGCGACTCGTTCCAGATCCTCGGGGAGCACAGGCCGGGGACGTTCACCGAGAAGATCGTCATCCCGACGATCAATGCGGTGCGCAAGCCGCGGTCGATGTCGTGGGAGGTGGCCGGATCCTTCGGGCTGGCGACCGCCACCGCGCTTCGGATGATGGAACGGGCAGGGTTGAAGCCAGAGCAGACCCTGCTGGTGGTGGGTGTGGGGGGTGGTGTCTCCGCGGCGGCAGCGCTGTTGGGCATCGTCATGCGAACCAGGGTCTATGTCACTTCCAGGTCACAGGACAAGATCGACTGGGCGATCGAGCAGGGGGCGGCAGGCGGATTCGACTCGGCAGGCGACTTCGGGGCGGAGATGGCCGGCCTCGGGGGGGCCGACGTCGTCATCGACAACGTGGGGCCCGCCACCATCCGACAATCGATGCGGGCAGTGAAGAAGGGGGGCCGGATCGCGATCTGCGGTTCCAGCAGCGGGCCCAAGATGGAACTGACCCTCCCCGCATTGTTCTTCCGCCAGTTGGAGCTGATCGGCTCTTCGATGGCCAACCACGGCCAGTTCGCCCGGGCCACCACCTGGATCGGGACGGTCGGCGCCAAGGCGCCGGTGAGCAAGGTCTTCGACTTCGATGCGCTGCCGGAGGCGCTGCAGTACCTCGAGAGCGGGGAGCAGCTGGGCAAAGTCGTGCTTCGACACCGGAGTGAGCCATGAGGGCCTCGAACATCCTCATCCTCGTCGGAGCCTCCCTCCTCGTGATTGGAGTGGCCCTGCGTTACTTCCCCGGGCTCTTCTCCTGGTTCGGCAACCTGCCCGGTGACATCCACAGGGAGACCGAGAGCACGACCGTGTTCATCCCGATCACATCGATGCTGGTCGTGAGCGTGGTCGCCAGTGTCCTGCTCAGCCTTCTGGGGCGTCTGTTTCGAGGCGACTAGCGATCACGCCTCGGGCACATCAGGGATGCGCCCGGTCATGACGATCTGGTCCGATGCCTCAGGTCCGTCGGCCTCGCTCTCCAGCGTGACCCAGATCGACGGGTACTCGGCGAGGGGCACGCCCGACCAGAGGACGATCGGCATCTCATCGCCGCGGAGATGGAAGGTGCCGATGCTGACCCCCTCCCCGTCATCGCTCCAGACCCAGCCCTGGTAATAGCTGCCTTCCGGGGCAGGGGGAAGACCGGTGACCTCGAGACGGACCCACCATCCGGCATCAGTGGGCCCGAACTCGGCCTCACCGCTGGCTTTCGTCTCGAGCTCGGTTCCACTCATGGCCACGACGTTGTCCTGGTCAGGCCTCATCACACTCATCGTCCCCAACACCAGCGCCGCGAACGCGACCAGCCCGCCCACACCGGCCAGGACCAGGGCCCAGCGTCCTGTCGTTGGCTCAGCCATCGCCGGTTGAGTTGCCGCCTCACTGGCCAGCGAGGCGAGGATTCCATCTCCAACTTGGGGCGGCGGCTCGGCCCAGGTCGCCCCGGAGCCCAGGACATCACGGATCAGGTCGAGCCTTTCGTTGCTCTCCCCGGAACCCGATGAACCTGTGGCCAGGTATTGGGCGCGCGAATCCTCAGTGGTCATAGCCACTCTCTCAGTACGTCCCCTGGTCCCCCCTGGTTCACACTTCCTCCACGTGCTTGAGCATGGCCATTAGGCGCTGGTGGGCTCGGTGTGACCTCGACTTGACCGTGCCCACCGGGATGTCGAGTCGTTCGGCGATCTCGACATGGGTCAGCCCATCGAAGTGGCTCATCCGCACCACTTCCCTCTCTTCGTCGGGCAGCCGGTCGAGGGCGGACCTGACCTCGAACACCTCCCAGACCGTCTCCAGCCCGATTGGGAGGTACACGACATCCACTTCGTCGCTCACCACCACCCGGGCCCGCTTTCGATATAGATCTATGGCGGTGCGCCGAGCAATGGCGTAGATCCACGGCCCGAAGCTGCGATCGGCGTCGTAGGTCGAGGCGGCCCGCCACGCTTTGATGAAAGTCTGTTGGGTGGCGTCGGCGGCCAGGCCGTGCTCGCCCAGGATGCTCATCGACAGGGCGAAGACCGGCCCGCCAAATCGGTCGTAGACCGCCTTGACCGCAGCCTCGTCACCGAGCCGGAAGCGCTCCAGAACCTCGCGGTCCATGAGTGGATTCTGCCAGGTCGTGAACCATGCGCAGATCCGATGCGTACTGGGGGACGAGAAACCTGGAGGAAACATGAAGCGAACCAGCCTCACCCTGCTCGTCGCCGGTCTCCTGGTGATCGCCGCGTGCGGGACCGATGCCGAGGAGGGCACCAGTGACACCACAGTGGCCGGGACCGACGCCCCCACCACATCGGCTGCCGAGGAGGCCACCACGACGGCCGCAGCCGAAGAAACCACTACGTCCGTTGCTGCGGAAGCCACCACTTCCGTTGCGATGGCCGAGGGCGTCCACACCGCCGACACAGATCTAGGAGCAATCCTGGTGGATGGGGAGGGATTCACTCTCTACCTCTTCACCAACGACACCGAGGGGACCAGCAACTGCAACGAAGGTTGCATCGAGAACTGGCCGGCCGTGCCCGGTGACACCGCGGTAGGACCCGATCTCGACGCTTCGCTCTTCTCGTCTATCACCCGCGCCGATGGGAGCGAGCAGCTAGCGGTCAATGGCATGCCGCTCTATCGGTACACGCCTGACGCCGCGCCGGGTGACATCAATGGCCAGGGCGTGGGTGGGGTTTGGTTCGTCGTCGGAGCCGACGGGAACATGATCGAAGGACCCGAAGCGACCAACGACTTCGATCGCGGCGACTACTAGGCCGGCGTCAACGACGCCACATCCAGGGACGTCTCCCAGGTGCGACAACTGGGAGGCGTCCCTGTCACGCGCCTAGGGTGAAACACCTTGACCGGCACCTTCGACACCGTCGACGACTACATCGCCTCATTCCCGTCCGAGGTGAGGTCGGTGCTGGAAGAAACGCGTCGACTCGTCCGCGGCGTTCTTCCCGACGCCGTCGAGGGGATCAGCTATCAAATCCCTACCTACAAGGTGGAGGGCGAGGCGCTCGTCTACTTCGCCGGGTGGAAGACCCATGTCAGCCTCCATCCCGTCCCAGTGTTGGATGAGCCGCTGGAGAGAGAGGTCGCTCCATTTCGATCCGGTAAGGACACCGTCCGTTTCCCCTTGAGCGAGCCTATCCCGGGGGAGTTGGTGACCCGGATCATCACTGCGATGCGGGACGCGAGAACGGGCGCCGAGGGCTGAAGAGCACCAAACGCCCGCTCGGCTCAGGAATCGACCATCAGCGGATCCGTCCGCTGATCTCTCCGGCAGTGAAGTTCTCGGTGTGGATGTCGGCAACCAGGGCCACGTGGTGTCTGCGCGACCTGAGTTACTGGTTGCGCCTGCTTCAGATGTCAGCCCTCCCCGCGGAGGCGTCTCTTCGATTAGAACCGCGACACCGGGCGGTTCGGGGCGATCCCGGGCGTTCCGGGGAGGGGGCCCTCAGCCTCGACCGGACGTGCTCCGGAGGAGACTGAGGACGCAGCAATCGATGCGGATCGACCGACCTCGATCAGCCCTGGTCGTCAGACGGTGCTGTGAAGGACCTGAGACCGATCAGGATCAGGCCACCAAGGGCGACCAGGCTCATGGCCAGCTGGCCGAGCATGGTGGCATCGACACCGGTGAAGGGCAGTTCCCCGGCGACGATGGTCGTCCCGAGGACCTCGTCGGGAATCGTCCCCGGGTCGGCGATGGTGGTAGTCGTTGACGTGATCGTGGTGCCCAGAACCTCGTCACCGCGCGTGGTGGTCGTAGTCGGCTGAGTAGTCGTCGTAGTCGGCTGAGTCGTAGTCGTAGTCGGCTGAGTCGTCGTAGTCGGCTCAGTCGTCGTCGTCGGCTCAGTCGTCGTCGTCGGTTCAGTGGTCGTCGTCGTCGGCTCAGTCGTCGTCGTCGTGGTCGTGACGAAGACACAGAACCGAATATGTGAGATCGCGTTCTGAAGCCCGTTGGCGAACGTGTGTGTCCCGTTGCCGTAGGGACCAGGCTCCTGGACATTCGTTCCAGACTTGACCGACGCGTCGACATACTGCCCCTCGGCCAGACCGCTGATGGTGAAGCTCAGAGAATGAGCATCCGCCCCGCCGGTCCAGCTGTTGACCGTGATGTCGACGTCCGGGAAAGCCGAGGGGCTCTTTGTTCCCAGCGTGTTCACCTGGAATTCCACGCAGTTCGATGGCAGCGGTCCCGTGTCCGGGATATGCGAGCCCTGGGCCGGTGGGCCCAGGGCCACGATTGCGATCGACAAGACAATGACAAAAATCGTCAACCAGGCGATGGAGAATCGCCGGCGGTTCGTCTCCATGTTTCAACCCCTCCCTGTTCGCGTAGGGGTCGGTCTCACCACTGGCTCCACCAGGCCCAACAGGTGACCGCTACTCAGGCCCGTTCTCAACGCCTCCCCCAATGCCCACGAGACATATGGAGTCGTCCCCCCTGTCCCTTAGGGGGATATTACCCAGGCCCGGCTGCGGGATCCGGGGGATCCGGAGAACGCGCATGGGGACTAGCCATTAGCAGAGTGCCCACCTGTAAGTCCGGACCGGGTTGAGGAGGCACCGGCGGGACCTATAATTCCCCGGTCGCCCCGAACCTTCTCGGATCGGCGACGTCCCGGGGGCGTAGAACAGCCTGGAGTGTTCGCCGGCCTGTCAAGCCGGAGGTCGCGGGTTCAAATCCCGTCGCTCCCGCCGACCCGATGCCTTAGGGTTTCAGGTCGTTGGTCAGGTAGCTCAGTCGGTAGAGCGCCGGTCTGAAAAACCGGAGGTCGACGGATCGACGCCGTCCCTGACCACCATCCAGCTAACTGCGTGATCACCCGAAACGCCGTGCCGGAGTTAGGTTTCTGGCAGATTCCATTCGGTCAGCCAGACTCCGGGCTGGCGATCTCAACATGTACCAACAGAGACTCGTCTCAGGGGGTGGCTCACCAGGCGGAGTCTCTCGGATCCCCCACTCACGTTTCATGGTGAGTACCCGCACCCGGCCGATATTCAGCTCTGACCGGTTCGCTGAGTTCGCCATCGGTGGGGGCCTCAACCTCGCTGCTCCCCGTTATGGCCTCTTTGGGCCACCTGAACGCGAGCCAGACGATCGAAGCCATGATCAACACCGTGGCCCCCGTCATCAATTGAAAGTCGCATCGGGATATGCCGTGATCCCGTCCACGAGCATGATGGCCTGGAGGACTCCGAAGATCGCGGCGGCGATGATGTTGGTCAAACGATCAAGGCGGCTTGGGAGAATCAGGGCCAGATAGGCGAACCCCATAGCGATCAGCACGTAGGTGGCGAAGTCATCGTTCCCGAGGACGGACACCTCGCCGGCATAAAACACAGGCGACATGTCAAAACTCATCCCTCAGCCATATGGGCTTAGGCAGCGCCTGTCGCCCGATTCAGAGAGACGCCCCGCCGAAGGCGGCCACGAGTGCCGATTCCGGGCTCCCGATGCCTTCGCGCGAACCGCGGGGACCCCCGGTTCGTATGGGCATGTGGAAGGGACGAAAGGAGTGAAGGATGCGTCGTCTCCTCATGCTGATCCTGTCGGTGGTTCTCCTATTGGGCTTGGCGATCCCAGCCATGGCCGAGACACAGCCGACCGGCGTCGCCAACGCACTGGGGCGCAATGGCGGGAATAGCGCCCCGGGGCCCCACTGTCACATCAATCTGGTAGCCAGCGAGCACTCGGGAGGGTTCGACCTGATCATGGTGGGCGCCATACACCAGGCGCATACCCAGACAGGCCTCCCCACCGGGGTCTTCCAGGCCGACCCCGACTGCGTCGCCTGATTCAATCGATTCCGTGAGGGTCTGACCGGCGAGTCGTCCGGGAAGACCCTCACAGGTCGGCTGTCGAGCCCCGAGCGGGACCGTCCGCCCCAAACCAGGTCTCGAGTGCTCGAGGCAGGTTCGGGTCGTCGAGCTCTCCTACCCAGCCGACATAGCCATCAGGTCGGATCAACACGGCCGGGGGCGCCTCGATCTCACCGAGCACCGGGAGCTCCCACACACCACCATATCTGGCGCCGACGAACTGGAGTCGAGCCGCCCAAGGAGCGAGGTCAAAAGCGCCCGACTCAGCGAGGTCTAGAAGTAGGGGCCGGGCGTCGTTGAGCATGGTGAAAAGACGCATCGAACCGCTGGGCGTCACCACATCGAGGTCGGGCATGCGCCGCCCGAGCAGCGGGTGCCCCCCGCCGAGGTCGTAGTGGATGTCCAGACCCGAGATCATCGCGGCGATGTGCCGGCGCGGTTCGTCCATGCTCAACAGATCGAGCATGGTGCGGCGGAGAGCCTGGCTGCGCTCGTCGACGCGGGCAAGCGCGACCTGCGCCATGGTGTTGTCCAATACCCGGGCACCGACCGGATGGCGTTCGTCGTGGTAGGTGTCGAGAAGGCTGTCGGATGAGGTCTGGTTGACCACCTGGGCCAGCTTCCATCCCAGGTTCACCGCGTCCTGCACGCCCGTGTTGAGGCCTTGCCCACCTTGGGGGCCATGCACGTGTGCGGCATCACCTGCGAGCAATACCCGCCCCTTTCGGTAGGACGCCGCCTGCCGGCTCATGTCGGTGAACCGGGAGATCCACGTGGGGTTGTGCACTCCGTAGTCCGTCCCGTAGGCGGCGACGAGTGCCTCACTGAGCTCAGGGAGGGTGGGCTCGCTGGTGTGTTCGACGTGCTTCTCCAGCAGTACGACCCCATATGGTCCGCCACCCTCCTCCCGATTGACGGGACCGATCCCACCACCCTCGGGGCGCATGCCGATCTCCGGCTCCTCGTTCATCTCGACTTCAGCTATCAGGTAGCTGGCCGACGGGTCCCACCCAGGGAATTCGATGCCGGCTTCCTTGCGAACCAGACTGCGTCCTCCGTCGCATCCCACGAGGTACTCCGCCCGAAGCACGGTGTCGGATGACAGTTCGACATCTACTCCGGAGTGGTCTTGGGCGAGGGCCACCACCTCGCGGTCGCGAAGTATCGGAACCCCGAGGTCGTCGACCACCCACTCCGCCAGGATGTGCTCGAAGTGGTTCTGCCACAGTGCCAGGAGGTAGTTGTGACGAGTGGGGAAGTCGCTGATGTCCAGGAAGGTCCCGGCATAGCCCACGAACGGATGTGTTCGACCCGCCGAAAGGAAGCGCTCTGCAATGCCACGCTGATCGAGCACCTCGATGGTGCGGGAGTGGAGACCCCCGGCCCGCGAACCGTCGAGATCCTGGCTGGTCCGTCGTTCGACTATGACGACGTCTATACCCGCCAACGCCAGCTCGCCCCCCAGCATCAACCCGGTCGGGCCGCCTCCTGCGATGATCACCGCGTGGTCGGTCATGACTGCTCCCCTGAGAACGGTTCAGAGCTCAGCTGATCCCTCCGGCGATTGGTGCATAGACATTCTCCCTGTGTCCACATTGATTGAACACCACGACCGCAGAACCGGGACTTTGGCAGACAGGATCCGCGCTTCGGAATCCCTGGATTGGCGGTTTACCCGCTGCCCCTGGGGGGTAGGGCGGGGTGATGGCCCACTCCCACCGCCGCCGCAGGCGTCTCAGGTGGCTGGGCCTGGTCGCTCTCTTCGTCGTGACCGGGGCCACAGTCGCCGTGGCACAGGACACCCAGCTCGGGGGCAAGATCCAGGCCGGGGGTCAGATCACCATTTCCGCCGACGAGACGATCGACGGCGACCTGTACGCATCAGCGGGGCGGGTACTCATCGAGGGCACCGTCGATGGAGACCTGATCGTCGGTGCCGGCCAGGTCACCATCTCTGGTGAGGTGGGCGGCGACGTCATGGCCTCTGCCGGCACCGTGGACATCTCCGGCGAGGTCGTCGGCGATGCGAGAGTGGCCGCCGGCCAGTCGACGTTGAGCGGGTCGATCGGAGAAGATCTGTTCGTCGCCTCGGGGCTGACCACCATCTCCGATTCGGGCGAGGTGGGCGAGGACCTGGTGTTCGGGAGTGGTCGGATGGCCATGAATGGGACGGTGGGCGGTGACGTACTCGGGGTCACCGGCGACTACGACAGGCAGGGGACGGTCGCAGGCACCGAAAACGTCACTATCCGCGAGGTGGAGCCTCCCACCGCCGCAGATCGGATACTGGACGCCATCCAGCGGCTCATCAGCCTCCTGCTGGTGGCCGCGCTCTTCCTCTGGCTAGCTCCCAGGTACATCGAGGAACCCAGCTCGATGCTGAGACAGAGGCCCTTGGCCTCATTGGGCATCGGGATCGCCGCCGTCATCGCATTCGCAGTTGTCGTGCTCCTCGTGATCCTCGTGGCAACTCTGCTCGCCCTCGGAGTGGGGCTCGTGGGTCTCGACGACCTGGTCGGAGCGATCATCTTCACCGCCTTGGTGACGGTCGCGGTCCTCAGCTTTCTCTTCTTCCTCGCCGCCGTCTTCGGGGCGCCGGCTTGGGTCGGCATGGCGCTTGGAAACATCGCGATGTCGTTGGATTCGCCCGCACGCCGGTGGTGGGCCCTCATCATCGGTCTAATCGTGGTCGTGGCTCTGACCTCGATCCCGGTGGTGGGTGGCTGGATCGGCCTGCTGGTCGTCCTGTTCGGCCTGGGCGCGGCAGTCCTCTCTCTCCGTCCTCGCAGGACGACTGCGACGATCGTCGAAACGCCGGCCGTCACGTCCTAGGACCGGAGCCCGTTCGAGCGCCGAGGCTCAGGCGAACTCGAAGACGAGCGGAAGGATCAAGACCACGGCCGCACTCCACAGCCCGTACACCGGGAGATAGGCGGTCTGCCAGCGTTCCAGGTGGTGGAACGGGCTCTTGTTGGAGACGAAGCGAACCGAGAGCCAGCCCGCCCGGATCAGATTCACGAGAAGGACGAGGTTGAGACCCAACGCCGCCACCCGGTTGGGTGTGAACCCGAACTCTCCGATCCGGGCGATCATCGATGAGAGAACGATGAGATCGAGCAGCAGCGCGCTCACCACTGCGACCAATTGAATTCGGTCCATGAGGCCGGGCGGCTTTGTTTCCTCCCGCGCCGACATGTCGTATACGACCAGACCGAGCACGACGACCAGCAGGACGTCGAGGACGAAGATCGCCTCCCTGTTGAACTCGCTCGCCAGATCCGACACCAGATACAAGACGGATGAAGCGGCGAGCATCACCGCAAAGAGTGGCGTGAAGATCGAAGTGAGAACGGGAGCCATGTTCTCCACGACGCTCTTCTTCCCCTCCACCAGCCACGCGGCGATGATGACCGCGCCCGCCGCACCCGAGGGTATGACCCAGTCGAGGACGGCCTGCACCGTCTCGGGCCCGGTCGGCTCCAGGATGAACGAAGTGAGGGCGATCAACACACCCCCGCCCAAAGCGATGAGCACGTAGTAGATGAACCATTCCCCGGTGAAGCGGACGAAGTCCATGCGTCGCTCGTGGGATCGCCACATCCCGCCCATATGGGTGTAGCCCACCGCAAACCAGAGGGCCACCGGAAGATGGACGTTCACGACCACCTCAGATGCGGAACCCGGGATCCAGGGGTAGAGGTTCACGGCCACGGCGGCTATGACGAAGGGCGCCGCGGCTAGGACGATCTGGGCGAAGGTCAGCCGTCGCTCATGTATGTAGAGCCAGGCGAGGAATGGGAGGACCAGCAGGCTCGCGTTCCGGGCGTAGAAAGTCTCGAGGGCTGCCGAGTCCAGTCCTGCCAGCCGCGGGATCTGGATGGCGATGGCGGCGAGAACGGCCAGCGCCAGCGCTCGGAGCAAACCGGCCGATGGGCCGCGCTCCACTGATTCCTGGGCAACGGTGAACTGCCGCCACAACCGCCCACTGTGCTCCAGTGCGAACTCGCGCGACATCTCGTCCACGTCACCAAGCCGTTTCACCGCGACGAGGAAGGCCTCATCGTCGCTCAGACCCGCCGCTCCCAGATCCGCTATCTGTTCCCGGAGATGGGTCTCCAACTCTTCGACGTCATGTCCGTTGACCCCATTGGCCTGGCTGACATGGGTGCGCCACTCGGCGATGCTCGGCTCTAGGGACTCCATCACGCCGTCCCCTCGGCTGCGGGCGGAGTCTGAACGTGGTGCCAGAGATCATCCAGAGCGGTGGTGACCGTCATCCACTGGCGTCGTTGATCGACCAGCGCCGAACGCCCCTCATCGGTGATGGCGTAATACTTGCGACGACGACCCTCTGGTGAGGTTCGCCACCCGGCGGTGACATAGCCGAAGCGATGGAGCCGATGGAGCAGCGGATAGAGCATTCCATCGGTCCATTCGATCTCACCATCCGAAAGCTCTCGGATCCGTTTCAGGATCGCGTAGCCGTAGCTCTCGTCCTCATCGAGGATGGCCAACACCAGTGGAGTCGCCGACGCGGCCACCAGATCCTTGTCGATCTGCATATCGCCCTCCTCCGATACCTGGCAGCATTATACATTGAACTGCTATGTATGTGGACCCTCAGTTCTTCGGTCACTCTCATCCGGTTCGGGCAACATCGGATAACCAGGAATCGGGTAGATGCCAACAGCGAATCCGTAGGCGGTGTCCCCTGATCGGGGAAGCCTGTCGAAGTCGTGCACCAGGGCCATGACCTGAGCCCAGAACTCCGCGGCGAGCTTGGGCGAGATCCGGGCGTGCCGGATGAAGGACCAGAGCCGATGTGCCTGAAACGCGGCCTCGGATTCCCTGGTGGCGACCTCGAAGTCGTTGAGGTCGAGCGGCAGCGCCTCCGCGTCGCGGTTCTCACCGAAGCCGACATAGAACATGCGAGCCGTGCGACCGAAGTAGCGCTCCTCGATGGCTCGGACCCGCCGGGATCGCACGACACGCACCAACCCGGCCTCGAGGAGGACATTGACGTGATATGCGACCGTGCTCTTCGGCCGTCCCAGGGCATTCGCCAACTCGGTCACGGTTGCCGCCCGCTCGTGGAGCAGACCAAGCACCGTCGTCCTGACTTCGTTGCCGATGGCCTGGACCTGGGAGGGCGAATCTAGCTTCATGGTGTCGGCCAGGTCGTAGTCCGGGACAGCGGAGTTGATGGCCATGATCCCTCAGACTAACCTTCTCGATTGTTCCAGTATTCTGGATCATTGGCAGAGGAAGGAAGGACATGGCCGAGATCATCTTGTTCCACCACGTTCAGGGGCTCACAGCAGGCGTGGAGGCGTTCGCAGACACGCTGCGAGCGGCGGGCCATGCGATGCACACCCCCGATCTGTTCGATGGCCGCACCTTCCCGTCCCTCGACGCGGGCATGGACCACGCCAGGGCGGTCGGGTTCGAGGCCATCATGGACCGGGGTGTGGCCGAGGCGGAGGCCCTCGGTACGAGCCTGGTCTACGCCGGCTTCTCGATGGGGGTGATGCCTGCCCAGATGCTGGCCCAGACCAGGGATGGTGCCCGGGGGGCACTACTGATCGACGCATGCGTTCCGGTTGAGGAATTTGGCGACAGGTGGCCCGATGGCGTGCCGGTCCAGGTCCACGGGATGGACTCCGATCCGAGCTTCGCCGACGAAGGCGACCTCGACGCGGCCCGGGCTCTCGTCGGATCGACCAAGCAGGCAGAGCTATTCCTCTACCCGGGCGACGCTCACCTGTTCGCTGATTCGTCGCTGCCCTCCTACCGACATGACGCCGCCGAGCTGATGACGAGCAGAGTTCTCGAGTTCCTGTCCGGGATCTGGTGATCGGGCCGGGCAACCACGGACTTCGACTCAGCTCGGGGTCTCGCCGTTCGACGGGGTGGCCCTGATCAAGATGAGGGACCCAACCACCCCCGCCAGCAGGGAGCCGACGAGTATGCCCGTCCGAGCCACGTCGGCCAGTTGTTCATCGGCAAAGGCGAGATTGGTGATGAACAACGAGACGGTGAATCCGATACCACCCAGGGCGCCAAGACCCACTATGTGCCGCCAGGTGCTGCCGCCCGGCAGGCGGCCGAGCCCGCTCCTCACCGCGAGCCACGTGAACAAACTGATGCCCACCGTCTTTCCGACCAGCAAGCCCATGGCCACGCCGACGGCGACAGGGCTGGCGATCAACTCTGCGGGGTCCACCCCCCGGAAGTCGACCCCGGCGTTGGCAAGTGCGAAGAGCGGAACGATCAGATAGGACGTCCAGGGGAGAAGTCGATTCTCCAGCCGATTGAGTGGCGGGATCGACTCGGTTGCGATAGCCGACAGGAGCTCGGCTTCATAGTCGGACTTCTCGTCGTCCTCGGGGCTGGCGCCCAACGGATACGTGTCGAGGATGTCCCGCGCCTTGCCCTCGAACTCCTCCGAGCTGTAGAAGGCGCGGGCGGGGGTTAGAAGCCCGAGAGCAACGCCGGCGATGGTGGCATGCACCCCGGATTCGAGCATCGCGAACCAGACTGCCACCGCGGCCGACCCGTAGAACAACATGGATCGAATCCCGATGCGCTGGCCGAAGGCGATCGCCACCAGAAGCGCCGCGGCTATTGCCAACCATCCTGCCGACAGATCGGAGGTATAGAACACAGCGATGACCAGGATGGCCCCCAGGTCGTCGGCGATGGCGAGGGCGAGGAGGAAGAGTTTCGCCCCGGCGGGGACTCGGCTCCCCAACAAAGCCACGATTCCGACGGCGAAGGCGATATCGGTGGCCATGGGCACGGCCCATCCCGCCGATGCTTCCGGACCGGTGCCGGTGGTGAGCGCCACATAAACGAGAGCCGGGATCACCATGCCGCCCACAGCGGCCACCACCGGGAGCGCCGCCGCCCTCGGATCACGCAGCTCGCCGACGACCAACTCGCGTTTGATCTCGAGCCCCACCACGAAGAAGAAGATGGCCATCAACCCGTCATTGATGAAATGGGCGAGACTCTCGTCGATGTGTATCGGGCCCAACTCGAGAACGACCCGCGTCTCCTCGAACAGCTGCCGGTAGCCATCGGACCACGGGGAATTGGCCCAGACCAACGCCACCGCGGTAGCGGCGAGCAAGACGAGACCCGAGGCGGCTTCGATCCTGGTGAATCGGACCAGGGGCTGAACGAAAGTCCGTGGGATGAACCGGTCGGAGTCAGCCCAAGTACGGTGCCGTGAATCGAACCTCAAAGGCCCGGACTCATATGGGCTGGCGGCATCGCTTCATCTCCGACTCGCCGACCAGACTTCCCGGCACACCTCGTTGAGCGATTCGATACAAGCAGGATCGGCGGGCTCAGGCCAGCCCCTGCTCCAGGGTGTGTCGAACCTACCCTTTGGGGCGCCGGCTAACCCTCGGGTGGTGGGGAGATGGACGGTTGTGCCGGCCCACCCAGGTCCTCGTTGGCTTGGAGGAACTCCTCCCGGGTCATCTCGCCACGGGCGTAGCGGAGCCGCAGTGCGTCCAGCGCCTGATCCCCGCCGTCGTTCGATCCCATGCCGGCGTTCCCTCGACGCCAAAGAAGGGCGACCCCAAGTGCCAGCAGGGCGAGGAACGCCAGGAAGAAGAAGACGATCAGCCAGCGGACGGCAACACCGCGTCCCCAATGCCACGGGTCCGCCATCTGAAGGAACAGGTCGAGTGCCATGCGTCGAGCTTACGTGTGATCGCAGATACCGGCACTCCCTCATCCGGGATCTTCCCTACACCCCGACGGGCACCTTCCCCTTGGGGGGAGGTTACGGGCCTCCAACTCGGCCGAGACAACGAGGGCACCTCCCGAGCTGGTGCGGCAGCTGATCAGACCGCATGACCGCCCCGATACCCGATCCTCGACCCCTTGGGGATCAGCGGTCTTTCTGCCCGTGCCTTGATCTGCTGAACCGCCCAGGTGTTCCCGTCTGGATCGCTGAAACCGAAGAAGGTCCCACCATCTCGCTCGTCGAAGACGGTGATCCCGCTCACCTCCACCCCACGATCGATCAGCTCTTGCCGGGCGGCTTCGGCGTCGGCCACTACGAGCTGGAGACCTCGCATCGAACCGGGTGCCATCTCCTGTTGTGCGGGCAGGTCGCCGATGACGATCGAGCAGCCCGACCCGGGCGGAGTCAGCTGGACGACGCGCATCTCGGGAGTGGTCGTGTCGTGATCCAGATCGAATCCGACCTGATCCCGGTAGAACCCCACCGCCCGGTCGATGTCGCTGACGGGGAGCAGCACGACTTCCAGTGTCCAGTCCATCGCGTCTCTTCCCCGATCAACCGTGGGTGGCCAGGACCGCGTCGAGACGCTGGTATCCATCGGACATCCCGTCCTCCATGCCGCTGGACACCATGCCGTCTCTCGACTCGAGCGAGGGGTAGGTGGAATGACCACGCACGCGGCTGCGCCCCCCGCCCAGATCTTCGAATGTGAGGCTCTCGATACTGACCACGTCGGGGAATCCCTCGAACTCGAAGGTCTGGATGGCGAACTCGTTGTCACGCACGACGTGGAACACGCCGTTGAAGGCGTACTCCTCGCCGGCGTCGTTGCTCTGGACATAACGCCAGCGGCCTCCGGTCCGGAAGTCGTAGACCTCGATCTCCGTGACGTATTCGCGGGGGCCCATCCATTGCTTGATGAGCTCCGGGTCCCGGTGAGCACGGAATACCGCCTCCACGGGCGCGTCGAACTCGCGCTCCCAATCGATGAAGGGTGTCCCTTCGGGAGCGTCGACATGTAGTGGGTTGGTCATTCTTGCTTCTCCTTCTCTTCCTCGAGCAGGGCGTCGAGACGCCGATACCGCCCTTCTGTCGTGAGCCGATAACGATCGATCCAGGCGGTCATCGCCTCCAGTTGGGCCGGGTCGAGATGGACCGGACGCCGCTGCGCATCACGGCTCCTCGTCACCAGGCCTGCCTGCTCCAGGACCTGGATGTGCTTGGAGACCGCCTGTTTGGTGATCTCGAACGGCTCCGCCAGCTCGTTGACCGTGGCCGAGCCCCGGCTGAGTCGGGCAATGATCCTCCGACGGACCGGATCGGCCAGGGCGGCGAACGCCCGGTCGAGCCGGTCATCGTCCCCTGGATCGACCGTCATTATTCAACTGTTCCTTTTATCAACCGATTGATTGATTTACCGTATCGCGGGTCTGGCAGGACGTCAACCCATCGCCTGATAGGTTGGTTCGATGGACACACAAGCAACACGGAGGGCAGTCGATGTCACCGGCGTGGCGGCACCGGCCGGCCACTACTCACATGGGATCGTCACCTCGGGCCGGCTGCTCTTCGTAGCCGGGCAGGTGGCGCTCGACGAGGAAGGCAACCTGGTGGGCGGGGACGATGCCGCCGCCCAGGCACGTCAGGTCCTCAGTAACCTGAGACACGTGGTGGAGGAGGCAGGAGGGCGAATGGAGGATGTCGCCCGTACCACCCTCTACCTCACCCGGCTCGAGGACCGGGCTCCTGTGGCCGAGGTCCGCAAGGAGTTCTTCCCGACGCCGCCCCCCGCCAACACCTTGCTGGTGGTGTCTTCCCTCGCATCACCCGAGTATCTGGTCGAGATCGACGCCATCGTCGCCCTGGGCTAGATGGAACCGGCGGCGGCGCTCACCCGGGCACTGCGGGACCTGGGTGAGCAGCACCCGTTACTGGTGGCCATCGACGGCCACAGCGCAGCCGGCAAGTCCACCCTGGCGGCTGAGGTCGCCTCACAGATCGAGGCCGCATTGATCGACGGCGACGACTTCTACGCCGGGGGGACAGCGGCGCTATGGGACGGCATGAGCCCTGCCGAGAAGGCCCACCACTGCATTGACTGGAGGAGACAGCGCCCGCTGCTGGAGATGCTGAAGGCCGGTGAGACCGTCTCCTGGCATCCCTATGACTGGGATGTCCACGACGGGCGTCTCGCCCCTCGACCCAGGGTGTGCGCTCCGGCACCGGTGATCATCCTCGAAGGCGTGTACAGCGCACGGCCGGAGCTGGCCGATCTGATGGATCTCCGGGTCCTCTACGAGGCGCCTCCCGCCCTGCGTCGGCAACGATGGAAGGCACGAGAGGGCGAGGGCTATTTCGACGATTGGACCAGGCGTTGGTCCGACGCCGAGGACTGGTATTTCAACCACGTCATGCCGAGCCACCGCTTCGATCTGGTGCTTTCGGCAGCCTGAATTGCTTGCACAGTTTCTTTGCACAGTTATTGTGCACACATGACGACATACCCGCGCCTGGGAATGGATGCCGTGAAGGTACTGGCACATCCCCTGCGCAGCCGGCTGCTCGGTGAGCTTCGCAGCAACGGCCCGGCCACGGCGACCACCCTGGCCGAGGCCCTGGCGACGAACACCGGGGCCACGAGCTATCACCTCCGCAAACTGGCCGCGGTCGGACTGGTCGAGGAGACCGGGGAGGGCAAAGGCCGGGAACGATGGTGGCGGGCAAGTCACGAGATGCACTCCTGGTTCGCCAGTGACCTCGAGGATGATCCCGATGGGATCGCGGCCGCGGACTGGCTTCATGGCGAGTCGCTGCGCCGTTTCCAGATGTTCGCCGAGGAGTGGTTCGCCTCCGAGTGGGACTGGCCGGTGGAGTGGCGTGATGCAGGCGGGTCTTCCGATTACATCCTCGACCTCTCCTCCGGCCAGCTCTCGGAGCTGGGCAGGGAGCTCTTCGAGGTGATCGAGCGTTATCGCAAGACGGATCCCGGGGCTGATCCGGCCCGGGTCGTCCTCTACACGTTTGCCTTCCCCCAGCCGGATCGGCAGAGATGACCCACTCTCTCAGCGCGGAACAGGTGCGTCGCCGCTATCTGGTTCTGGTTGCGATGCGGTGGCTCCCGACCGGCCTCATCATCCCCGTGTTCATGCTGCTCCCGCTGGAGAGGGGGCTGTCAATCAGCGAGATCGGGCTGGCTGCGGCGGCTCAGGGCCTGATGGTCCTCTTCCTGGAGCTTCCCACCGGTGGACTGGCCGATTCCCTGGGCAGGAAGCAGGTATTGGTGGCATCGATCCTGGTCGGGATGACCTCGGTCGGTATCTATCTCTTCGCCGACAACTTCGCCGCCCTTTTCGCCGCCTTCTCCCTCCAGGGCATTTTCCGGGCCCTCGACAGCGGTCCGCTCGAGGCCTGGTATGTGGACGCCACGCAAGTCGCCGACCCGGATGCCCAGATACAGACGGGTCTCAGCCGCGCCGGGGTCGTGCTCGGAATCGCCATCGCCGTCGGCGCGCTCCTCAGCGGGCTCCTCGTGGCGTGGGAGCCATTGCCCGGGATAGAACCCCTCGCCCTCCCGGTGATCGTTTCGCTGGGTCTGCAAATGGCGGGCCTGATCGGCCTTGTCCTGCTCATGACCGAGGTGAGAGCGGAGAAAGGGTGGAAGGCGGCGATGAGGGCCGCCCGCGAGACTCCTGCCGCCATCAGAGGAGGACTCCGCCTGCTCAGTGCCAACCGAGTCCTGCTCGCCATCGTCGCTGTCGAGTTGTTCTGGGGCTTTGGGATGGCGACGTTCGAGAGTTTCACCCCGCTTCGGCTCGCCGAGGTCATGGGCGACACCGACCGGGCTGCCGCCATCGCAGGTCCCGCCACATCCGCGGCGTGGCTTGTCTCGGCCGGTGGGGCGGCCACGGTGCCTTGGCTGGGGCGCCGCATAGGGTTGGCTCCGGCCGCAGGCATGCTCCGGATTCTTCAGGGGCTGGCCGTGGTCGGTCTCGGCATGGCGGCCGGGGTCCCCGGGGTGATCACGGCCTATCTGTTCTCCTACGTTGTGCACGGCGCATCCAACCCGGCACACCTGACATTGCTCCATCGTCAGGTGGACAGTTCCTTGCGGGCGACTGTGTCATCCGTCAACTCGATGGCAGCGCTCTCCGCCGGAGCTCTCGGCGTGATCTTCCTGACCGCCGTGGTCGACGCCACCTCTCTGAGCACGGCGATGTACATCGGAGCCGTGATCCTTGCCGCGGCCGCGCCCCTCTACCTTCCGGCGTGGAGGCAATCACCCCGGAGGGAGCCTGCGTCCGCCCGAGCGTGATCAGAAGGGCCAGAAGACCGGGACCAGGAGACCGCGGCGAGAGCGAAGATCATGTCGTTCTCCATCGTGGCATGGACTTTCGTCGGCCGGCTTCAGGGCCATGCTCCGGCGTCGTACATGATTCCCTTGCTCCCGGAGGGTGAGATGACCCTTGGGGCGAGGAGGCGTCGCGGTTCCTCGGCACCTGCCCGCATCGACGCCGAGCAGGCCGCCGCAACCCATCTCGATCAGGTCCTCCGGACCGCAGG
>JAICRU010000075.1 GCA_025937235.1 Acidimicrobiia bacterium
CTACGGATCAGGAGGTTGGGTGTTCGAGTCGCCCCGGGCGCGCTACATGAAACCGCCTGATGAGGTGGCTGTATCGGCATTCGAAATCCGGGAGCCAATCGACCTTTCTGACGTCCGAGTGCCCAGGATCGTCGAGACCCACGAGACCCGTCCGCGTCTCACACCATCCTCCCCCGGCTCGCCCTTCAACCACGACACCGTGCTACGGGCCCGCCGACTTCTCTGACACGCAGCCCGCTCTAGACCCTTGTCAGCCCCCTCCGCTGAGAGCCACGTTGGGAGCCATTCGGGGTGGACCGCGGCGGTCGTGGACGGACACTGGTGGAAATGGAAGCCGGCCGCTGAACCATCTGTGGACGGTTATGGACGCCCACGGACAAGGCTTGGAGATCTACGGATCAGGCCGGCGACTTCGCCTTCAAAGGTCGGCGACCTCGACGCATTCAACCGTCCGGACCGCCTGCGCATGCCTCGCTCGCTGCCCGACGATGTCGATTTCGTCAGCTCAACTTTCTCCCGGCGGCGAGCTTGACCGCCACAGGGAGTGTGATCGTGTCGGTTGGGGCGCGGTGCTCGTTGAGCTTCTGTTTCAGGGCATCACGGATTCGCAGGCGGGTCTCCTTAGACTGGCCGTGTAGCAGCGATGACATGCGGACCGTCCCCTCCTGCAAAGCCTGCCAGTACTCGTCGAACGTGGCGGCCTCGTAGTTGAAGTCGATCGGGGACACTTCCACATCTCGCAGCCCTGCTGTAGCGAGCAGATCGGTGAAGGCGGCATCGTCGGCGAAGCGAAAGACGTCGGGTCCTGCCGGGAGGTCTGACGGTGGTGCGGCACCGACCTCGCTGAAAGCCTCGAGGAAGAATCCGAACAGCCTCGCCCTGGAAGGCACATCCCATGTCGCCAAGGCCAGCCGGCCGCCAGGAGCGAGCACCCTGACCAGTTCAGCCATGGCCCGCTCGGGCCGCGCCAGATGGGGGAGCAGGAAGTTGGCGGTGACCGCGTCAAACTCAGCATCTGCGAACGGCAGCTCTTCCGCATCCCCGCGGTGGAACTCCAACGTCGGATACAGCTCCCGTGCACGAGTGACCATGGCGTCGGCGACGTCAACACCAACCGGGACCGCTCCCCTTTCGGCGGCCCGGGCCGGCAGATGCCCTGGGCCGGTGGCGACATCGAGCAGGCGTGTGCCCGGCACCACTCCCACCGCATCCAGCAGCGGGCCGAAGAGACGCCCAGTGATGGGTGTGAAGAAGCCGTCGTAGGCGTCGACGCGCCGCTCCCATCCTTCAGCTTCGAAGGCGTTGAACGCTTTGGCGTCAATCGGTGGTGTCCGTTCCATCGTGGTCGTCCTATCGGCTCGGGGTTGAGGGAGGCGAATCAGGCTTCGGCGTCCTAGGCGGCGCGTTGGTTGCCGTGGGCAGGGTATCAGCGGCGTTATTGAGGACGCGGGCGATGTGGATCCAGGTCATGAAGGTGGTGTTGCTGGCCGTTCGTAACTCGTTGCTCATAGATCAGTGCGACGCCATGCACTGGACCGGCCACTCCAGGGATGACTACTCCTCCCGCTCGTTGTGGACGAGATCGAGCCTGGCCGTCGAGCCTGTCGATCAGCGCGTTGACGTGGGAGCCAAGTTGGGAGCCATTCCCTGCGGACTGCGCCGGACGGGCGTGGACGGCTGTGGACTCGGAAGTCGGTCCTTCAAGACTCTCCGGACAGTCCTGGACGTAGGTGGAAGCCCTTGGAGATCTACGGATCAGGAGGTTGCGTGTTCGAGTCGCGCCGGGCGCGCTGAACGAAACCCCTGCTCGGCCCGATCTGGGCGACATGGCATCTACCAGTGGTCTGGACGGAGGGGTCGTCGCTTCATGGGTCTTCGATGCTGGTGCTCTTCCTCCGCCTCCCAGCGACCTCCATCATCTTCAGCTGGCTCTTCCAGCGCAGAAGGTGCAGTTGGTCGCTGGCGATCCTGTTCCACGCTGCCCTCAACTTCTTCAGTCCAGCTCCTACCGGCGACACGCTTCAGGTTCCTTTCATCGGCGTGGCGGTGTAATCGGTCGTAGCCCTCTTGCTGATTCCCTAGGTAAGACGGCTGCATGTTCAACAACAGGGATCCAGCAGCGTTGCAGGCTGAATTGGACTACGAGAGCCATTCTCTGTGGATGGTCGGGGTAGCGGTTTCGACTCGAGTGCCACGTATCCCGCGCCAGCCCGGCGTGCCGCAGCTCTACGACATGTCGGCCTTTGCGCGTACGTCTACTGGGCCCTAGCTGAGAACAAGAGGTCTACCCCTCGGTCTCGGTGCCGGCATGGATGGCATCGAGGGTGACCCGACGTGGGTGGATTCGGCAGATCACGCGGGTTTCCTCCGCAGCCTGTCCCACCGGGCAGACGTATCCGTAGAAGGCGGGGTGGCGGGTGTACTTGCGGGCCAGGGCGTCGAGATGCTGGACGGCTCCAGTGGTGATCAGCTCGGCGTCGCCTCGGATCTGAATGTAGCGGTTGGTGTTCTCAGGGTCGACGATGACCAGGCTGACCTTGGGGTTGGCCAGTGAATTACGGCCCTTCGAGCGCTCCATCGTCGTGTTGATCCGGGCCAATGCCCCGTCGGAGTCGACCCATACCAGGCTCGATTGAGGCTGGCCGTCCCTGCCGACAGTCGTGAACACTCCACAGATCGGTCTGGTGAGAAGGTCGAGGTGCGACGCGGGGATCGATGGCGAATCGGTGGTAGAGAGAGGATTCACTCCGTTTCCTCTCCCTCGTGGATCGCGGTGACGTGGGTCGGTCGGATCCGGCACAGGATCGGAGTCTCGGTCTCGACGAATCTTGCCGGGATGGCATCCCCGAAGAAGCAAATGGGCCTTCCGGCGTATTTCGAGGCGAGCCGGTCGAGGTGTTCGGCCGCGCCCTTCTCGGTCATTTCGATGACGGTGCCGCGTATTTCGAGGTACCGGAGGGGCCCGCGTGGGTCGTAGGACAGGAGCGTGACGAGGGGATTTCGGCGCATGTTGCGCTCTTTGCCGAATCCCCGCATCGTGTTGACCCGCACACACTCGCCGTCGAAGTCGCACCAAACGACCGAGGTCTGGGGATAGCCGTCCGGCATCACCGTGGTGAGCACGGCGACCGGCGGGCACTCGACGAGGTTCAGGTGGGACAGTGGGATCTCATCCGGGGGGTGATCGATCAGCAGCCCGAGGGTCGGCATGTCCTCATCTCCCCGCGCTTGTTGCACTTGCGCCGGCTCGTAGAAGTATCAGGCACTCCCGACACCTCCAAGAGGATCGTTCTCCGATCTCCTCCTCCACACCAGAGGCGAATGGCCCCATGGCTCCGGAGCTCGACCCAGCCGACGGCTCACCACATCTAGCCGGAGCAGATAAAGCTGTGGCGGTCGAAACCGCTGTGGTCGACGCGTCCTGGCCCTACCGGCTGGGCACCTACTCTCTTGCGCAATGGGGCCTCTTCGGTATTCCATCAACGTCACTTTGGACGGGTGCTGCGATCATCGTGCGATCGTCCCTGACGAAGAACTGCACCGTCATGCGGCCGAGAGCCTCCTTCAGGCCGACGCCCTTCTCTTTGGTCGGGTGACCTACGAAATGATGGAGGCGGCCTGGCGGCAGCCGGCATCCCCGGGAGCGAGGCCCGAGTGGACGGAACCCTTCGCCCGGACGATCGACACGGCCAAGAAGTACGTCGTGTCGAGCACGCTGGACCGGGTCGATTGGAACGCGGAGCTCTTGCGCGGCGATCTCGGCGAGGCCGTCCAGCAGCTCAAGGGGGAGTCGAATAATGGACTGTTCGTGGGAGGGGTGAAGCTTCCGATGGCGTTGGCGGAGCTGGGATTGATCGACGAGTACGAGTTCGTGATCCATCCCACGCTTGTCGGCCACGGGCCGACCTTGTTCGCGGGTCTAACGACGCGTGTCGACTTGACGTTGGTGAGCCGGTTGGAGTTCGGGTCGGGGGCGGTGGCGATGCGGTACGAGCCGAGTAGGTAGCTATTGAGCCTTCCACTCCTCCTCAACGCTCACTGACTTCGAAGCGACGGTAACTGGTCGCCGCAGATGTGCTCGAACACCGCATCCTCGTATGCCATGTCACGCCAGGTCTGCGGCCAATACAGGACGAACTCGTCGATTCCCACCGCGCCATAACGGCCCACCATGTCACCGAAGTATCCGGCCGACTCCCATGGAGTGAGCGGCGGAAAGCAGACCAGGGAATGGCGGATGTCCTTTGGATCGCGTCCGACTTCAACACAGAGCTCATCGAAACGGCTGCATCGGTCCCGCGTGGTCTCGAAGAATTGCTGCTCGGTTTCGATGTCGTAGCCTCCCCACTGGCTCCACGAGTCGGCCTTGGCGGCGGCAATCCGGAGCATCTTGGGGCCGTGCGCAGCGACCGTGATGGGGGGGCGGGGGCTTTGAACGGTGCCTGGAGTCATCTCCGCGTCCCGACACCGGTAGTAACGGCCCTGGTATGTCGTGGTCTCGTTCTGCAACAGGCGATCGATCAACTCCACGAACTCCACGAAACGAGCCACCTGCTCGCCCCGCTTCCAGGGCTGCACGCCTGCGGCCTCCGGCCGCACCGAAGGGTCACCTGCTCCGACGGCGACCTCGAGCCGCCCCCCCGAGAGGTGATCGAGGGTCATCGCCGCCTTGGCGAACATCACCGGATTTCGCAGATACATGCTTGTGACCAGGGTTCCGACGCGGATTCGAGACGTGCTGAGCGCCATCGCTGCGAGGGTGGTGCTCCCCTCGAACATGGTCATGCCGGGATGGTCGGGCTCGTTGACGGCGTCGACATTCCAAAGGATGTCGAAGCCGGCTTCTTCGGCGCGAGCCCATCGCGCTATCAGCTCGGGAAGCGGGTGATGCTGATACTGGTAGATGCAGAATCGGATCATCGTCTACGTCAGAAAGGGCGGGCGTGCTGGTGGCCAGTGCTCGCCACGCCGACACCCTACTGCGTGAGGTCTCGGTCTTCCGTCGGGGGAGCAGGGTCGGGATGGAGAGGACGCTTCCGCCACATCGCACCCGCCCTCCAACGGTTAGTGATTCTTTTCGCGTTTATTTGGATGGCGCGGACGGGTGGTGTATAAATACTCCCGAAGCCCCGACGGCTCGAACTTCGGTTCTGAGTTGTTGGGGCTTCACTAATTCCGGCCCGCTCGCACCACCCAGTCTCCGATGAGTTAGACCCGCGCCAGCAGTCCAAATCGCGTGATCGGTCCGACGAGACGGGGTGATGCAGATGGAGTTCGACTACCTGGCCATCGCCATCGCCGCGGTGGTGGCGTTCATCATCAGCGGAATCTGGTATTCAGTGTTCGGTGGAAGGCTCTCCACGCTTCATCCTGCCTATGGAGAGGGCGGCTTGCCGTCGGCGTCGGATGCGATGGTCGAACTGGTTCGGAATCTGGTCGTTGCCACCGTGGTGGCCGGCCTGGCCACACGACTGCCCGTGGTGACCTGGCCTGGCGCCATCCTGCTCGGGGGCGCCCTCTGGGTCGGGTTTCCGCTGGTACTGCTGGCCGGATCGGTGTACCACGAAAAGGTTCCGGGGCCGCTGGCGGCGATCCACGGTGGCGACTGGCTGCTGAAGCTCCTCGCAGTGACCGTGATCGTGAGCGTCTGGCCATGAGCAAAGGAGCATGGGATGAGTGACACGAGCCCGATGAAGGAGAGCCGATTGGACAAGACCTTCGAGGCTGTGTTGGAGAAGAGCCCGAACCCGGGTGGCTGGACCTACGTCGTGATGCCCGACTCGGTGGAGTACTTCGGCACACGTGGCCTGGTCAAGGTGACCGGGACGATCGACGGAGAGCCCTTCCGGAGCTCATTCATGGCCATGGGGGATGGGACCCACAAGTTGCCGGTGAAAGCCGCGGTACGCCGGGCCATCGGGAAAGAGGCGGGCGACCGGGTCGCCATCCACCTCGGGGAGCGTCTCGGCTGACTGAGGAAGGCCCGATGACCCAGGCGAAGTCGCCGAGGGCGAGGACGGTCCTATCGAAAGCATCTCTGGCCCGGAGCAGGTGACGGGGGGACTGCACGATCCCCACCATCCCACGACGGTCAGTCCACAATCAGGACGGCCTTGCCGTTCACCTGACGGCCGGCCAGAGCCTCGAACACGGAGTTGGCCTCGGTCCAGGACTTCTCCAGGCCGATGCTCGGATGGAGTTTGTCGTCGGCGATGAGATCGGCGAGGAGCCGGAGGTCATCGCCGAAAGTCGGCGGCTCACCGCTCTCGTAGACGAAGAAGGCGACGATCTGCGCCCCGGCCCGACCCCGGAAGTCGGCAAAGGAGATCTGGGATGGGGTGTCGGACGAGTTCCCGAAAACGACCACTCGCCCGCCAGGGGCGACGAGGCGCACGGCTGCTTCGAGGGAATGCCCGCCGGTGGACTCGAGGATGAGGTCGAAGGGCCCTCCGAGCTGGTTTGGATCGAAAGTAACGTCGGTGGCGCCGAGCTCTCTCAACCCAGCGGCCCTTTCTGCGTCACGAGCCACACCCGTGACGATCGCCCCAGCTCCGGCGGCCAACTCGACCGCGAAGCGCCCTACGCCACCGGAGGCCCCGGATATGAGGACCCGCTTGCCGACGAGGGGATCGCCGAGGCGAAGAGCCCGAAGTGCGGTCATCCCGGCAATGGGGAGCGTCGCCGCCTGCGAGAAGGACACTTCGTCGCCGATCGGAGCGATGTGTGATGTGGGCAGGGCGACCCGTTGTGCCCATCCCCCCTGTTCGGGCCAGGCCACTACTCGTGTGCCCGGCCCCGGGCCTGAGCCATCGGAGGCTCTCACCACGACCACACCTGCGACATCTTGACCGGGTCTCCAGCCCTGGGGCCGTGCCTTGAGGAGACGTAACTCGCCGCGGTTGATCGCTACTGCCGCAATCTCCACGATCGCCTCGCTCGGACCGGGCTCCGGCTCCGGGACGTCGACGAGGTCCACGGCCATGCCGCCCTCTCCCCGGTTGACCAACGCTTTCAATGCTCCCTTACCTGCATGAAGTCCACGCTAGTTAGCGGGCAACGACGTGGGTCACCGGGACGTCGAGGGCCCTGCTCAGTCGATTGATGAGATCAGCCCCGAGCCATCGGGAGATCCCAGGTGGGAAAGTGGAGACGATGATGCGATCGAATTTCTCCAGTTCGACCACGTCCAGGATGGCCTGGTAGGGATCCGGGTCGCCGACCCTGGCATCAGCCACCTCCACGCCGGATGCTTGGAGGAGCCTGCGCGCCGAATCCGCCTTCTCAAGTGCGATCGCCCGGGATTCGCCCGTTGTCCAGCTGGTGAGATGCTTCACGGGCGTGGCAGGGACAAGGAGCACGACCTCTGAGTCGGTCGTGGCCGCAGAGCGGACCGCCTCCAGGAACTCACCGGTCTCGGCGGTCTGATGGGCCACCGCGAGCAGACGTGTCATCACACACCTCGTCTGATCGTTTCACCGTCGCGCCGGCGGTCGTAGCTGTCAAGGGTCGAGGAAGATATACCTGGCCAGCACCCGGCTCCGGATGGCGGGGGCATGAGAGAAGCCCCGCTGACGTCTCCGCCCTCGGGGCTTCCCAGGAGCGGTCCCACGATGTGGGGGCGCTCCTTTGGTCTCGTGATCCGGCCGTTTCCGGCCTACGTATCCGACCAAGCACCACAACATACACCCCGGCGTAGGGTTTGTCATCCCCTAGATCAGTCTGCCCTCGTGCTCGTAAAGAGGCTCATTGTCCAGTATCCGCTCACCTCCCAGCCGGGCGAGGTCGATAGTCGGAGACCGGCCCAGGATGTGCTCGGCCAGGTAGCGGCCCACGGCCGGACATTGCTGGAACCCGTGTCCCGAGAAGCCAGTGGCGAGGAGCAAGCCACCGATCGTGGGCCACTCCCCGATGATCGCGTTCCCATCGAGAGTGTTGACGTCGTAGAGCCCGGCCCACGAGGTCCGCACCTCCAGCGAGTCGAAGACAGGCACATTTCGGAGGAGCTCTGGCCAGATCACGTCGGTGAACCTGCGCCGCCCGGCGGGGGTGAAGTCGAAACCGATCGGGTCCTCGGGCCGGGACCAGGCCATCACCCAGGTGCGGTCGCTTTCCGGCAGTGCATACACCCCAGAGGGGAGAAAGAGGCTCGGCATCCCCGCAGTCTCCACCGTCGTGGAGACCACGTAGACGGTGCGCATGGTCGGGACGATGGGGAGGTCGACCCCGAGTGGCCGGACCAGGTCTGCCGACCAGGCACCGGCAGCGACGAACACCATCGGGGCGATCAGGTCTGATCCGGACCGAAGATGCACGCCTGTCACCCGCCCGCCCGCTTCGCTCACCGCCACCACCTCGTCCTCCAGGTAATGGGCCCCGAGCTCGATTGCCTTGTTCCTGTATCCGCGAAGCACGGCACCGGGATCGACGGAACCGTCGTCGATGCCCAGGGTCCCGCCCACGATCCCGACTAGCTCCAGGCCGGGGAATCGCTCCTCGATCTCAGATGAGTCCAGCCACAGCACGTCGCACGCCAGCTCTCTCTGCAGCTCGAGGCCCTCGAGAGCGGACTCCCGGTGAGCTTCGTCGGCCAGGAACAGGTTGCCCTGGTGCCTTGCGCCGATCTCGGGCCGGAAGGTGGCCGTCGACATGTCGTCGGCGAAAGTCCGGAGTACGTCCATCGTGTGCTGTGAGATCCGGATGTTCTCCTCGAGATTGAACTGGATGCGGACGTTGCCGTCGGAGAGGACGGTCGAGGCATGGGCGTAGGTGCTGTCCTTCTCGATCACCACCACGGAGAGAGAGGGATCGGCCTTCATCAGGTGGTAGGCAGTCGACGACCCCATCGCCCCACCACCGACGATGACAACGTCGTGGCTCATGTCGCGCTCTTCTCGGGGCAGAACCGCGCGAGCAGGATGGCGCCCGCGGCGACATGTTCCCCCACTCTCGCACCCGTCGACAAGACGCGGGCCGAATCGGGGAGGAAGGTGGGGAAGCGGCCTCCCATCAGCATGATCCCGGTCATCTCAGCATGATCGACATGCAAGTGAGACCCCCGTCGGCCGCCTGGATCTCGGAGACATCGAGGGGCACGATCGCATGGCCCATGGCGGCTACGGACGCTGCCGTGACCGGTGCGTCGGCGGTGACCAGGACGGTCCTTTCGTCGAGGGGCAAGGCACTGAACCGATTACGCTCGTCGTCGTGCTCGTAGAGGACCCGGAGACCTTCCAACTTGCTCTCGTCGACACTCCGCGGCGTCACGACCACCGTCTCATCGTCGATGGGGAGCACCGCCGACTTGAGATGAAGGGCGTCCTCGACGTCGACCGTCACCACCGGAAAACCCTGATGATGGGCAATCGCCCGTAACTGGCCGATGCCATCGTCGTTGGTCCTCGATGATCGGCCCACGTAGAAGACATCGTCGAGGAGGAACACGTCCCCCCCGTCGAGTGTCCCCGGAGGTCTCATCTCGACAATGTCGAAACGGCGGGACAAGTACTCGGCCACCGGTGGAGTCTCGCCCCGACGCGACTCGGCGCCAATGCGCGCGATGATGGCCACCGTGCCGACGATCACCGCGGTGTCCTCGATGAAGACACAATCGGGATGCGCTTCGTCGGTTGGCACGACATGGACCACATGTGCCGTCTCCTCGAGGACACGGCGGTACTCCCGATGCTGGGCCCTGGCCAGGCCGAGATCGATGTCGGGTCGCCCATGGCGAACCAGCGCCAGTGGGAAGGAGTCGGGGACGGGGCGAATCAGGGCGGTTCGGTCCGTCATCGGGGTCGCATCGTATCCGGGGGTTCAGGCAGCCCGGCAGGCTCTGGCGAAGTCGGCCATCGAGAAGTAGACATGATCGGGTGCCGGTGGATCTTCAAGGGGCATGGTTGCCCCCCATTCACCCCCGGCGGAGAGTTGCTGCCGATCGATCCAGACCGTGTCGAGACATGCCGCTTTGGCCGGGGCGTGGTCATGGAACAAGCTCTGGGCCACATGCAGGACCGACTCCGGCCCCACTCCGAACTCCCTGCCCAGGTGATCGAGCAAATAGTCGAAATTGGCCGGGTCCGGTTTGTAGGACCCGATGTCCTCCGCGGTGTAGACGGCGTCGAAGGTCACCTCCAGCTTCTCGTTGGAGGCCGCGAAGCTCTCCCGGTCGACGTTGGAGAGGATCGCCAGGCGATATCTCTCGGAGAGAGCGCCAAGCGCCTCCGACGAGTCGGCGAAGGCCGGCCATTCGGGGACGGAGGCACCGAAGGAGTGGTCGAGTTGCTCCGTCGTGTCGAGTCGGAGCGACGTTGCCAAGTCGTGATGGACGGCCGCCAGCAGCTTCGGGTAGCGCATCGCCGGCGTAGCAGCCTCGTGTTTCGATTCGAGCCGTCCGAATTCGACCAGTACCTCGGACCGTGAGACATCTGACGCGCTGGCGGTGAGCATCGGCTGTAGTGCCGCCCAAATGCCCGATTCCCAGTCGATTAGGGTGCCGTAGCAGTCGAAGCTGAGCACCTCGTAATCGAGGAGGGACCTCACGGATCTTGGCTCGTCGACTCGTGGATCGCCTGCCATACCCTCGATTGGGTCAGCGGGAGGTCGAGTCGGGTCACCCCGTCGGGTCTCAGCGCGTCACGCACGGCGTTGAGGATGGCCGCAGGTACCCCGATACAGCCCGCTTCGCCGGCTCCCTTGGCCCCCAGCGGGTTGGAGGGTGCCGGGTGCACCAAGCGCCTGGAGACGAGTGGCATCGGCTGGGTAGCTGTGGGGATGAGATAGGTGACGAGGTTGGTCGTCAGAGGCTGCCCGTCGTCGTCGTAGACGATCGACTCCAGAAGCGCCGAGCCAATCCCTTGCATGACCGACCCATGCAGCTGGCCTTCCACGATCATCGGGTTCAATACGTTGCCGCAGTCGTCGACCGCGACCAGCTGCAGCAACCTGACCTCACCCGTCTCTCGCAATATCTCGACCACCGCTATGTGAGATCCGTAGGGGAAGGTCTGGGCATCGGGATTGAAGATCTCATCGGCGGCGAGATCGATACCGAGATCGTGGGCCCGGGCTGCGACATCGGCGAGAGGGAGCTCCGAGCCGGGCGACCCGACGACCCCGAAGGCTCCATTGACCAGTTCCAGGTCCGCCTCGGCCGCCTCGAGCATCTCCGACGCCACCTTGCGAGCCTGATCTCGTACCTGCTTGGCCATTCGGAGCACTGCAGATCCGCCCAGCTGTGCGGAGCGGCTGCCATAACTGCCCACCGAATCGGCTACTTCGTGGGTGTCGCCCGAATAGAACAGCACCCGGTCCAAGGGCACAGAGAACACCTCGGCGGCGATCTGAGACCACACCGTTCGATGCCCTTGACCCGTCGGAGTGGACCCGGTGCGGACTACGACCGACCCGTCGGTCAACAGCTCGACCTTCCCGTATTCACCCGTCCCCAAGGCCCCGCCGGCCCGCTCGATGAAGCTGCCGATCCCGATCCCGATCGGGTCCTCTCCGGTCCGCCGGCGTCTCGACTGCTCACTCCGCCAGCGATCGATCTCGACCGTCTCCAGGGCGAGCTCGAGTGCGGCCCGGTAGTCCCCCGAGTCGTACAGGGCGCCGGTATGAGTGCGATGCGGCCAAGAGGCAGGCTGGAGGAAACTCTTGAAACGAACCGCCTCCGGATCCAGACCGATCTCGGCGGCGAAGGCATCCACGGCGGTTTCCACGGCGATCGCCCCTTCAGGTCTCCCGGCTCCTCTGTAGGGCCCCGTGGGCGCCTTGTTCGTCACCACGGCCCGTGCCGTCGCCTCGAAGTACTCGACGTCATAGAGACCTTGAGAGACAAATTGGGTGAAGAAGGGAACCCGTGACCCCGCGGCGGGGTAGGCCCCCATGTCGCCGAAGATCTCGAAATGAAGTCCACGGATCCGGCCGTCGGAGTCACCCCCGATGCGACCTCGCACCATGATGCCCCGACCATGAGTGCCGGTGATCATCTGCTCCGAGCGGGTCTGGATCCAGACGACCGGCCGACCCATGCGATGAGAGAGCGCAGCTACCACTCCATACTCTGGGTAGAACGGTCCTTTGGTCCCAAACGCGCCCCCGACGTCGGGTACACGCGCCCTGATCGCAGCCGGATCGAGACCTAGGAGCGGGCCGATCGTCTTGGGGAGACGGCCCGGCGCCTGATGCCCGCACCAGATCTCGAGACCGTACGGTGCCGGCTTGACCAGGATCGCCAGCGGTTCGATCGTCACCGGCGACAGCCGCGGGATCACCACCTCCATCTCGGCGGTCCGTTCGTAGTCGGGCACGGGTCCCGGGCTCTTGATCGTGCGTTCCTCGACGAGGTTGGCCCCGGTGTCGGGGAAGAGCAGGACGTCGTCGGCATGGGCTGTCCGGAGGTCGGTCACAGGACGCAAAGGCTCGACTTCAGGCCAAATTGCCTCGGCTGCGTCCACCGCCTGCGCCGCGCTCTCCGCTACGACAACGGCGAGCGGCTCTCCGACATATCTGACTCGGTCACGAGCCAGGGGAGGCTGACCCATCCCGACCGCGGTTGCGACTGCCGGCCCCCCAGGAGATGACGGGAGATCGGGCAATGACAGTGTGTCTGCTCGATGGGCGCCGACGACTCCGGGCATGGAAAGGGCATCGTCGAGGAGGGGAGGTTCGAGGACGCCGTGGGCGATCGGGCTCCTCACGAAGATGGCGTGGAGGGTCTGGCCGTCGATCAGATCGGCGACGTACGAACCGGTGCCGGTTACGAGGGGAACGTCTTCCAGTCGCCGCTCGACGATCCCGACGCTTGTCACCAGAGCAACCGTAGCTTGAATCCCCCCGTGGCAACCTGGACCGTTGCCCGACGGGGGTGCCCGCTCAGGCCTCGACGATCACCCGGTGGCTCATCCCGCGCTCGTAGTGATCGCTCAAACCGCCATCCTCGTCTTCAGCCACGATCCGACAGCTGAACACATAAGAGCCCGGCGCAAGGGGGGCATCGAGGGTGATGGCCGCGCTCGATTCAATCAGACCGGAAGCAGCCACGACGAGCCCATCCTCGGTCGTGACCACCAGGGTATGTGACCACTCACCGATGTTCTCGACGGTGATGGAGTCGGTCCCGGCCGGAATACGTTCCGGCCCGCCCACGACCCATTCATCCAGTACATAGTGATCTGTCCCGGCACCGGTCGCGCAGGCGACGACGACGAAGAGGAGGCAGATAGCCAGTCGGCTCAACTCATCGCCTCCACCCGCTCCCTGACCGGGGAGGCGGGAATCGAGATCTGAAACGTGGTGCCCTCGGGAGAGGTCTCGACCGCGAGGGAGCCCTCGAGGGCCTCGACGATCATGCGCGCCATGTAGAGCCCCAGGCCCGTGCCGGATGAGAAGCTCGACTTCTCGAATTTCTCGAATATACGGGGCAGGAACTCTTGGTCGATCCCGGGCCCGTCGTCGGTGACTGTCACGTAGACGGCACTGGCGGGCCTTTCTCCGACCTCGATCTGCGGTTCGACCTGGGCAGTGAGGGCACAGCCAACCGCGACCGATGTCGCTCCGTGCGTGAAAGCGTTATCGACGAGCGAGCCCACAACCAGGCATAGAGCGCCGACATCGGTGTTGACGGTGCCTGAAACACCGTCCAGCTCGATCTCGACGCGAGCCGCGGGCTGGGCTAGACACAGGGCCTTGCTCATCTCCGCGATGGGAACATCGGTCACCTCGTAGGACAGCCCTCGGTTCTCGATGCGGGCCACAGCCAAGATCTGGTCGATGATCTCCTGGAGCCTCGACCCATCGGCGACCATCGCATCGAGCAGCGCTGTCTGATCGGCTTCGGCGAGATCTCTCGATCGGAGGAGCTCGGCTCCTGTCACGACACTCGTGAGCGGTGTTCGCAACTCGTGATTGATCATCAAGACGAACTCCGAGCGGATTCTGATCTTCTCCTCGGCGAGCGCCAGGGCCTCCTCCGCCTGATGCCGCGCCTGCTCCAGGCTGGCATTGGCCCGGCTCAACTCGATCGAGTTGGCGCGGAGGATCTCAGACTCCCGGGAGATGGTTCGCTGACGCCGCGCCGCTTTGGCGTGGCCGACGAGCACCGCGGTGGCGAGGACCGCGAATATCGCCGCCAGACCGAGGAGCTGGATCGGAGACGAGCCCGCGCCCGGTGTTGGGGTCCGTCTCCCCAGGAGCTGGGCGACGTCGTAGTGGATGAGGATGGATCTCTCCGGCCCGAGAGGCGCCACGACCTGGTAGAGGACACTTCCACTCGGCCATGAGACCACGCCGTCCAGCTCCAGATCGGAGCCGATCGCATCGGCCAACGCCATCAGGCGGCCCTCGGACGCCCCCATCGCGATCAACGGGTTGTCGATCGATTTACCCACGAGCGGGGTCGACGTGGAGGCGGCCACGACACCGTTCCGATCGAGGATCGACAATGCCTCGATCCGCAACTGGTTCCGGGCTCGACGGAGACCGAGATCGATGTCTGCCGACGTGCTGATCATGTCGCGGGCCACTCCGCTGTCGGCTAGGAAGATCGCGCCCTCACCTGTCAACCTCTTCGATTCCCTCTGGACGATGATGGCTCCGAGCACCGCGGTTGCGGTCAATGCGGCGCAGATGGCGCTGAGCACCATCCACCAGCTCGATGGTCTTCGGGCCAGATCACGTTGGA
>JAICRU010000129.1 GCA_025937235.1 Acidimicrobiia bacterium
CAGAGTCTTCGTCCTCTATCGGGCCACCGGTTCAGGTACTAGGTGTGAAATCTACGAGACGAGGTGAGCATGAACATCACACAGGCCCCACAGAAGGCGTCTGATCGAGGCGAGCGGGCCGCGCAACTATCGATCCGTTTCTTATGGTGGCTGCCCCTCAGTCCCATCGTCGGTTTCATCGTGGCCAACCGGTTGCTCTCCGAGTCCTGGCCCCTCTGGCAGGTGCTGCCCCTGGCCATCGTCCTGGCGACGCCTTTCGCCGTAGGCGCATACTTCGGTCTGAAGGCCGTCCGGCTGGGAGAGCCCCGTGCCTGGGCGCCCCTCGCCATCCACGTCGTTTTCATGACGATCGCCCTGGTCATGCCGATATCTCAGTCTCTGTCTTGAGGAGCAAGTCGGGCCCGGGCCCCTGATCCAAACTAACTTGCTCTGATGGAGCACATCGAGGCCAGGACCGCAGGATGGAACCCGTCCGGAACCGAGCACTTCACCGGGTCCGTCTGGAACAAGCGGATCAACGATCAGACCGACGGCGTCACTCTGCTCGCCGTCCAGTTCGCTCCCGGCGCCCGAACCGACTGGCATAGCCACCCCGGTGGCCAGCTCCTCTATGTTGTCTCCGGCTCGGGAATGGTCACCACCAAGACCGGCGAGACGGTGCTCATCTCACCCGGTGATGTCGTGCATGCCCCACCCGGTGAGCGCCATTGGCACGGGTCCGCGCCCGACGGCCCGATGATGCACCTCTCCATCACCAGCGGTGGCGCCACCGTCTGGGAGGACAAGGTCGACGACGAGGAGTACGGCGCGGCTGATTAGCGGGGCCGGTTGTGGCAGCCTTCCTGTCGTGACGACAGCCACTGCCCGGACGGTCCGGTTCGGCGGGACCAGCTATCCCTTGGTCCTGCCCAACATCCGAGACCCGCGTCTCCACCTGGCGGGCGTCATCATCACGATCCACGTCCTGGGCCAGGTGGCCCTCGACTTCCGGGTTTCCGTCCCCCAGATCGTGATCGCCATCGTCACCTGCGCCTTGCTGGAAGTGGCGCTGACCTTCCGCTCGACCAAGCAGGTGGTGTGGCCCGCCAGCGCCATGCTCACCGGCAGCGGCGTCGCCCTGATCCTGCGAATAGTGGGCCAGCAACGCGGCGACCACTGGACGTTGGACGGCTGGTATTTCTTCGCCGGGATCGCCGCGCTGTCCCTGCTCACCAAGTATTGGGTCCGCTACCGGGGCAGTCACGTGTTCAACCCGTCGAACGTGGGCCTGGTCGCGGCATTCCTGATCCTCGGGAGCGAGCTGATCGAGCCACTCGACTTCTGGTGGGCGCCGCTCGACCTCTGGATGCTGGCCGCCTACGCCGTGATCCTGGTCGGGGGGGTCCTGATCACCTCCCGGCTGCAGCTTCTCGCACTGGCTGGGGTGTTCTGGCTGACGCTGGCGATCGGGCTCGGCATCCTGGCTGCCTCGGGTCACTGCATGACCGCTGCCTGGGCCCTGCAGCCGGTGTGCGGCTCATACTTCTGGTCGGTGGTGGTGGCGTCACCTGAGGTCCTCATCTTCCTGTTCTTCATGATCACCGACCCCAAGACCATCCCCCAGGACCGCGTGGCCCGGATCGCATTCGCCGTCAGTCTGGCCCTTGTCTGCACCCTGCTCATGGCCCCGCAGACAACCGAGTTCGGGGCCAAGGTAGGTTTGCTCGCCGGTCTGGTCATCATGACCCCGCTTCGTTACCTGTTTGACCGGGTGTTCGGGGCGGAGAGGGTGCGCCGGGTCACCACCGTGTCCGAGACCCGGCCGCGTGGAGCCTTTGCGCCTGGTCTCGTCGTTGGGGCGCTTCTGGTGGTGGTCCCGCTGGGAATCGTCGTCGCGGGTGGCCCGGCCCGTGAGACCGCCCACGCGGCGACGGTGGCGGCCCCGCCACCCGAGATCTCGATCAACCCCTCCCTGCTTCCCATTGTGACCGTCAGTGCTGAGGCTGAGGCGCTGAACGACCAGGTCGATCCGGAGACCCTCGCCCTGGAGCTGGCCGAAGGCCTCGCCATCGAGGGGGAGGCGATACGCCGTGGTGACACCTCCCTGGTGCGGTCTGCCGACGATGGGGAGCGACTCGTCCAGATGGAACGTGTCGTCGAAGGGGCGGCTACGAGCGGCGAGCACGTTGTGCCCGTCTATTCCTTCGACACGATGCACCTCGACGTCGTGTTCACCGATGGCCCTCAGGGGGGAGCAAGTCTGGGCCTCGTCACGACTGGCACCGTCGAGCAGGTCACCTACGACGCCACCGGAGCCGAGCAGCGGCGCATCAGCGAGCCATTCGCCCGGACTTTCGTGATGAGCCGCGGCAGCGGGGGCACCTGGATGATCATCGGGGAGGCAGGAGACGAGTGAGCCGCGGCACTCACCCCTGGCCGGTCATCACCATCACGTGGTCGGGCCGGAGCAGGAAAGGGGGCAGGTATGCCGGGATGTTGGAGAAGGGGAGGACATCGGCGTGGAGATCGATGCCGAGTGAGCCCTTCATGAACTCACGCCGGGCGTTGATCCGGTTCCACGTCTGCGGATAGCGGTCGGCGAGCTCCTCTCGCAGTGCCTCATCGGCGAGAGCGATCCCGTCTTCGATGTTCGTGGTGAAGTAGTCGGTGCCTGTGGCCGGGATGATGTCCACCTGCATCGCCATCCCCGAGGCGAGCTCGATCTCCGAGCCCGGCCCAACGGGGGTGTTGACCCACTCGTCGAGGTGGATCTGGTGGCCCGGGTTGAGGAAGATCCCGAAGAACGGGTCCCCGAGGCGGCGATCCACGATCTCCTGGAGTACTCCGCCCTTCTGCCCGACATGTAAGGCTCCGTACCACTCGGCGACGGCCTCGAAATAGGGTCTCACGAGACGTTCCACATAGTCCCCGATGAGGGCGGGTAGGTCTTCGGGGCCCTCGGCCACGAACCCGGCCCGGCAGTTGAGCGCCCCCCAGATGCCGTAGGCGACGGTGAATCGGTCGCCACGCTCGATGGGGCGGTCGCCCGGGCTGAGCAGACCCAGCGACGCCCTCGGGCCTGCAGTCAGCATCAGATGACAGGAGAGGGGAGTCCCATTCCATTCGAGGAGGCGGACCGCCTCCCGCTCGGTCATCCCGGGCTGGATGCCGGCGACGACACGTCGCACGGCGCTCGAGGTATGGGACGCGGCCCACTCGTGATAGGCGAGTTGGTCGATCTCGTTGATCACCCGCAACCCGTCGGCGGCGCCGATAAGGATGTCGGTGGCGCTCTCCACCGATCCGTCCGGTCCAGTGATGCGTTGCAACGCATCCACGATGAAGTGAGGAACGTCGATGCTGGTTCCGTCCCCGAAGATCTTCCAGCCGACCACCCCGACCCGGCGTCCGGGGGCGATGCCCTCGTCGGCGAGGATCTCGGACTGCGATCTAGAGCGGTCCCGTGGCTGGCCGGGCAAGCTCAGTTCCTGGAGGAGATGACGTCGCATCTCCAGAGGGGCCGCCCCGGCCATCCCCCAGCACTCGTTTCCCACCAGGATCGCCGGCTCATCATGTGGGCCGACCACCAGGATCGCCTCCTCGAACCGGGGGTCGAACCCGGTCAGGTAAGAGATGTTGGCGCTGTGCTCGCGGTCCGAATAGACCACGACGCGGTCCAAGCCCCGCTCCGACATCCGCCGCCGAAGGCGCTCAATCCGGTTCTCGTAGACCTGCCGGGGGATCACCGGCATCGGCGAGGCAGCGCCGAATTCGGGCAGCTCTACTGGAGTCAGACGTGCCCGGCTCATGCCGTCACCCGGCCGGGTCCCAAACCACGGCTTCTGGGGCGTCGCGCTCGATGATCGCAAACTGGTTGGTCCCCACTTCGACCCATCGCCCCTTCTCCCCGTCCGGCCACTGCACCCGCACCTCAACGCTATCCGCCTCCCCAACCCCGAAGTGAGCCCACCCGAGCTGGCCCCCGGCATGGCCTCCCCCGATGGTGATCTCCTTCTCGAGGACCCGGTTGCCGACGCGAAGCTCGACCCAGGAGCCGATGGCGTCGACGTTGGGCGCGGGCTGCTGGAGGTCTAGGGCTACCCAATTGCCCATCTCCCGGGGGACGGCTTCGTCGCCCCAGCCCACGTTTCGCCAGAGCCTCACGTTCTCCCGTCGGGTGACCTCGACCAGGTCGAGCATCCCGTCGAGGTTGAAGTCGGCCAGTGCAGCCCCTCTCGATCTGGCGAAGTCCACGATCCCGGCCTGCGCGGCCGCCTCGGTGAATGTCCCGTCCGGGTTTCCCAGCAGCAAGTTGCTCGGGTCTCGAGCGGCGTAACCGACCTGGGACTCGACATTTCCCTTCGACACGAACAGGTCGACCAGGGAGTCGTTGTTGACGTCCTCGAACTCGGGATGCCAGGCCGTGGAGGGCGCGGAGACGTCCCCGGCGTAGGGGCGGTGGGCGGTCAGGCCACGCTCGAAGGCGATGTCGACGTATTCGGGCTGGGACGGCCCATCGGCCAGGGTCTGCAGCTTGTTGTCCCCCTGACTGGTGAGGAAGTACTCGGGTAGGCCATCACCGGTCACGTCCCGGCCGGCGATCCCCATGCCCCAGATCTGCATCGGCTGCCATCCATCCTCACGCGTGTACAAACGAGGCTCATCGCCCTGGGCCACACGCCAGAGCTGTTCCTCCCCGTTCCGGTAGTAATGACGATCGTTGGTCATGCGTAGGTCGCGCCGGCCCGATCGGTCCCAGTCGCTGAAGAGGATGGAGAGCGTGCAGAACCCCGGGCTCAGGGAGACGGGCCGGCCGTAGCCCTGGGCGGGGGACTGCGGGCCACTGTCTGCGTCTTCGGGACGGAAGAGGCGGTGGTCCTCGCATTCACCGGACGTCTGCCCACCCTCGGCGAGATAGTTGCCGAAGGCCATCGTGGGGAATGAAGAGGCGCCTTCCCAGGTCGCGCTGAACCCGACGGTCCAGTCGTCGGCGGCCTCGATCGACCACTTCTCGTTAGACGGTTCGAAGACGCAATCACCCAAGCCGCGGAGCAACACGTCCTCGCCGACCCGGAGCACGGCAAGATCGGTGTGGTTGTCGCTGTCGATGTCGATCGGGTAGGCCCCGGTGACCGCGGTGAGGCCGGTTCCGGCTCCATGGACCTCGGCGAAGGAGAGAGGCCCACCGACTTGGGAGATGTTGCGGTAGAGGGAGTCCGAGCCCTCCCCACCGGCCAGGTACAGATCCGGCCATCCATCCTCGTCACAGTCGAGGACCGCCACCCCACCGCCGACGAAGTACTGGAACTCGCCGTCGTATACGTGATCGAGACCGGCCGCCGACGACTCCTCCAGGAACCGGGGGGGCGGGGAGGCGGTCTCGGGGAGGTCCGGACGGAACAGTGCCAACCCACCGAGGACCAGCGCCCCCATCACGATGACTCCGGTGGTCACACCGGCCACCGCCCAGGCGACTGCCTTCCCGCTCACGCTTGCCCGGGCCGACACGCATCGACACAATGCCGCATGGCGTGATTCTGTCGAGTGGAGGGAGGTTTGC
>JAICRU010000145.1 GCA_025937235.1 Acidimicrobiia bacterium
CCCAGGGCAGTTCAACGCGCCCATTTCCGCTGCAGGCGGCAATGTGCCGAATGCCCATCGGCGGCCTCGAGTCACATGAGGTGACATCCAGCAACTGTCTGGTGTGAGGCCGCCGGAGACCCCGGCGGTTTTTCTTTTCCACACCGATCAGACACGAAGGACTCGACGTGAAACAACAACTGACAGAACTACAAGAGCTCGGACGATGTAGTCACGAGGGCAGCCACGAGCTTTTCTTCTCCGAGAAGCCGGCGGATCTCGCCACGGCCCAGCGCATCTGTGGCCGTTGCCCGGTTCGGATCAAGTGCCTCGAGGTGGCCTTACGCGACGGTCACGAATGGGGCGTGTGGGGCGGCGTCATCTTCTGGGATGGACAGCCCTATCACCGGCGGCGGAGCCGGGGACGTCCTCGTCGATCCGAGGCCGGTCTACCCATCGAGGCAGACACCAGGGAGCTCTGGGAGCAGGTCAAGTCGGCGTGACCTCGCTCTGTGCGGTGCCGGCAGAGCTGGGTCTAGGAGACAGCCAGCTCCCGGAGTCCTCCGGGAGTGGACGGGTGGCGCATCTTGGCCAGCGCCTTGGCTTCGATCTGGCGGATGCGCTCCCGGGTGACGTTGAAATGCCTGCCCACCTCGTCGAGCGTCGCCGGCTCCTGGTTGCCGAGCCCGTAGCGCATCTCGATGATGGTGCGCTCCCGGTCGGTCAACCGCTCCAGGACGAACTGGAGGTTCTCGATGTTCAGCTTCGAGGCGATCAATTCGAACGGGGCCGCCGCCTCGAGGTCTTCGATGAAGTCGCCCAGCATGGCGTTGTCGTCACCCACCGGCTCGAAGATCGAGATCGGCTCCGGGGCGACTTTCCTCGCCTCGCGGATCTTCTCCACCGTCAGCCCGGACTCCTCGGAGAGCTCGTCATCGGTGGGTTTGCGACCCAGTCGCTTGGTCAAGTTGGCCTCGGAGGTCTGCATCTGGCTGATCGTGTCCATCATGTGGACCGGGACCCTGATCGTTCGGCTCTTGTCGGCGATGGCACGGGTGATCGCCTGACGGATCCACCAGGTGGCGTAGGTGGAGAACTTGAACCCCTTGCGGTACTGGAACTTCTCCACGGCACGGATCAAGCCGAGGTTCCCCTCCTGCACGAGATCGAGGAAGGGAAGACGGGCATGTCCGTAACGCTTGGCGATGGAGACGACGAGCCGCAGGTTGGAGCGGATGAAGGTCTGCCGCGCCTCTTCCCCGGCCCGGACCAGCTGGGCCAGCTTGCGACGCTTGGCCTGGTCCTTCTCTGATTCCAGGGCCAGCTCGGCTTTGCGCCCGTCCTCGATGGCCTTGGCCAGGCGCACTTCGTCTTCGGCGGTGAGAAGGGTGTACGAGCCGATGCCGTCTAGATACTGGCGGATTGCCTCGTCGCTGACTTCACGTTCGATTGAGCTACTTCTTCCCATGCCTAGGCCTCCGGCCAGAGTAGGAACACCCCTGGCCACACTTTGGGATTGTCAGTGTCATGTATCGACACGGAGCGCCCGAATGTTGAATGGGCTCAGGGGCTTATTTCCCGTAGAGTTTCGGGTTCCCAACCGGGCCTTCGGGTGCGTCGCGGGCGTTTAGCTCAGTTGGCTAGAGCACTGCCCTTACAAGGCAGGGGTCGGCGGTTCGAGTCCGTCAACGCCCACGAGACGAAACTCCAGGTCATGCTGGTTTCCGGCCGCGTCGCGGTCGAGCGATGACCTGTTGTCCGTCAAGTTCCGTCTTGTGTCCGTCTGAGCAGCCGCGCAACCGCTCATGTTTCGTCGGTTTGAAAGTCGCGGGCGTGCTCTTCGAGCTGTTCTTGCTGCTGACGTTCGGCCATCTGTTCAAGCTTTCGGCGATGGCGTTCGCTTGCGTCGCGTCTCTCGCGGTCGTGGCGCTCTGCGCGTTCCTGAGTGGTCTTCATCACGAGATCCTTCTGCCCTCACGGGCCTGTGCTGTCAGACGACCATTGATGGCGCTCGGCGACAGGGAACCTGGTCGCCCTGCTATCGGCCCTGTCTGTTCCTGTCGAGCTGCCGTGGCAGATCGCGTCTGCGCTATCGACGCATCAGTTGGCCGGAAGATCACACGAACGACCAGGACCAGGGACATCCCCATGAGCACCGCCAATTCGGCTAGCTCGACCAATAGAACCACACGCCCTTGTGTCTCATCTCCGAGTCGAGGGCGCCAACACGCCTCATCGCAGACGCCTCAATTCGTCGCGCTCCTTCAACGTCCGGCGTCGACGCTTCCGATATACCAAGCCGAACAACTCAGCGACGACCACGCCGACGAGCAACCCGCCAAGAATCAAGGCGATCAGGGGGGCTGAGAAACTCCATCCGAGGAAAGACACGGTGATGGTGCCCGTGTTCTGAGCCGCCAGGATGATGACCACCAGCGCCAAAATGACCCCGACGATCAGACCCCAGAACAAACCCGTTCCCACGAACGACCGTTCCCATGTCGGTTCACGGGTCGTCTCGGAGCTTTCGCCAGGAGAGTGGGCGGGCGTTGTAGCCGACTCTGTCCGCTCATAGTTGATCATGTCGTCTGTCCCTCGCTAGATAGCAGCGACGGAGGTCCGCCTGTCTCTATGGAGATTACTTGACCAATAGTTAATAGTCAAGTAGATTGCGGGGATCATGGAGGTATCGACAACAATGACCGATCGTCTCGACGCCATGCTCGCCCGCTGGCAGACATCTCGGCCTGACCTTGACTTCTCTCCGCTTGAAGTGAGCAATCGAGTACTTCGCGCCGCCCATCTAATTCAAACAAGACTCGACAACATCGCCGCTGCCTACGGCCTCAGCCATCGCGGGGATCTCGAAACACTCACTGAACTGGATCTGGTTGGCCCCTTGAGCCCATCCGAACTTGCGGAGGACCTTCTTCTCACCAGCGGAGGCATGACAGTCCGACTCAATCGCCTCCAGGCGGCCGGGCTCATCGAACGTCATCCAAATCCTCGAGACGGTCGGGGGGTACTCGTGGACCTCACACCGGCCGGCTCGGACCTTGTCAACCATGCCTTCACAACCGTCCTCCATGCCCAATCGGCTATGGTCGGGACTCTCAAGAGCTCGGAGCGAGAGCGACTCGCAGCGCTTCTTCGCACCCTTCTGTACGAACTTGGCGACAAGCCTCCATTCGTCCCGTCCATAGCCGTGAAGCCGCAGAGTTGATTACGCGCCAGCGCGTCCATGAACGTGCACGGGAAGGAACCCTTTTGACTTCCGACTCGGACCCATCGATCGGCTTTGTGTCCACGTACCCACCAACTGTCTGCGGAATCGCCTCCTACACGGAGTCACTTGTCAAAGCCATAGGAGGCAGGAACCCAGGCAATGCGACTGGTGTAGTTCGCCTGGGCGATGACTCTACCGAGAACCACTTGCAGCACGTAGTGATGCATCACCGGCCCGGCAATGGCTCATCACAGCGGAACGCCGCAGCGGTGCTCAACCGCTACGACGCCGTGTCGATCCAGCACGAGTTCGGCATATGGGGCCGACGAGATGGCGTCGAGGTCCTCGACTTCATGTCACGCCTGTCAGTACCGAGCGCCGTCACCCTCCACACTGTCCTCCGCGAGCCAACGCAG
>JAICRU010000038.1 GCA_025937235.1 Acidimicrobiia bacterium
CGCGTTCGGTGGAGGACTCCTCGTTGGAACGCTGTTGCCTGAAAGCACCAGCGAGCGCAAGATCGCGCAACGCCTCGAATCAGGGGTGGCCGGGCTAGCCGAAGAAGCGACCGAAATCGGTCAGCAGATGGCGGAGGACGTCAAGGATTCAGCCAGGGAAAAGATCGAGGAGCTCAAGGACACCGCCTCGACTGCGGCCGAAGGCGTCAAAGAGGAAGCCAAGCAAGCAGTGACGCGGGTTCGAGATGCCGAACAGGGCGAAGCTGAACAGTCTCGTGACGACATGCTCTGATGCCGCATGAGTCACTCCGGGTCTTGCGGAGGCTCCAATCCTTGTCATCGGCTGGCAGGCCAGCCGGTCGCTGAGATCGGATCTGGCGGTTGACTTTGGAGATGGCAGTGTTCAACCGCCGCAGGGCCGGCGCCGACCTCACCCGGATTGGTCCACCATTCGGATATGGGGTCGCAATATCTATCGATCCGCTACGCGCAGCGGCTCGCCCGACAACGGCGTCGTCGCCTCGGTCGGCTCCAAAGGCGATAGCTTTGACCATGCGATGATCGAGTCGTTCAACGGGCTCTACAAGTGGGAGCTCATCTACCCACACGGACCCTGGCAAGGCGACGAAGACGTTGAGTTCGCCACCCTCGAATGCGTCGACTGGTTCAACCACAGACGCCGCCACGGAGAGATCCTCCCCGGCCGACGCCAGTTCACCACCCCGCGGCACACGAAGCCGCTTACCGTCAGGACGTCACAGCCGGACAGGCTGTGACTCAATAAGCCAAGCCTCCACGAAACCCGGGGTGATTCATCCCGCCGCCAGCTGTCGTCTCTGGGAATTGATGGGGAGGAGGTTGTGCTGACGCTCCCAGTTCCTACGTGGTCTCACGTCGCTCCCCCAACAGCCGCTCCACAAGACCCTCTCAGAAGGCAAGGCCGTTGGACCGGGACACCGCTCATAGGATTTCAATTAGCCGAACCAGGAGGATCGATGTTCTACCGCATGACCCGTATCCATTTCGCCGAGGACCGGTTCGAGGAGTTCGTGGAGTCGGCCGCCTCACTCCGAGACCGCGTAGAGCGAATCGCGGGCTTGAGGTTCGCCGACCTGATCAGGACGGGAGAAGGTGAGGGGATGATCATTTCCTCGTACCACGACAGCTTGGCGTTCCAGGCGTCGGCTCGGGCCGAGGCTGGTGTGCTCGACGAACTGGCCGCTCTGCTCACCTCGAAGCCCCACGGTCACGAGGGCTCGGTGGTCCTCTCCTACCAAGGCATCTCGGGCTGACTTCGGACGACGAAACCCAGGTTTCAGATGGGCGCACCTCGACAGGCGCCTCCCTGACTGGGTCCGAAGCACGTCTGGGCCTGGGTCGGCCGGTCACTGCCGGGCGTATGGCAAACGTGGCGGATCTTCTCGAAGCTGGGATGCGGTTTACTGTTTTGGCGAGAGATGTGAGCTACCTGACCGGCACCAGGCGGAGGCTCGACGGCGACGAAGAGCCTTGTTCGACACTTTCGTCCGATTGGGCTATCTGGAGCCCGGTACTCCTGACTTGTGCCCAGTCGGCGGCTATTTTCTTCGCCGCTCTGGAGGCGGTTGGCAGTGCCCGAAGGTGATAGCTACATCCGTGCCGCCGCTCGGGTTCGACCGGTCTTGGTTGGCAAGGAGGTCACCGAAGTGGCGGGTTCCGCTCCGGAGATCCGTCTTCGGTCGGGGATTCTCCTTGGAGCTAAGACGACAGAGGTCAGGACACGGGGGAAACACCTTCTGATCGACCTCGACGCCGGTTATTCGATACATATCCATCTCGGGATGCCGGGTCGAATCCACACGACCGCACCGGGCCGGCGTCCGAGCGGGAACCTCGGAGCTGTCCGTCTGGCGCTGAGCACCGCAGTGGGAACGATGTGGGTAGTTGCCGCTCCCACGGTCGAGGTGAGGCGGCGAGAGATCGTTGAGAAGGACCTCGATCAAATAGGGCCGGATCTTCTGGCAGAAGAGTTCGACTGGACCCGATACGAGGAAATGGCCAATCGCTATCCCTCAGAGCGGACGGTTTCTGATTTCCTTCTCGACCAGAGAGTCCTGGCCGGGATCGGCAACGTATACAAGTGCGAGGTGATGTTCCTACAGGGTGTCGACCCGCGGCGACCTATGTCGGAGATCGAAGGGGAGGAGCGTCTATCGCTGGCACGTCGAGCACGCAGAGTGATGATGCCCAATGCGGACCGGTCCGACCGGTCCACGATCGGCCGTTCAGGTGGGGGTTATTGGGTCTACAAACGGGGCGGGAAGCCTTGCCGTCGATGCCGGACGGCCATCGAGCAGGCCTGGGTGGGAGAGCCCCCTCGCATCACTTATTGGTGTCCGACCTGTCAGCCGGTTCATACCCCGTAAGCCCCGCTGAGCCCTCGGATGACTCGGTCACATCGAGTTCGTGATCGATCTCACTACCCGTAGCACCGGTCGTTCCGCATGATCGGTGTCAAAAGGAGGTAATAGATGGAACATGCGCTCGCCTAAGTCGATCTGACCGTCAATTCGGGGGAGTGTGTCGAGCGAGAGGTCTGTGAAGGACATCCCAACGTGGACATCGCCCGAAGGCTCTACCTCGCCGAAGTGAACGTACCGAACTACCTGTCATCTGCCATCGTCAAGCTCGGGGCGCGCAACCGTACCGAGGCGTTCGCCAAGGCCCAGGAAATGGGATACATATAGCCAGAGGGGGCTCCTGGAACGGTGCGCCCGACCTCACCGATGCCCTCAGCCAGGAGCGTCACGCTCACCCTCTCTCCTCCTCTCACGTCGCTCGCCGCACAAGGCTTCAGGGTGCCCTGTTTCCCCAGGCAGCGCGTTTTCCCGCGTCTTTTCGCGACGAGGGGGTCATAGGTTCGCAGGGTCGCCCTGTCTCAAGACTCCGCGGTGCTCGAGGTCACGTCTGCTCCTTCACGACCCCCAAGTCTCGCTTCGCCTGGCGTGAGTTTTTCCCTCTTCATTAGTGAAAAAGCGAAGACGATCAGCCAGACCAAGTAGGTATAGACGCTCGCTCTCTCGATGGCACCCGCCCATGGAGTCGGATTCCCAGCTTCAATGTCGCCTGCGAATGTCCCTGCCCAGGCACCGAACGCGAACATGACTATCAGCGACGTCCACGCATAGACCCGGAAGCCACCCTTCAGGGCGATCGCCGACAAACCAATCGACACCAAGATCATGAGACTGCTGATCGAGATGTACACCACGTGCATGGTCCCGTTGAGGCTCGGAGCAGAGCCACGCATACTCATGGGTGCAAAGATCACTCCGAGGACTGTCACCACAGCCACGCTGATCAGCAGATTTCCCACCCATCGGAGTGTTCGGCTTCCACCGGACGCCCGTCTTACCCCAGTCCCGAATGCCCCCACGAGCAAGCCGTGGATGGCCATCAATACCGTGACGAACGTCCTCGTGGATGTTCCCAGGGCCCCGGTCTCGCTGATGTGCTGGTCTCGGAAGCTGTAGCCATCCAATAGAAGACCGGCGAGTACATCGGCCGCCACGTACAACAGGCCCGCAGCGACTCCGAAGATGAGCAGGGTTCTCGTGCTGGCTCGGCCCTTCCGGAATCCCAGCTCGCTTCGGCTCATACTTGACGTTGCCACGGTGTTCATGGCATGCCTCCTTCACTTGGGAGCATGGGAGTTGAAGGACGCCACAGCTAGAGGAATTGGTCACGTCCACCTCCGCTGTCGCCTCCACGCGATGTCTATCGGCGGGGGCCTCGGTGCATCGACGCCTCCCGGCGGCCTTGACCGGATTCATCATTCGGTCGCTACCCCGCGCCTCCAGCGCAGTCACAGGTCCCTGGTTTGGTCGAAGAGACGATCATCAGCAGCCAAGTGCGTACTCGATGGCGGCGCAGACTCGCTTGAGATCCTTCTGTTCGATTGCTCCGACGTGTCTCGTGAGCACTGACTGGGGAACGGTGTGGAGGCCATCGCAGTTGATCGCCGACTCCTGGTCGAGCCCTGCGAGCTCATGATCGATGGGGACTTCTGCTGCCAGACCCCGCATCGTCGATGTGATTTCGGCCACGGTGACCAGCGAGCGGACTTCGAGCACTTCGTCGCGAGTGAGCACCAAGACGGGACGGCGTTTACGTCCGACCTGGGCAAGCCAGATTTCGCCCCGGTTCACTCAGCGCTCCAGGCTTCCACATCAGTCCAGAATGGATCGGGTGCTTCAGGGTGTCGCTCGTACGCGGCGCGATCGTTATCAGCGAGGGCGGCACGAACGGCAGAGACGACTCCTTGTCGAGCGGCCGCTGAAATATTCACTCCCAGCTCACGTGCTTGGTCCGCGAGTGACTCGTCGAGGGTGAACGTTGTGCGTGTTGCCATCAGATTATGATAGCACCCACTGATAGCATCTAAGGCTAGCACCTCGTCTCTCTATTGCCTTCCCGCCACAGGCGCTGCTGATCCGCGGGACCGTCGAGGTCGAAGTTGGCGAGGGGGTCCCGGAGGGCTAGCTGACGGCAGGACGGAAGACGACCACCGATGAGCGGTACCGGGAATGGGTAGTCGGCGTGCAAGGGCTCTATGACGAGATGGTGGTCATCACCATCACCCCGACCTGGGCCAAGCTCCTCGACTTCGAAAGCACCATCCCCAAGGCAGTCGAAGACCTCATCGAAGAGAAGTCAGCCGGCTCACAACTTTCAGAGTTCCCTTAGGGGACCCGGAAAGGAATGGACAGACGAGCTGAGTTCCCTGGACAGAGGGTTGCGTCCAGTCTTTCGTGACGACAGATCGGTCCTGGCGGTGTTGCTGATTTTCCTATATGGGAATATGATTTGGTACATGGCACGTGCCGCCACTACTTCGGACGTCTTCAACGCAATCGCCGAGCCGCAGCGTCGCGAGATTCTCACTCTGCTCAGACAGAGCGAGCTTTCGGTAACCGGAGTGGCCGACAAGCTCGGCCTCAAGCAGCCGGCCACTTCGAAACACCTCCGCGTGCTGAGGGAGGTTGGCTTGGTCCATGTCCACCAGTCCGGCAAGCAGCGTCTGTATGGGCTGGACGCTCGTGGCCTTCGCAAAATCCACGACTGGACCGGTGGTTTCGAGGAGTTCTGGAATCAGAGCTTCGACCGTCTCAACGAGTACGTGAAGACGCTGAAGGGGGGCACGAATGTTGATGGATGAGGCGATGGACCGAGAGATCGTCGTTTCACGAACGATCGACGGGCCCCGGAATCTCGTCTTCGCGGCACACAGTGAAGTCCGTCATCTATCGCAATGGTTTGGGCCCACAGGATTCACCACCACGACACATTCGTTCGAGTTTCGAACTGGCGGGATCTGGGACTACACGATGCACGGCCCCGACGGCATCGATTATCCGAATCACGTCGAGTACCTCGAGATCTCACCCCCGGACAGGATCGTGATGCACCACGGATCGAGGAAGGACGATCCCGACGCCTTCATCTCGACGGTGACGTTCGAAGAGCGGGCCTCGGGATGCCAAGTGACCCTCCGATCGGTGTTCAAGACCAAGGAGCAGCGCGATCACGCCGTCGGCCGCTACCACGCCGTGGAGGGCGCCGAGCAGACGCTGTTCCGCCTCGACGCATACGTGGAGAGACTCAGGAGGACCTCTTGAGCGAGGTCTTTGCCAATGTCAGCATGACCCTCGACGGCTACATGGTGCCGGAGGGGATGGACAACGCCCATGCCGACGATCCCGACTATTTGGGTTGGATGGCGAAATGGTCCCAGCTCCAGGAATGGATCCTGCATCAGGAATTCTTCCGAAAGAACCTCGGCCTGGGTGAGGGTGGTGAGATCGGAACGGACAACGAGATCCTGCGCAGGACATTTGAGCGCACCGGGGTGAGCATCATGGGCAAGCGGATGTTTGAATTGGGTGAGCGGATGTGGCCCGAGGAGGCGCCCTTTCACACCCCGGTGTTCGTGCTCACCCACGAGGCGCGTGAGCCCTGGGCCCGGCCCGGCGGCACCACCTTCTACTTCGTCAACGATGGGATAGAAAGTGCTCTCGAGCAGGCACGTGAGGTGTCGGGCGATCGCGACATCCGGATCTCGGGAGGCGCCAACCTCATCGTCCAGTATCTCAACGCGGGTCTCGTCGACGAGTTGGCCATCGATTTGGCGCCCGTGGTTTTCGGCAGCGGCACACCCCTATTCGGCGGTCTTGATAGCGACCGCGTCGCGATCGAGATCGCGGAGACGATCCATTCGCCCCTCGTCACCCATCTTCGTTACCACGTCCTCCGCAAGAACGGATCGAGTGGGTGACACGGGCGAGGATTCGCCCGTCGAGACTCAGACCCCCGGATGGGTTTGCTGACGCGTGCGGGATTACAGGTGATGCGTGTGTGCGATTACAGGAGAAGCGCTCGACCTTCCTCCTGGGGTTCGGAGGCGAGGTTTGTAGCCGAGAATCGTCGCGTAACGCTCGGAAAGACTCAGGTCGCCGGTTGGCTCCGCAGTCTGACGGTGGCGAGGCGGGCCACCTGAAAGCTCGACCCCAGCAATGCCAGCGCTCCCAAGACGTGGATGGAGGCAAGAGCCTCGCCCTGAAACGAGGTGACCCAGATCGGCTGTAGAAAGGCGACCACAGCCGTCGCCACCGTCCACCAGATGACAGCCTTACCGGCACGGCTGATTGCAGCAAAGAGGATGAGAAGGATCGGAGTCATGTGGACGGCGACATAGCCGAACCCGGCGTGCATCTCCATCCCTTGGCCGCCCAGTTGAGGTAGACCGAGTCCGGCAAGAAAGACTTGGACGACTACCGCCGCGAGGTACGCCCAGGCCAACACCGCAAACACTCTTCGCAAGACCGTCATCACATCTCCACGCAGCCGGGGCGAAACGGTAGTGAGTGAGAAGGTGGGCGTAGCCGATCGACGAGAAGTCACTGCACCGACCAGCATTGGAGGCCCGTCGAACCCGGCCGAGATCCTCCGCGCAATCCAGCGACCGGCCGTCAAGATCCTCTCAACCCAGCCAAGGAATCCCACAGGCGTCTTCGGCGAATCCGCTGCAAGACCTGCCGCAAGCCGTGGCGTCGTTTCGGATGGGCGCAACCTACCCCGACGGTCGGTCCACGTCTGGGAGCCAGGGAGACCCGAGCTCCGACATAGAATCCAGGACCGACGGCAGCAATCTGGGATCACCGATGGCCTCAAATATCGACGGAGCGCTATACCGGGAAGTCACTGGACCGGACGCCGCGCCGCTCATGGTCTTCGTTCACCCGAATCCCATGGACAACGCCGCCTGGATGTACCAGCTCGCTCATCTCTCAACCTGGTACCGCTGCGTTGCTGTTGATCTGCCTGGTTACGGACGTTCGCCCCGGGCACGGCAGGGCGTCACCTTGTCCGACCTGGCCGAGGCGTGCTGGGATGCGGCTGCGGCGGAGGGTGACGACCCGGTGGTGTTGGTGGGCTGCTCGGTCGGCGCCAATGTCGTCCTGCACATGCAGCCCCTCTTCCCCGAGCGCACCGCCGCCGTCGTCGTGTCCGGAGCCGGCTACGCCACCGAGAAACCCCATCTGCAGCGACATATCGACGCCTATCGCCGCGACGGAGTCGAGTACCGCCACGCCTATGCCCTCCAAGACTTCTCACCGGACTTTCGCGCCACCCCACTGGCGGAGTGGATGGCCGGATTGTGGACCGAGCGAAACCAGGCGGCCGACGTGCCCTCGATCCTGGCGATGTTCGACGCGCTCATCCAGGGGGATCCCCCCTGGTTCGCAGATGTGCAGGCCCCGGTGCTGATTCTGACCGGCAGCGAAGACTCCGCTCATCAACGGGCGTTCGCCCTTCGTGACATGCTGCCCGACGCCGAGCTGGTCACGCTCGTCGGGGCCGGGCACGCCTGCCAGCTCGAGCAGCCCTGGGAGTTCGACCGGCACCTTCTCGACTTCCTCGATCGCCGAGTGGGATTACCCAATATCGCACGCCAGGTGCAGCCCGCCAGGCACTGATAACGAAGCGCGATTCACACGATTGGGCGCTGCAACAGTCCAGTGACGTCACCAAGCAGAGCACCGAACACCGCGAGCTCCGAGGGGGATTCAGCTTCTTCGCGAGCATCGAATGTGCGCACCAGCGCCACGGCATGGAGCGCGTTGACCTCCTTCCGCCATGCCTACAGTCGGCGCCATGCGACGACTGATCGTCCAGCAGTGGGTTACCGTCGACAACATCGCCGCGGAGGAGGATGGTGGGCTCAGCTTCGTGTCAGGTGAGCCCTTTTCAGAGACCACCAACAAAGCGTTCAAGGCAAGCGTGATGGGGCTCATCGACTCGGTCGACACGATGATTCTCGGCGCGCATACCTACGTTCAGGCCAAGGACTACTGGCCGTACGCCGACGAGCAGGGTGAGTACGGAGAGAAGCTCAACAACCTGACCAAGTTCGTCGCCTCGTCGAGGCTGGATGACGCCCCCTGGGGCGACTTTCCCGCCGCAACCGTGACGCGCGATCCGGTCGGCACAATCCGAGAGCTCAAGGAGCAGGACGGCAAGGACATCTGGCTGTGGGGGAGCTTGAAGCTCATGCACTCCCTGCTCGACGACGGCGTCGTCGACGAAATCCGGATGCTGGTCTGCCCGGCGTCACGCGGCAAGGGAACGCGCCTTTTCGAGGATTGGCGAAACCTGAAGCTGATCGAGGCCACCTCGTTCGAGAACGGCGTGGTACTTCTCCGCTACGAGATCAACGAATAGGGAAGATCCGCACCTTCGATGTCCTTGGAATCGAATGGCCGGGGGGAGCACCTGCAGCGCATAACTCCCCGACGGACAAACGCACGCCTTCCCGGGGCACCGGGATTGAAAGCGAGCCGTGGCGGCGCCCCTACTCAATAGCATTGCCGGCATGAGCACGCACGACTATCTCAAGGCGCGACTGCGATACGTGCGTCAGGACTTCGATGAGGTGCTCGACAAGCTCACTGACGCGGACCTGTCTTGGCGTCCCGCAGATGACATGGCGTCGATCGCAGGTCTTCTCGTCGAGATCGCGAACAAGGAAAAGGAGCTGATCGCATGGCTGCAAACTGGCAAATGGCCAGACGACGATCCTGACGCCTTCGAGGAAATGGCGACGCTCGCCGAGATGCGCTTGGTTTTCGCTACCTTGCGTGAGGAAACTCTGCGATATATCGACTCGTTCGATGAGCCGGGCTTGGAGGAGCTGGTTGCGTGCCCCGAGCGGTGGTGGGAGGCTCTGCGCCTGGAAGCATGCCCGCGCAGCGAGATCCTGAGGAACCTCGCCGCCCATGAGTGGTACCACACGGGGCAGCTGATCGTCTACCAGTCGATGCGCGTGTAGCTGCCGACGATGGGCTTCATGGGCTCAAATCCCGTCAGCTCCCCGTTTCCGCTGTGTGGCCGGGGACGAAGACTTCTACTTCCCCCGACACATCGTCGAGGAGGCAGCTCGGCTGATTCCGAACCACGCTGCGTGTCTATGAAGGGAAAGGCCACTTCGGGGCGATAGCCGATCGGAGGCTCACCCACGATGTCCTCGCCTTTGCCGGCCGACGGCCGACCCGGGCGGGGACATGATGTCTACAGGGTTGTGGGCGGCTCCCCTGCTATGTCCTCGGCAGGTTGGACTGGCCTGCGGGAGCCAAACGCCAGTCGGTGATGCCTCGTTCGGTGAAGAGCTCCAGCTCCTCGGCGATGCGCCTGGTTGTCACAGCGAGCAACGACGGAGGCAAGGGGCACCTCGGCTTGTACACAACCTGAATCCGCCGCCAGAGGAGGTCGTCCAATTCGGTCTACCCGTCGAGAGCCCGGCCGATCCAGTTGCCGACCTCGGGGACGAGGGCTTGCAGCGCCTGGGAGAGCGAAGCGACTGCCTCGGTGTGGCCGGTGAGACCGTGAGCGTCGAGAGTCTGGGCCTGCCACTGGAGGAACTCCGAGAGAAGAGTGACGTCTTCTACCAGCAGCGACGCTTCCACCGCCCTCTGCGTCATCAGGAGCTCTTCCCGCCATCGAGTTCCCTTGGGTTGGCTCAGCGAATGATCGAGCCGGCCCTCGGCGTCGGCCAGCACGGCACTGCGCTGATCGATCACACGTTCCAGGATCTCGTCTGGGTTCTTGGCCCCCGCTTCGGCGCGACGCGGATCTGGAGTCCATGACTGGAGACGAGCGGCAACGTCCTTGGCCTCGAGGACCCAGCCGTCTGCTCCCACATCGCGCGCCCAGATTCCCTCGGCACCGAATGCCTTCCCTCCGACCAGGACAGGAACGTCTACTGCATGGCATTCCCGAACCGCGTCGCGCGCTCCGAGCAGATGGACGGTCATGGCACAGGAGAGGACCACTGCATCGGGCGGTTCCGATTCGAGATAATCGCGAAGATCCGAAGCCAGAACGTTGGCACCGAGAAACGTGGTCCGATAGCCAAGAAAGAGGAGGTGTGCAGCGACCGCACGTGCCGGCAGGGAATGGTGGTCCCCCTGGGTCGTGGCGACAACGATTTGGGAGCCTTCTCGAGGCTGGTCGAATGACCCGGCCAGCAAGCTGATCACCGTCTCCAGAGACGCAGTAGCGGCGTGCTCCTCCGACACGAGATAGTCGCCCGCCTGCCAGCGGAGGCCAACGTCGCGCTCGGAAAGCAGGAGCGCTTCGAACAAGACGGTTTCGAAGGGAACGCCCTCGTCGAGGAGAGCGGCCGCCATTCGATAGAGCGAACCGGTGTCACCCGCGATTGCGGCCGCGGTGATTCCGAGTTGAGCTGCTGAGAGTCGGGATTGCTCCATGGTGACGTCGGGATCGACCTTCGAGGACAGTACCCGTCAGGCGGCTTCGCTCGCACTAGGTTCGGGTCCGCCGGCGGGGCGGGGCGGTGCAAATACCACCACGTTGCTGTCGTACCGAGAGGTGCTGCGGGGAAGCCCCCCCGCACGTCACCAGAGACAGAGTCGGTGGACCATCCCTGTTGAATAGAACGTCGGTGGGCAGCTGGTCTTTCCGGTACGTGGTTGTGGCCCATACGTCGAAAAGAGCATCGGTCCCATCGTCAAAGCTCACACTGATTACATCGCCCGGCTCGAGACGGTCGAGGTCGAAGAACACACCGGGCCCCTGTCCGTAGAGGTCGACGTGGGCCGCCAATACGGCCGAACCAGGGTCTCCGGGGGAGGGTCCATACATGTACCAGCCCACGTCGAAGACATTGTGGGGGACATCCATCTGACCGGTGGATCGATCGACACCGTGTGGCTTGATGTCGGCGCTGACCCCAATCGCTTCGATGTGAAGTCTGGTGGGCTTTGGGCCCAAGTCGTCGGCCATCGCCCCGAGCCGCGATGATTTATTCGCTTGCCATAGCGGCGAGCTCGGCTGAGTGGAGGGAACCTCGGGGCCATGAGGCGCAGACGGAGTCGCCCGGACGATGTGGATCTCCTTCCATTTCACGACCTTTGGTTCGATCCTGATTCGGATCAGGTCGGTGATCCGGATGAAGTCCCACCGGCGACGGGCCGGTGACTGAACACCCACTGCTCGACGTTGATTCGGCCCATGCGGAACCCAGCCTCGCACAGGGTGAGATACAGCTCCCACATCCGGCGGAACCGCTCATCGAGGGCGTGACGGGCCGACAGCGTCGGCCATGCCTGCTCGAACCGGTGCCGCCAGCGGGTGAGGGTCCGGGCGTAGTCCAGACCGAACGTCTCGATCTGATCCACCTCCAGGCCGGCTCCGGCCGCCAAACGGCGCAGGACCTTGGGTGCCGGGAGCTGGCCTCCGGGGAATATGTACTGCTGGATGAAGTCGGCTCTCGACCGGTAGTGCTCCCACTCGTCGTCGTCGATGGTGATGACCTGCATCGCAGCCGTGGCCCCGGAAGCGAGGGTGCGGGCGATGGTGGCGAACAGCGCCGGCCATTGGGTCTCATCGACGGATTCGATCATCTCGATCGAGACGACGGCATCGAACTCCCCGTCGATCTCCCTGAAGTCCTTGACCTGGATGTCGACCCGATCAGAGAGTCCCAGCCCCTCGATCCGTTTGCGTGCATAGTCGGCCTGCTCGGTCGACAGTGTGATGCCAACGACCGAGCAGTCCCGTATCGACGCGGCGTATTCGGCGAACCCGCCCCACCCGCAGCCGATCTCGAGTACCCGCATCCCAGGCCCCAAACCGGCGTGGTCGGCTACGGATCGATACTTGTTCGTCTGCGCCTCGGCCAGTGGCTGATCGGGATGCGAGAAGCGGGCCGACGAATAGGTCATCGTCTCGTCCAACCATTCGTCGTAGAAATCGTTGCCCAGGTCGTAGTGATCGCTCATGGTTCGCACCCGGGGATGGCGGCGCCCGAGCCGGACCCGCTGCCAGACCTTCCGCAGCGGGCCGGTTGCCCGCGAGATCGGATGCTCGAACCATGCTGTCTGGTTGGCGAGACCCCAGTCGATCAGACCGGGCAGACTCGGCGTGTCGATGCGCCCGTCGATATGGGCGTCGGCGAAGCCGAGCAGTCCTGACCGGAGGATCGCGGGGACCGCAGAGCTGTGGTTGATCGTCATGTGCGCCGACGGCGAGCCAGACCCAATGTGCCGCGCCACCCCGCTCGGTAGGATGAGCTCGAGGTGACCGACCTTGGCGAGTCGGGAGAACACCCAGAGCCCGGCGCTCTCGAGTGCACTCATCGGGGCATCACCACCCCGCCGACGATTGTCGATGTCTCCTGTGGCGGCCGGGGCCGAGACCGGTAGCTGGCACCCTTCAGCCAGAGACGTAGCGCCTGCCAGTGGATGGCACCGATGACGCGCAGCGTCACGAACGGGTAGCGGAGGAAGACCTTGAACAGGTTGGCGTCGGTCATCGGCAGCCTGGTCAATCCAAGCCCGGCCCGGAACACGGTCCCGTCTTGATCAGAGAGCTCGATGGCGAGGGACAGACCGCTCGCCGGGAGGCCGGTGGTGAAGCGGTAGGTCTGGTCCATCGGGTTGAACGGAGAGACATGAAGCCTCTTCTGAACGTCATGCCGAAAGGTCTGGCCTCCGTCCACAGCGACGACGTAGACGTGCCGATCACCGAACGTGTTCCGGACCTCGTATATCAATGCGCGGAGCTCGTCCCTCGGCCCGTAGCAGTACCACACACTGATCGGGTTGAAGACGTACCCGAAGACCCGGGGGAACGCCAGCAAGGTCACCCGCCCACCATCGAGCCCGACCCCGGCCTCTGCAAGTGTCGACTCCACCCACGGCCGCAGCTCACTGATGTCGTTCGCCCCGTGGTCGGCAGGATCGAATCCATAGAGGTTCTTGCGGCCGATCGAGAACAACCTCAGTTCCTTGTCCAGGGTCGACAATTCGTCGAGGTCGAACATCGCGTAGTAGACGCCGTAGGAGAAGTCATGGTGGACCGGACGCAGCCTTGTGTGTCTCACCTTGCCTCGATAGAGAGTTGACCGGTAGGTCATGCCAAAACCATTTCCGCCCCAATCGTCGCGGAGCTGACTGGCTGGAAGGTGCCATGCCACGGGGCAGGACAACCCAAGGCCGCCGCCACGTTGAGCCCAGACTGCAGACCGTCCTCATGGAATCCATAACCGAGGTACGCACCTGCAAACCAGGTGTTCCGGTGTCCCTGCATCGCGGCTATGAGTCTTTGCCCCTCGATGGCGTGATGGTCGAACTGGGGATGGGCATAGGCGAAAGTCCCATGGGTCAGAGAGGGATCCGGTTCATCGTGTGGGTTCAGTGAGACGAAGATCGGCAGATCCGTCTTCAGGTCCTGCAGCCGGTTCATCCAGTAGGTGACCGAGGCGGGTCTTGCCCCGGGGCCATTCCCGGTGGCCATCGCATTCCAACTCGCCCACACCCGACGGTTGCGTGGCATCAATCTCGTGTCGCTATGGAGGATGGCCCGATTCGGTTGGTATCGGATCGAGGAGAGCGCCAACCGCTCTCGGTCGGTCGCATCCTCGCCAAGGATGCGGAGAGCCTGATCTGAATGGGTGGCCAAGATCACATGGTCGTACGACTCCGTCCTTCCCTCGGCCTCGACGACGACACGGCTCCCGGCACGGACCACACTCGTGACCGGGGTGGACAGTCTGACGAGATGGGAGAAATGCTGTGTCATGCGGTCCAAGTACTGACGGCTCCCACCGGTGACAGTCCGCCACCGGGGTCGGCCGCCGATCTCGATGAGACCGTGATTGTGGAGGAACCTGAGGATGGCCGCCGCCGGATAAGCACCGATCCCGTCCAGGCTCGTCGACCAGATGGCCCCGGTCATCGGGTACAGGTACTCGCGCCTGAACGCTTCGGAATAGCCGTTACGTCTCAACAGACTGTCGATGGTCTCCTCGGGTCCCGCCTCCAAGCCGGCCCCGGTCCGACGGAACCGGTCTATGTCGCGCAGCATCAGGAGGAATCTCGGCTGCAGCAGATTCTGTGGCGCGGCCAGGACACCACCGAGGCTGGCCCCGTACTCGAACGCGCGGTCGAGCGACAAGGCGAAGGACATGTCACTCTCCTGGGTGGGCACCCCGATTACGTCGAACAACCGGGCCAAGTTCGGATAGGTGACCTCGTTGTAGACGATGAATCCGGTGTCGACAGCCACGGTCTCTTGTGGGGTCGCCAGATCGACGGTGTTGATGTGCCCGCCCATCTTCGGTGCAGCCTCATAGATGGTGAGTTGATGATCGTCGGACAGCGCCCAGGCAGCGCCGAGCCCTGATACACCCGTGCCGATGATGGCGATCTCTTGTCCCATGCAGACAGTTCGGAGCCAGGGTCATTCCTGGATTCCTCCAATCATCCGAACCTGCCCCCTCTTCCGAATGAGGACAGATGGGCATCCATCACGATCCGCGGCATTGGTCGGCCGGCCGAAAGCTGGCCACGAAACGGCGCCTATCTGGTGAAATAGCATCGGTTCCCCATGCCGGCCAACAGGCGCACCCCGTGGTGAGCGAAGACGAGGATCTGGTCGGGCGAATAATCGACCGCGACCGCTCGGCCCTGGAATCGGCGTTCAACAGGTTCAGTGGATCCGTCAAAGCCATGGCGTTGAGGGTGGTGCGTGATGAGGCACTGGCCGACGACGTGGTCCAGGACACCTTTATCGGTCTGTGGAATAGCCCCCAGAGGTTCGATGCCAGTCGCGGCTCCCTGCGCACCTTCCTGCTGACGATCGCTCATCGCAGGGCTGTCGACATCGTGCGGTCCGAAGTCGCTCGCTCCCGCAGAGAGGAGCGGCCACCCGACCCGGATCATTATGACGTAGCCGACGAAGTGTGGTCGCGAAACCTATCGGAGACTGTGAGGAGCGCCTTGGCACACCTGACCGAGGACGAGCGCGAGGCCATCTCTCTGGCCTATTTCGGCGGTCTGAGCTATGTGGAGGTCGCCCGACGTCTTCGACAACCGGAGGGAACGGTGAAGAGCCGAATCCGGAGCGGGATGAAGAAGCTCTCCACGACGCTGGTGGGGGTTTCTCAGTGACATCGCACGCCACTCAGGAATCGATTCCGCTCTATGCCCTCGACGCTTTGCCAGAGCCGGAGAGACATGCCGTTGATGCACATCTCGACTCATGCATGGTCTGTCTCGGGCAACTGGGGCAGTACCTACTGGTGACTGCCACGCTCGTGCCGGATCAGCCGGCGCCGAGACACGTGTGGGGCGCAATCACAGCCTCGATAGCCGGAGAGGCGGAACGGAGACGATTCACAAGCGAGGCCGAGGGTCGAATCCGTGGTCGAGACCGACCGGGAAGACTCGGAGTCTGGGTCGGGTCCATTGGCATTGCAGCAGCCGCGGCCGCTGCAATGCTCTTGGCCGTGGGGTCGACCGATCGAGTTCTCAGCGAGGAGATGCTCCTGGCCGCCGCCGAGGTCGCGGTTTCCCAACCAGGCTCCTACGTCGGTGAATTCGTCGTCGACGAGAGCTCGGTGGCCCGTGTGATCCTCACCGGCTCGGGTCAGGGCTTTTTCATCCCGGATGATCGGCTACCTGTATTGGATCTGTCGAAGACCTATCAACTCTGGGTCGTCACCACCGACGATGTGGTGATTTCCGGTGGAGTCGTGGGCAACGCCCCAGAGCCATCTGCGTTCACGTGGGATGGGCCGGTCTCGGGGTTTGCCCTGACCCGCGAGGTCGCCGGGGGTGTATCGGTGAGTGCCGGCGACGTGGTGGCGCTGGCCTCCGAGAACTGAGGACGCCGAAGACATCGATGCTCAGCCGCCCCCTACCCCGTCGGTTGGTCACCGTCCTAGCCGTCTATCTGTCGCTTTTCGTGGTAACGGCCACATTGCCCGTACTCGTGTCGGTTGCTGCCGTACTGGATCTGGCCCGGTGGATCCGCCACCGCACGCCGGCCATGGCGCTCAGGATTCTGCTGTTCGGATGGCTCTACCTCTTTGGAGAAGGCTGGGCGATCCTCGTGTTGGGGATCCTGGGGCTCCTGCCCGATCCCAGCTCGACGAGCCTCACGTACCGGGCCCAACGAACCTGGCTCGATTGGAACTTCGTTGCCCTCCGCACCGCCTTCTCCCTCACGTTCGTGGTGGAGGGCAGCGACACGATCCCCCCGGGGCCGATTCTGCTCCTCTCCCGGCACGCATCGATGATCGACACAATGCTGCCCGGTCGTTTCGTGGTGCGCCCCCACGGGATCAAGCTCCGATACGTTCTCAAGAAGGAGCTCCTGGTCGATCCGGCGCTCGACATCGGGGGAAATCGGCTACCCAACCATTTCATCGACCGGTCAGGGCAGTCGGAGACAGAACTGGCAGCTCTCAGAAGTCTCGCCGGGTCGCTCCCCGCCGATGAGGGCGTCCTGATCTACCCCGAGGGAACCCGTTACAGCGAGAAGAAGCGTGTGGAATACTCGCAACGGTGGGCTGCCGTCGGTGGCGCACTGGGCGAGATCGCGTCGAGATATCGGCGGGTGCTGCCGCCCCGGCCGGCCGGAACGCTCGCGCTCCTCGACGTCACCAGCGCCGATGTGGTCGTCCTGGCCCACCGCGGGTTGGAAGGGTTCGCCACAGTGTCCGACATGTGGACCGGCGGGCTCGTCGGAGGCGTCGTCGAACTCTGCTTCTGGCGTGTGCCCCGAGATCGAATACCAGAAGACGCCGAAGCCAGAACCGAGTGGCTGTTTCGCCTATGGGGCGAGATCGACTCCTGGGTTGTCAGCGGCCAGCGGCTCGGTGGCTGAAGCGGCGAGGCTGAAGGCAGGACTTCGGTCGTCTGGTTTCGACGCGACCAGCGTCTCACCGACAACCGGCCTGGGCCGCAGGGACCCGCCGCATCTTCAACCCGTGGTCCAGTCGAGGAAGTTCGATCCAGAAAGGGGTTACGTCCGACTTTGGATTCCCGAGCTTGCCAAGCTCCCCGCCAGCACCATCGATGCGCCCTGGTTGGCCGGGTCCTTGCATCTCGCCGCTTGCGGAGTCGCCCTGGGAATCGACTACCCGGAGCCCGTGGCAGATCATTCCATGCGGTGTCAACGGGCCTTTGACGCACACCGGCGCACTCGCTCTTCTCCCGCCTGACCGCCACCTCATGCCACCAAGACGTCGCTATCGGTTATGTCGACCAGGGCCGCCCACAAGCGTTGGCGGTCTCGTTCCGTTTCCCTGGTCGAGTCCGCTAGGTGCGTCGGCGCCGGCTCACGATCGAACCAGAACCGACCCGAGCTCTTCGTCGGCTCCGAGTCCACCGCCAGCCAGACGATGGTGTCGGCGCCCTGCTCGGGCGTCCGCAGAAGCGGTCTCATCAACTTGTTGAAGGTGGGCAGCGACGCTGCCACGCCGGATGTCGCCGCCCAACCTGGGTGCATCGAGTGGAAGAGAACCCGTTGATCGGGCAATCGCTGAGCCCACATCTCGGTGAGGATGACCTGAGCTCGCTTGGTGCGCGCATATGCCGTGGTTCCCTTGTAGGTCTCCTCGGCGAACTGAAGATCGCTCGGTTCGATTCTCTCGGAGTACATCCCACCCGAGCTCACGTTGATGACGCGGGCGGGGGCGGAGTCGGTGAGTTTCGGGATCAGGAGGTTGGTGAGGAGGAACTGTCCTGCGAGATTGGTGGCGAGTGTCTTCTCCACACCCTCGCTCGTGATTTCCCGCTTCGGGAGCAGCACGCCCACGTTGTTCACCAGGACATCGAGGTGGCCTTCGGATTCGAGGATCCTTTCCGCGAGGCGGCGGACATCCTGCAGGAGGCTCAGGTCGGCAATCTCGATAGCGGTCGGGCCATCGACGGTGTGGCTTGCTCTTGAGAGCTTGGCGTGGTCTCGGGCCACCATGATCACCCGGGCACCCATCGCGCCCAGCCGCCGAGCAGTTTCCAGCCCGAGGCCACCGCTGGCGCCGGTGACCAGAACCGTCTTGCCACCCATGTCCGTTTCGAGCGGGGCGAACTTGCGAGCGTGGAGGCGATAACCCAGATTGGTGAAGGAGGCAATTGCCAGCTTTCTCATCTTTCCAGAGCTTGCTCGAGCCCGTCTAGGGCGTCTCTGCCGACCTTCGTCAGCGCGGGTCTCATCAGCGGACCCAAATACCTGAAGAAGTTCTTGAAATACAGGACCGCGGTGTAGTCGACCACCGTCATATTGTCGTGACTGGAGAATCTGATCTCGTCCACCGCATCCAGCCTGTCGCCGTAGCCATGGAGCACGACACGGTTTGGTGCTTCGTAGACCGCCGTCTCGTAGATCATCGGCATCGTCTTCGAGCCGAATCTGACTTCAAGCTCGTAGCGGGTCCCCACTCCCACTGGTGCATCGCCGATCTTCGTCGAGCTGGTCACGCCCGGATCCCAATCCTCGATGTTGGAGAAGTCGGCGGCGTACTCGAAGACCTCCGACTGGGGCCTGGCTATCCAGCGCTGTTCGGATAACTGGAAGCCTTTCGCCGCAGACGCTTTGTTTGAGATGTTGGTCACATACCTTGTTCGTCGCCGGGGCCCGAGCCGGATGCCGGAAACGGAGGGTCCTGGGCAGACGCGCTGACGACGCCGAACGATCGGGGAATCAAAGGTGGATCGACCCTGTCTGATCGCAATGGGCCGCGTGACACGTCACTCGGGGCTCACCTTCAGCACGAAGACGTCGATCGGCTCGCTCCGGCCCCTCACCTGAAGCCGGCGCCATTCGGCGGTCTCGTCGGCAAGCCCTGTTTCGGCCCAGGCCAGGGTGCCGATCAGGATCTCGCCACTTTCAGCCAGCGAGGAGAGCCGGGCGGTGAGGTTGACCACGTCACCCATTGCGGTGAAGTCGGTGCGTCCCTCGCGGGTGCCGACCGAACCGATGAAGGCGACACCCGTGTTGACTCCGACCCCCACCGGCAGCCAGGGCCCTTCGAGATCCCGGTGGCCGGTGGCTATCAGCAACTCCTTGGCCGCCATCACCGCCCGCAGCGAATTGCCACTGCCCAGGTAGGGCATGTAGAAGCTGACCACCTCGTCGCCGACCAATTTGTCGATGTAGGCGTCGCTGCCGATGAGAACTCGGTTGGCGGCGCTGAAGAACTGATTCATGGTCTCGGTGAACCTGGTAGGGCTGACACTCTCCGCCATCGACGTCGAGCCCCGCACGTCGGCGAAGAGGAAGGTCATCTCGACCTCTACGCCGCCGGGATGGTCACGAACAAAGAGCTCGCAGTTGTTACAGAAGTTGGGATTGCCGTCGGAGGCTCGTAGCCCTCGCATCCTCAACACCCACGCCAAGGGACCGCCCAAGGGCAGATAACACTGCTTGCAGCGCGGAGACCCGGGAAGCCGCTTGTTGCGGCGACGGAGGCGGGCCAGGACCGAGGTGGAGCCGCTCACCATGCCCCGCCAGATCTCCTCGTTGGGAATGGTCACAGGGCTTCTCCAGAGCGAATCTACTTCCCTGACGCTCAGACTGTCGCTACCCGCTGCGAAAATGGGCGAACGCCTCTGCGATTCGCCCGCGTCATGGGCAAACGGACCTGCCAGGACTAGTCCGCCCTTCGTATCCAGGTGCCGGTCTCTCTCGTTTACGGTTTAGAACGGTCTGTTTCATCGACTGGTGGGGGGTGACGGAATGGGACTCGGCTTACGCCGGTTTCGGCGGGGGAACACGTGTGCGCACTCGTCGACTCTGGAGGTGACGACCAACGGGTTGACACGGCTGGTGTGTGAGAACTGCGGACACGTGGCGATCCGTCCCGTAGCCGGCATCGTGAGCGACATCGATCGTTCCAGCTTCGCCAGGCGATCGGAGAGTGGCCGCCGCCGGGCCGAACAAGACCGCCCCGGTGACCAGGCTGTACTCACCGCGGCATCCCCAGCCACAGATACTTCCACCCCACCTATCGACAGCGCCGATTCCCGGTCAAGCGGAGGCGCCAGACGGATCTGATGGATCAGCGATGAGAATCGTGACCGGGAAGCCGGACGGGATTGCCCGATCTGTCGACGGCCTCACCACCGGCGTCCCCTGGCGCCTCGCCGCCAGTCGGTCTTCGATCGACCGGGCCTTGGTCTGGTTCTGTCCGCTGGTCCCCGCGTAATCGGCGGTGGCCGGCGGCGTGAAGAACATCCCCTCCATCGCCAGACTGGCCTGACCTCTCTCCGGCGCAGGTGGGACCGTCGGCGCCATGGACCGGGCCGGCTGAGGGACTTATGGCTCTAGCCACGCCTTTCCGCGCCGGATAATCCTGGATCACCGGGAGTGATATCCGGGGGAGCGGGTGGAGACCCGGAGAGAAAGGAGGAGCGGATGTCGACAACTACCGAATTACCTCTCGCCGCGATCGAGGAACTGGCGAGCCGGTTACCCGCGCCGGGAACGGTCGACGTGACGATCGAGATCGTCGGAGAGGAGATCGGGGACCAGATCCAGGTGCAGCGGCTCCCATGGCACGCAATCGTGTACGACGCGAATGCGGACGTGCTCGAGCTCTCGGTTGGGGCTCGCGGCCGGGGTGTGCCTGTGGTCTTTCGCCACGAGATCCATAACCCGCTCGGTCTGTGGATCGAGGAGGAGCGGTGACCTCCATCTCCATCGAGCAGGCCGAGGGTCCCCAGACCATTGTCCGGTTCTTCGAGCGTTTGGCGCTCGAACCCGGTTCCTGAGGCACCATCGGCGTGTCATCGGAGACGTGAGAGCGGGAAGAAGGCTCTCGCCGAAACCGACCTTCGTCCATCACTTGTCGGGTTCGGCGTCCTGCTGTTCAGTGCCGTCTCATTGCCGCATCGAGGAAGCCGACAACGACTCGCTCCCAGTCGGTTGGGGTCGTCGCCAGCCCCTGGATGTGCCCGGCTCCCGGCACCGACCACACCGAGACATTGCCCGGCGAAGCCGCCTGGATGTGTGACGCTGCCTTCGCTTCGTCCGGCACGCCACCCCCCGTGATCATCAGAATCGGCGTCGGGTCGGCCAGAGCCGCCGCGATCGCCAAGGACCGAGGTTTGGTGGCATCGGTGAGAAGATCGGCGAGGCTGTACTGGAGCCACTCGAGTCTCACCTGAATCCATCCCCGCCATCCGTACTCGTCGATGAGCCAGATCTTGTCGGCATCGGTTCTCGCGGTGGCACCTTCGGCCACCACCGCCGCGACTCTGTCGTCCGATCCGGCGGCGCCAATTGCCTCCTCGCCTCCCATCGATATCCCCAGGATGGCGATACGCGATGAGTCGACCTCGGGCCGACCGGCTAGGAAGTCAACCGCAGCAGCGATGTCTTCCTCGCCAAACCAGCCGAAGTCCGACCCCGCCCCCTCGCTCCTACCGTGTCCCCGCGCATCGGTCATGAGAACGCCGAAACCGTTTGCAACCAACACTTGAGCTTGGCGGGTCACATCTGAAGCCGTCGAACCAGACCCGTGACGCACGATCGCCACCTTCCCCTCAGGCGGCGGGACATACCAGCCCCACAACCGGACACCATCGGCGCTCGTGTACGTCACCTGTGTGCCGTCGGGATCAAGCGTCATCGGAACCCTGTCGTCGACAGGCGGCACATTGCTGGCAATGATCGCCGGTGTGAGGGTCCACGTCAGGATGACAACGGCCGCGAAAGCCAGGATGCCGGAAATCACCCGAGGCACCGATCTCATTCCCTTGGTGAGCCTGATCAATCCCCAAACGGTCAGAGTCGTACCAGTGACCAGGGCCAACATCCCCACAACTGTCTTCCAGGTGACGGCCCCTGCTTCGAGCCAGCGAAGCCCGATGCCTATCCCGTTGACGAGGCCCACCACACCCAGCAGCAGGGCGGCGGCGCCCCCGAGCCTTCCGCCCCGTGCCCAAACCAAGAGAGCGAGGGCGGTCAGGACCAGAAAGCCACCTGACCAAACCAGGCGCCCAGTGAGGTCGCCTCGAGCCAGAAGGACGATCGTCGACGCACTGACGAGCCCGAACAGCGTCAACGGCCAGCTTGGCGATGACCCACGTTTGGACGCCAAGGCGATGGCCATCGGATTCGTGTGCGTCACGGCTCGGTCTGCAAGTGACGTCGCGTCGATGGTGCGACGGCGAGGAGAAGGATGGCCAGCGATCCCCCAATCAGGAGTGGGTGCATGACCGGGTGGAACGGAACCATGAAAAGCTCGATTATCTCGAAGATGAGGAGCAGGAGGCCGATCGCCATGGCGCCGATCCACGGCCAGCGGTAACCGATCGCAGCTTCGATGGGGTGCGCCCACTCCCATCTCCATTCGAAGAGGAGACCGGCCACGGTGAGGATCGAAGCGGCTCCTAACCCCAGCAGGAACATGCCTGGCCAGAAGTAGTCGTCGACGGGTGCACCTTCGAGGAATTCGGGAGACATGCCCAAGGGATCGATCGGGTTCATCACCATCGCCAGACCCCCCTGAAGGGCCCCGATCACGAGGAAGCTCAGTAGAAGGACGAGCGCCGTTACCGGTCCAGGGGGCCAGCGCAATGCCCGTCTTGTCTCTTTGGTCGGAGATGCGGTGGTCATCGAAGGCTCCTTTCCGAATAACCTCATTCGAGTATCCGGTCCGCCCTGGGTGAGCTGGTAGGGGCTTTGGTCAGTTGCGAAAGGGCGATATCGAGCCCGGACCCGCGGATAGGTGACCAATGGCCCTGTTCGGATATCCCGCCAGATTGTCGAATCGGGCAAGAGGAGCAGTCATGTCAACGATGCAGAGCGGTGTTTCGCCCCAGCTGAGATTGCCGGGACGGCGCTTCGGCTATGGCCTGGCCGTAGTCATCAACGTGGTGATGTTGATCGTTGTCCAGAACATCCTCGACTGGGGTTCACTCCCTTTCCTCACTGATGAGTTCACCGAAGTCGTGCCGTGGATCAGCTTGTCCCTGGTCGCCTCGATCCTGGCGAACCTGATCTATCAGTTCAACGACTCGCCGACTGTGAAATCGACCGGGCAGATCCTGGTCAACCTGATCAGCGTCTCGGTGTCTTACGTGGTGCTGCAGGTCTTCCCGTTCGATTTCTCCGGCTACGGGTTCGACTGGGCGATCGTCGTCCGGATCGTCCTGATCCTGGCGATCGTCGGGTCTGGCATAGGCGTGCTCACCGAGACCATCAAGGTGATCTCGAGTGGGCCTGAAAAAGAAAGGAGGCAGGAATGACCACAACGTCCGAATCGGTGCGCGATGTCGGTGAAGCCGATGTCCGAGCTGACAGACGGCTCTATAGGAGCAACTCCCAGCGGGTCGTCGCGGGCATCTGCGGTGGTCTCGGTGATTATTTCGCCGTTGATCCCGTCTGGTTCCGAGTCGGGTTCGTGGTTCTGGCCCTAGGGGGCGGATCGGGGATTCTGATCTACCTTCTCATGTGGCTGATAGTCCCACAGGCGCCCGACGGATATGTCGCGCCGAGCGGGCGAGGCTCGGTTACCGGGGCGGCTGTGATCGGAGTGGTGTTCATGATCGTGGGCACCATCGCATTGGTGAACACCGTTGCCCCCTGGCTCGGGCAATACGTCTGGCCGATCGTCTTCGTGTTGGGTGGTCTGGCCCTGTTGCTTGGAGGTCTGAATCATGACGGTAACTGAAAGACCCCAGATCGGGCAGACGCCCACCCAAGCACCGGCGCGGCGAAATCTCTCGATTCCGCAGGTGGTGGGGGGTGGTGTCCTGGTCTTGATCGGCATCTTATGGCTGCTGGAGAGGACCGGGGCCATCGATGTCAGCGTCACCGTGGTCCTTGGTTTGGCCACCATGGTCGTCGGCATCTCGCTGATGGTCTTGGCCCGTGATCGGGCTCACGGCGGTCTGATCGTCTTCGGGACACTTCTGGCTCTGGTCGCTCTGTTGACCGCCGCCGCCCCGTTCGAGGGGTTTCAGGGAGGTGTCGGCGATCGCACCGTGGTCGTCTCGTCGGTCGACGAGATTCGCCCGGACTACAACCAGGCGATCGGGGCACTCACCATCGATCTTCGGCAGGTCTCTGATCTGGGATCGGCCACCCGACTGACCGCGAGCGTGGGAATGGGTGATCTGACGGTACGAGTTCCCGAAGGGACGCCGATCGAGGTCGAGGCAGGTGTCGGGGCCGGACAGATCGAGATCCTGGGAAGGGTCACGGAAGGGGTCAGCATCGACGACACATATGAATCCACGGGATTTGCCGGGAGCGAGCAGAGTCTCTCCCTCGATCTTCAGGCATTCACTGGACGAGTGGAGGTCACTGATGAATGATGGATTCCATTACGGCACCTTCACTTGGGGTGCGATCCTCACCATCTCGGGCGCTGCGCTTGCCGCGGTGGGATTCGGATGGTGGGACATCTCCTCAATCGACCTGCGGTATGTCGCCCCGGTTTTCTTGGTTCTGGTTGGAGCCGTGATGCTGTTGGGTGCATTCATGCCGGGTCGGCGAGAAGGGCCCAGAACCGACGCCACCCCGTGAATGATTCGGGACCCGGGTGAGCCCACTCGCCCGGGTCTCGTCGCCACCATTTGGAGTGAGAAGCAATGATTGAATCGACAATCAGGGTCCTCGTCTCAGCCGGCTCGAAACACGGTGCCACGGCCGAGATAGGCGAGAGGATCGGAAGTGTCCTGAGTGGTCGGGGATACCGAACCACCGTCTCACCGCCGGATCGGATCGAAGATGTGTCCGGTTTCGACGCCGTGATCCTGGGAAGTGCCGTCTATGCGGGCCACTGGATGGAGGCTGCCAAGGACTTGGCCGAACTGGTTGCCGAGGCAAGCCCACCAGTCCCGACCTGGCTCTTCTCCAGTGGCCCGATTGGCGATCCTCCGAAACCAGACGAGGATCCTGTCGATGTAGCCGAGATACTCACCGCGACGTCGGCTCGGGATCACCGCGTGTTCTCCGGGAAGATCGACAAGTCGAAGCTGAGCTTCGGCGAGAGGGCGATCCTCGTCGCGGTGCGCGCTGCTGATGGAGACTTCCGGGATTGGGATGAAATCGAAGGCTGGGCCAGCGAGATCGCCGACGAGCTGGGTAGGAGGCGACCGACGTCGACGCTCAGACCTGATCAGGGTTAGCAAGAGTGGATCGACGAGGTGCCAAGCAGGCCGCCAAGCCGATTGGCGGGGCCCTCGATCAGGGGATAGAGGTCGCCAAGCGGAGCCGGGAGCCCCGCACCAGGGACGCGGCGTTGCGGAGGCAACCATCTCGACCGTATCGGTGCCAACGCGCAGGAAGAAGAGGTGATGAGTCATGAGCCAGCACACTGCCATACCGATCAACGACCTGGAAGAGACTGCGCAGGGCCACGACCTCTTCAGGGCGCCAGGCCAGGATCTTCTCCTCGGCCAGGCCCGAGAGCAGGCCAGGGCATCTGGATGGCTCCCCGCAGAAGTGGCAGGCGATTGGCCGTCGGACGACACCTACCGGGGGATAGTCGCCCGACGCCAGGATCTCTACGACGCCATGCGTCGACTCGAGGCGACTGCTGCACGGGCCAGTGGCCTGGACGACTGGGCCGAAGCGATCAGTGATGCGCTGGCCTTGCTCCAGACCGCCTTGGAGCGCCATGTCGCCGAGACCGAAGCTCCCGACGGCCTCTTTGTCGAGGTCCTCGAGCGCGCACCACATCTGACGTCGCGAATCGAGGGCCTCCGGAAGGAGCACGTCGACCTCTTGTCCTCTTGCCGCACGGCGATCGACCTTGTGTCAGGCGAGTCGGATGTCGCCCACGTGCGCCGAAGGGTCCTTGGGATCCTTGGAAACGTCATCAGACATCGTCAAAGAGGATCTGAGCTGTTGTTCGACACCTACAACGTCGACCTGGCTGCGGGAAACTGATTCCCCGATCCAGCGATCCAGATATCGGCCGGCCCGGCCGAGATCAGGGCTTGTGCTCGAGGTAGCGATGTAGCCGTCGGGGCGGACCAGAACCCAGTTGACAGGCCCTAGTCGCTTCACCATGGCGGCGCTCAGGTTATGGACTGTCAAGGCATGCGGATGTCGGCGAGAGAGCCGCTCTAGCCCCGTACGGTCCACCCGACCGGTGACAGCCAGAGTGAATGCACGGGCGTCGATCAAGTGGTGAAGGCGGGAGACACCGGCGTCGTCTATCGCAGCGTCGGGGAGCCGACGCCCGGCGCCGCACCGCCGTCGCGAGACACGATCGTGATCGAGAGCCCCTGTGCCATATCTCGTGTCCAGTCCCGAGACCAGCCTGGCAACGATGGACAGGAGTAGGGGATGGGGGAGGAGCAGCCCGGCGACCGGCTGAGCAGCCCAACGTCGACCCCATCGGAGAGGTGCGAAGTCCGAGACCTCCAATGCATAGGCCAGCCCGGTGAGTGCCACGACTTGTCGGGCAATGCGGCGTCGCTCGATCTCGTATGTCTCCAAAAGCGACTCGGGGCCGCCATGCAGCGCCAGGCCCAGCTTCCATCCCAGGTTCACCGCGTCCTGGATCCCGGTGTTCATGCCCTGAGCTCCGGCCGGACTGTGCACGTGCGCCGCATCGCCCGCCAGGAAGACACGCCCACTGCGATAGGAACGGGCCAGTCGATGTTGTGGGGTGATCACCCTGATCCACTCGAGGTCTCTCACGCCTACCGCCCCGTTTGTATGGCGATCGACCAGCTTCCTCACCTCGGATGGCGAATCCCCCGATGGGCCCGGGCCGATCAGACGCCAAGAGCCCGTAGGCAGCGGGAAGAAGAACATGATCCCGCGATCACGCAAGAAGGCGTGGGCAATGCCCGTCTCCAGGTTCGTGATGGGTCCGGCATCGGCGATCACTATCGATTCCCTGTAGCTCCTTCCCCGGAATGGGATTCCGGCCCCGATACGGACCGTGCTCTCGGCCCCGTCACACCCGGCGAGATAGCGAGTCCGGATTGTTCTCTTCCCACCCGCGACGACGCGGCAAAGCACTTCTTCCTCGCTCTGTTCGAAGCCGACCAGCTCGCTTCCCCATTCCACGTCCACCCCCATCGAGGCGAGACGCTCCCTCAGGGCTGCTTCGACGACAGGTTGAGGAGCGAAGAGGATGAAGGGGTACTCCGTGCTCGGAAGGCGCAGGTCGCCGAGACTTCCCTCGACGACCGAACCGCGGACGTGGACCTGGAGGTCTACGCGGGTCAAACCCCTGGAGACGACGGCGTCGGACACACCGAGCGTGCGTAGGATCTCCATCGTGCGCGGATGAATCGCCAACGCCGGCGCCCATGCCCTGGGCTCAGTCCGGCGTTCGAGCACCCGGACCTCCGCACCCATCATCGATGCCTGGACCGCAAGGGTGAGACCGCTCGGACCGGCGCCGACCACGACCAGATCGCTATCGAAGCTCATCTGCGCTGACAGCTTCAGATCGTATGGAGAGCCACCAGGCGTCCTCCTCCTCCGAC
>JAICRU010000037.1 GCA_025937235.1 Acidimicrobiia bacterium
GGTCACGGCCCCGTCCTCCACGGTCACGATCGCGATCGCGTCCGCCACGGTCGCCGCCGTCCTGACGGGGAGCCTCGGGCTCGGGGAGGGTTGCCCCCTCCAGGGCCTCGACCAGCTCCAGGCTGACCTTGCCCCGATCGATCTCTCGAACCCTGACCTTCAACTCCTGGCCGTCGACCAGATAGTCCTCGACCCGCTCGACACGCTTCGACCCGTCGAGACGGGAGATGTGGAGCAGGCCATCGCGTCCGGGGAGGATGTTGACGAAGGCGCCGAACTTGGTGATGTTGACCACCTTGCCGTCGTACTCCTCTCCCAGCTCCACCTCGGGCGGGAAGGCGATCTGCATCACCTTCTCCCGGGCCGAGGAGAGAGCGGTCCCATCATTGGAGGCGATGCGGACGATGCCCTTACCGTCGGTCTCTTCGATCTCGATGGCGGCACCGGTGAGCTCCTCGAGCTCGCGGATCACGGCGCCCTTGGGGCCGATCACCTCGCCGATCTTGTCCTTGGGGATCTCGATCGACTCGATCCGGGGGGCGAACTCGTTCATCTCGGCGCGGGGCTCCGAGATCGCCTCGGCCATCTTGTCGAGAATGAACAGACGCGCATCCCGGGCCTGACCGAGGGCTGTCGTCAATACCTCGGACGGAAGGCCTTCGATCTTGGTGTCGAGCTGGAGGGCCGTGATCACGTCCCTCGTCCCGGCCACCTTGAAGTCCATGTCACCGAGGGCGTCCTCCGCACCGAGGATGTCGGTGAGGGTGACGTACTTGCCGTCCCGATAGATGAGACCCATGGCGATTCCGGCCACCGGGGCCGAGATCGGCACACCGGCGTCCATCAGAGACAGCGACGAGGCACAGACGGATGCCATCGAGGTCGACCCGTTCGACGAGAGGACCTCCGACACCAGCCGGAGGGCATAAGGAAAGTCGTCCTCGGCAGGGATCACCGGAAGCACGGCCTTCTCGGCGAGGGCGCCATGGCCGATCTCACGTCGCTTGGGCCCACGCATGAAGCCGGCTTCACCGGTCGAGAAGGGCGGGAAGTTGTAGTGGTGCATGTAGCGCTTGGAGTCCTCGAGGGCGAGAGTGTCCAGCATCTGCTCCATCTTCAGCATCCCGAGCGTGGTCAGGTTGAGGACCTGGGTCTCCCCTCTCTGGAACAGGCCAGAGCCGTGGGTTCGGCCTACCACGCCGACCTCGGCGCTGATGGGACGGATGTCGGTGGCGCCACGACCATCGAGACGGACGCCTTCCTCGACGACCCGGCGCCGCATCATGTCCTTGAGGACCGACTTGAATGCCCGCTTTGCCTGGGCCTTGGCCTCCTCGTCGTCATCGGTGAGACCGAGACCGAAGAGGGTCTCCTCCTCTGCGTTGTCCTGGGCCAGGTTGCGCTCCTTCTTGTCGGCGATGGTGATCACCGACTCGAGCCTCGACGTGGCCAGCTCTCTGACCCGATTGTGGATCTCGTCGCTGTAATCGACGGCGATCGGCCACTCGGCCGCGGGCTTCTCGATCTTGCCGACCAGCTCGTTCTGGAGATCGATGGCCTCGGCGATGTACCGCTTCGATTCATCGAGCCCTCGGGCCACCGTGTCCTCGTCGGAGGGGGTATCGCCCTCGGCGATCAACCGCAGCCCGTTCGGGGTGGAACCTGCCTCCACCATCATGATGTCGATCCCGCCCTCGGCATTGCGCCGACCGGCGACGGTCAACTCGAACACCGACTGCTCGAGATCCTCATGGGTCGGGAACGGAATCCACTCGCCTTTCTTGAGGGCGACGCGAACACCGCCGATGGGGCCCTCGAAGGGGATGGTGCTGACGGCGAGCGCCGCCGAGGCGCCATTCAGGGCGACGACATCGAAGGGGTTCTCCTGGTCAACGGCGAGGCTGGTGACGACAACCTGGGTCTCGCAGCGGAAGCCCTCGGCGAAGGACGGGCGGAGCGGGCGATCGATCAGACGACAGGTCAGGATGGCCTGCTCGGAGGGACGGCCCTCACGACGGAAGAACGAGCCGGGGATCTTCCCCGCGGCGTACATCCGCTCCTCGAAGTCGACAGTGAGTGGGAAGAAGTCGATGCCTTCTCGCATCGTCTTGTTCGCGGTGGCGGTAACCAACATCTCGGTTCCGCCGAGTCGGGCGACCACGGCTCCGTCCGCCTGACCGGCGAGTTTGCCGGTGCTCAGGACGAACTCTTTGCCGCCGATGGTCCCCGTTACGGAGATTTCGGGCACTGAGTGCTCCTTGTCATTGGGAGCCATACCCGTTGGCAGTAGTCATGTCTCAGAGAGCCCGAGACATCGCCACTGACAACCGGCAAGGCTCGTGGGTGTATCGCGGCACCGGCCCGCCGGTGCCATCTCACGGCAGACGGTAACAACCGTTTGCCACGAAAGCTGTTTCAGCGACGCAGCCCCAACTTGGCGATGAGGCTTCGATATCGCTCCACGTCCTCACGTCGGAGGTAGTCGAGAAGACGACGCCGCTTGCCGACCATCATCAGGAGCCCACGCCGACTGTGATGGTCGTGCTTGTGCTCACGAAGATGCTCGGTGAGATGGTTGATCTTCTCGCTGAGCAGGGCGACCTGGACTTCTGGTGAGCCGGTATCGCTCTCATGGGTGCCGAACTCGGCGACGATCTGTGAGGCTGTCTTCATTACGCGTGAAACCTGGACTTTGCCGGGTGGGGAACGAGTGAAACTCTAACAGCCCCCCATCCGCTAACCACAACCATGGCACCGCCCACCTTGTTCCCCCCTTTATCGCACCTGCCCGTCACCATAGAGCACGTAACGCTCCGACGTCAGGGACTCGAGACCCATTGGGCCGCGCACGTGCAGCTTCTGTGTCGAGTTGCCGATCTCGGCGCCGAACCCGAACTCCTCGCCGTCGGTGAACCTCGTCGAGGCGTTGACGGCCACGACCGCGGTGTCGATCCCGGCGACGAATCGGTCGGCGGCGACCCGGTCATCGGTGACGATCGCCTCGGTGTGACCTGTCCCGTACTTCCTGACATGGTCGATGGCGGTCTCGAGATCGGGCACGATCCGGACCGCCATGGTCAGGTCCAGGTACTCGGTGGACCAGTCCTCCTCGGTGGCCTCCCCGATGTCGGGAACGATGACCCGGGACGCCTCATCACCTCTGAGCTCGACGCCCTCATCCGTCAGGGCTCTGGCTGCACTCATCAGGAACTCGCCGGCCACGTCCTCATGGATGAGCAATGTCTCGGCCGAGTTGCAGACTCCGGGTCGCTGGACCTTGGCATTGATGACGATGTCGAGGGCCCGGTCCAGATCAGCGGCTCTGTCCACGTAGACGTGGCAGTTACCCGCCCCATCGATGACGGTGGGCACGGTCGCGTCGGCCTGGATCGCCGCGATCAGGCCGGGGCCACCCCGGGGGACGAGGAGATCAATCCACTCCGTTGCCTGCATCAGGGCCTTGGCCCCGTCCCGGCTCGTGTCCTCCAAGAGCTGCACGCCGTCGGCGGGCAACCCTGCTTCCACCAGCCCCCGACGGAGCGCCGCCGAGATCTCCGTGTTGGAGCGGAGGGCATAGGACGAGCCACGAAGGATCACCGCATTGCCGGAGCGGATGCAGAGCCCGGCCGCATCGGCGGTTACATTGGGGCGTGCCTCGTAGATCACGGCCACCACACCCAGAGGAACCCGGACTCGATGGAGTCTCACTCCGTTGTAGAGGGACCAGCCGCCAGTCTCCCGCCCGACCGGATCAGGCAGCGACGCGACGTTGCGTAGGCCATTGGCCATGGCGGCGACCCGTTTCTCGTCCAGACGGAGGCGGTCGATCAATGCTCCGGCGATCCCCTCATCGGCTGCCTGGCCCATGTCGGACTCGTTGGCTTCGAGCACGTTGGGCAGGGCCGACTCGAGACCTTCCGCCATATGGTTGAGGGCAGCGGCGCGGGTCGAGCCGGTCGACTGCCGCAACACATGAGAGGCGTCCCGGGCACGACGGCCGATGTCTTCGATCATCGCCCCAGCCTATTCGCACCGGGGTCGAGCACCACCAAGTCGTCGCGATGCACCACCACGCCACCGACCTCCGAGCTGTGCCGGCCGATGGAGAGCTCCACCTCCTCGGCGGACATAGAGACCAGACCCTTCCCGATTACTGCGCCCTCCGGGTCGGTGATCTCCACTGCGGTATCGGAGGTGAAACCGCCGTCGACACCGGTGATGCCGACGGCGAGGAGTGAACGCTTCCCGTCGAGAAGAGCTGCGGCGGCCCCGGCATCGACGGCGAGACTGCCCTCGGCGGGCAGGCCAAATGCGATCCAGAGCTTCCGGGCCGGGAGTCTCGACCCGTGAGGGGTGATCCATGTGCCAACGGCCTCCCCGTGAACGGCCCGGGCCACGACCCCCGGCTCACGGGCGGAGGCGATCACGGTCGGGATGCCCGACCAGGCCGCCATCCTCGCCGCCAGAACCTTGGTAGCCGCCCCGCCCGAACCGAACGGGCCCGGCTCCCCGGTGGATATCTGATCCAGGGCGGCATCACCGGAGCCGACCGCAGAGAGCAGTGCCACGTCATCCATGGTCCTCGGGTCACCGGAATAGATGCCACCGGTGTCGGTGAGGATCACCAGGATCCCGGCCGAAACCAGATGGGACACGATGGCGGCGAGCTCGTCGTTCCCGCCAAGGCGGAACTCGTCGACGACGACCGTGTCGTTCTCATTGACGATGGGGACGACGCCGAGGGACAGCATGCGCTCGAGGGTGTTGCGGGCATTGAGATATTGAGCCCTGTTGGCCAGAACGTCCCTGGTGAGCAAGACCTGGCCGACGACCATCCCCTGGCTCTTGAACAAGGCGGCGTACCGCTCCATGAGGAGGCCCTGGCCGACCGCGGCGGCCGCCTGCAGACCGGGCACGTCCCTGGGCCGTGCCGAGAGCCCGAGGGCGGGGAGGCCGGCTGCCACCGCGCCCGAGGAGACGAGAAGCGTGGGGTGCCCTTCGCGCCACATGCCGGCGACGTGGGAGACCGCCAGCTCCAGACCCTCGGGATCCAGCTCACCCGAGCCCTCGACGAGACTGGACGAGCCGGCTTTCACCACCACCGGCAAACCCGCCGCGACCCGCCATCGTCCCGGAGTCGTCGTCATCGGCTCGCCTCAGCCGGACACCGGGCTGCTCTCCAGCAGCCGGCGGACACGGGCGACGTCGCCGGTCATCGCTTCGACCAGCTCCTCGACGCTGGCGAACTCGTGCTCGGGCCGGAGACGCGCGACGAACTCGAGGGTCACGGTCGTGCCGTAGAGGTCCTCGGCGAAATCGAGGAGGTGGGCTTCGATGAGCAACTCGGTGCCACCGAAGGTGGGTCTGGTCCCGACGTTGACGGCCGCCCCTATCAGTTCCCGGCCGACATCGGCCCAGACGGCGTATATGCCATTGCCCGGGATCACCTTGCGATCGGGGGGCTTGAGATTGGCCGTGGGAAAGCCAAGGTCTTTGCCGCGCTGGTCGCCGGGGACTACCACGCCGGAGAGCCGGTACCGGGAGCCGAGCAATAGGGCAGCCCCAGCCACGTCTCCCCGTTCGATCAGCCCGCGAATACGGCTGGAAGAGATGACGCCCTCGGCTTCGATCAAGCCGACAACCTCAACGTCGAAGCCGTTGCGGCGACCTGATTCGATGAGGAATTCACAGTCGCCGGCGCGGTCGCGACCGAATTGGAAGTCAGACCCGACCACGACATGAGCCGCGCCCAGCCTGGACAGGAGGACCCGCGAGACGAACTCTTCTGGCTGCAGATGACGGATCTCGGCGAGATCAACGACCGCGACCACATCGATTCCCACACCTTCGAACAGGGCGAGTCGCTCCTCGATCGTGGTGATCAGTCGCGGATTGGTCCCCGGCGCGAGCACCTCGGCAGGATGCGGCTCGAACGTGAGCACCACCGATTGCAGCGACTGCGCCTTCAGATGCTCCAGGATGTGCCGGTGACCGATATGGACGCCGTCGAAGACCCCGACCGCGACCGCCGTGGGCCGGGCCAAGGCCTCCCATGTCTCATATCGGCCCCGCACAGTTCTCACGAGGCGAGCACCACCTCGGGCCTGGCGTGTTCACCGTCACGCCGGTATACGGCGATCAGGTTTCCCGCCTCGTCCAGGACCCGCATCGCGGATTGGTCGGGCGCGGTGACCATCTCACCGCCCACGAAACGCATCCCGTGGGCCACTCCCCGAGCCGTCTCTTCCCCGACGATGACTGCAGGGAGGTCACCGAGCGCCTCGGAGGGGGTCAGGAAGCGCGATTCCCATTTCTCGAGATCATCTATCTCCAGCCCGTGGGTCTCGACGCGCAGGGAGCCAGTGCGGGTGCGGCGAAGGGCGGTCAGATGGGCCGAGCCACCGAGGGCCGCGGCCAGGTCGTCGGCAAGGGAGCGGACGTATGTGCCCTTGCCGCATACGACCCGAAACTCGACCTCGGGGTAGGGGCCGGTCCCGACTGCCTCGATCTGCAGTTCGTGTATCTCGACCGGCCTTGCCTCTCTCTCCACCACCTCCCCCTGGCGGGCAAGCTCATAGAGGCGCCGGCCTTGATGTTTGAGGGCGGAGACCATGGGGGGAACCTGAAGCACCGTCCCCACGAAACGGGCCGCCACTTCGTTCAGCTCGTCCTCGCTGAACTCCATCGGCTCTCGCGACAACACGGCGCCATCCGAGTCGAGGGAGTCGGTCGAGACCCCGAACTGCGCCGTGGCCTCGTACTCCTTCGGTTGGTCCTGGATGAACCGGATCAGACGGGTGACCGGCCCCACCGCGACCACCACTGCCCCGGTGGCCAGTGGGTCGAGGGTGCCAGCGTGCCCCACCTTCGTCATCCCCGTTGCTCGCTTCACCTTCATTACCACCTCGTTGGAGGTCATGCCCTTCGGTTTGTCGATGACGAGGAACCCCCGCGTCATCGGTATTCCTCGAGCCGAGCCCTGACCTCGTCGATCGCGTTCTCCGCCGGGCCGGCGAACGTGAGGCCGGCGGCGAGACGATGGCCCCCGCCACTCAAGGCGGCGGCGAGCGCACCCACGTCGGTATCGCCCCGGGAGCGAAGGCTCAGCTTCACCTGCCCGTCGGCATGGACCTTGGCCAGCACGGCGACATCGGCCTCTTCGGCCAGCCTGAGGGTGTTGATCAGGTTGTCGATGTCACCCCAACCCACCCCGGCCTCATCCAGATCCTGCTCGGTGATGATGGTGGACACCATCCGCGCGGCCACATCGAGCTCGGCACGGCTCAGGGCGATGCCGGCCACCTTGAGATAGCCGAAAGGCGCCTCGTCGTAGACCTTCTGACTGATCAGGTCCGGCCGGGCTCCCGCCTCGACCAGACGGGCCGCCATCTCCAGGGCCGCGGGGTTGGTATTGGCGTACTGAAAGCGCCCTGTGTCGGTGACAAGAGCAGTGAGAAGACAGGTGGCCACATCCGGGGTGATCGGCCATCCCAGGACATCGAGCAGCTCGGTCACGATCACCCCCGTTGCAGCCGCATCGGGATCGACCAGTGCGATGTCACCGAAGCCCTCATTGGTTATGTGGTGGTCGACCACCACCAGGGTCCCGGAATCGCCAGCCGGCGACCCGAGCTCGGCGAGCCGGTCCGGGGACCCGGCGTCGAAGACCACCATGGTTTCCGGCGCCTCCGGGAACGAGTCGGGGTCGACCAGCAGGTCGTCGGGCAGGAAGGACAGGGTCCCGGGCACTATGAACGGAGAGCCGAAGCCGGCGACCACGCCCTTCCCGGCGTTCCGAGCTGCGATCCCGAAACCGATCATGGAGCCCAGGGCGTCCCCGTCGGGGCCGACGTGGCAGGCCAGGGCTAGGTCCCGACTGCCGGTTATGGCGGCCGCAGCCTTCTCCAAGAGCTGACGATCGATCATCCCTGGTTCATTCCTCCTCCCGCAGGGAGCGAAGGATGGCATCAATCCGCTCGCCTCCGATCACTCCAGGGTCGACCGCGAACTCGAGGATCGGTGTGTACTTCATCCGGACCTGGCGGCCGATGACCGATTGGAGCCGATGGGATGCATGCTGAAGTGCGATGATGGCGTCGGCGGCGTCGCTGCCCAGGACATCGATGTACACCTTTGCGTGACGGAGGTTGGGGCTGGTCTCGACTCCGGTGACCGAGACGAGCTCCAGCCGAGAGTCACTCATCCGCTCGATCTCCTCCGCCAGCACCTCGCGCAGCGTCGAGTTGACCTTGAGCATCCGGGGGCTGGTATCTCTCACTCGGGATCCTCCAACTCGCTCATGAGCACCTCGAGGACTTCGACCTCCAGTCGACCATCAAGGTAGTGACGAAGCTTGGACACCTGCCGGGCGAGGCTCGCCCCATCTGGTGCGACGATCGCCACTCCGATGACTGCCCTCTGCCAAGAGTCGTGATGGCCGACTTCGGCCACGCTGTATGAGCCCAGCCGTCGCATTCCCTCGATGACAGGCCGGACCACGGCCCTCTTCTCCTTGAGCGATTGCGGTGTGGGCAGGTGGAGCTCGACCCGCAAGGCTGTGGCCCTCATCTGGGGGCCCGCATCAGGTCCGGGCGACCTCGCGAATCAGGTAGGCCTCGATGTTGTCGCCTTCCTTGACGTCGTTGTAGCCCTCGAGCCCGATGCCGCACTCGAACCCGGCCGCGACCTCCCGCACGTCGTCCTTGAACCGCTTCAACGATGAGATCACGCCATCGTGGATGACGACGCCGTCGCGGATGAGACGGGCCTTGGCGCCACGCTGGACGACACCGTCGATCACGTAGCAACCGGCCACCGTGCCGATGCGCGGCACCTTGAAGGTGGCCCTCACCTCGGCCGTGCCCAGGACCTGCTCCTGTTCCTCGGGGGCGAGCTGGCCCACCAGGAGCTGCTCGATGTCATCGAGCAGCTCATAGATGATCCCGTAGGTGCGGATCTCGATGCCCGCCTCCTCGGCAGCTTTGCGCGCCTTTGGCTCGGGCCGGACGTTGAACCCTACGATGACCGAGTCGGTGACCTCGGCCAACGTGACATCGTTCTCGTTGATGCCGCCCACCGCCCCGTGCAGCACCTGGATCTTCCCGCCTTCGCGCTCGATCTTCGATATCGAGTCGCGCAGTGCCTCTAGGGACCCGTGCGCGTCGGCCTTGACGATGACGTTGAGCGTGGCGTCCTCGCTCCGGAGTTGCTCGAGGAGACCCTGCAGACGGTCGCGGGCCGATGGCATGGCCTGACTGACCGCCTTCAGCTCTTCCTCACGCTCGGCTGCGATGCGACGCGCCTCCCGGTCGTTCTCCACGACGGTGAAGAAATCGCCGGCTGAGGGCACCTCGTCCCAACCCATGATCTGCACCGGAGTAGACGGGCCCGCTTCCTTGACCTGCTGGCCCTTCTCGTCCATCAGGGCCCGGGCACGGCCCGACGTGGCGCCGGCGACGAAGGGGTCACCGGTGTGGAGGGTCCCGCGCTGGACGATGACGGAGGCGATGGCGCCCTTTCCCCGTTCCAGCTGTGACTCCACCACCACGCCGGAAGCCTCAGCCTTCGGGTTTGCCTTGTACTCCTCGAGCTGGGCGATCAGGTCGACCACCTCGAGTAGCTCGTCGACTCCCTGGCCGTTCAGGGCCGAGATCTCGACACTGGGGACGTCGCCGCCCAGGTCCTCGGTGATGACCCCGTGCTCGGTCAGCTCGGTTCGCACCCGTAGCGGATCGGCCCCGGGCAGATCCACCTTGTTCACCGCCACGATCATCTTGACGCCCGCAGCCTTGGCATGGGACACGGCCTCGATCGTCTGCGGCATGACGCCGTCGTTGGCCGCCACGACCAGGATCACGATGTCGGTGATGTTCGCCCCCCGGGCACGCAACGAGGTGAATGCCTCGTGGCCCGGGGTGTCGATGAAGGTGATGGGATGGCCGTTCACGTCGACCTGATAGGCGCCGATGTGCTGGGTGATCCCCCCCTGTTCCCCCTCGACGACGCTCGTCTTGCGAATGGTGTCGAGAAGCGTCGTCTTGCCGTGGTCCACGTGGCCCATGACGGTCACCACCGGTGGACGAGGGGACAACTCGGAATCGTCGTCTTCGAAGACGGGCCGCTCGGCCACCGCGGGTGGAGGAGGTGGGGCCTCGACGTCGACGATGAACCCGAAGGCCTCGGCCACCTCGTCGATCAGCTCGGGCGGCATGGTCTGCCCCACCCCAACGGGCTGCCCCATGGTGAGAAGCCGGCCCACGACATCCTTGGCAGGCACTCCCAGAGCCTCGGCAAAGACGGTAACGCTGGCGCGGTAGGGAACCGAGACGATGTCGATCTCTGGCTCGGGCTCCGTCGCCGCCACCTGCTCGGCCTCAGGCTCCGACTCGACGAGGAGCTCACCGGTTCCGGGCTCCGAATCGACTCTTTCGACCACCTCGGGCTCATCGCCGGCAATCGCCAGACGCAGCAGCTCGGCCGACTCGTCGTCGAGGCCGGATGAGGCCGTTTTCACTTCGATGCCCAGGTCCTGGGCCTGCTGGAGCAGGACTTTCGAGTCGACACCCAGGTCCCTCGCCAGCTCGTAAACCCTCACGTCCGAATCCCTCTATTCGCTCTCATCTTCCCCAGCGGTGGCGGACATTACATCCTCATCGTCGCCCTCACCTGCGGTGGCCACCGGCTCGGGCTCAGCCGACCCGTCCTCGACCGGCTCTGCAAGGTCGGTGACGCCCCCCGCATCAGCCGTCGCAGCCTCGTCGGCAGTCGGAGCAGCTACCGGAGGAACTTCGGCCGCAACAGTCTCTTCGGTCCCCGCGCCCTCGTTGTCGGAGCGGATGTCGACTTTGTACCCGGACAGTCGGGCTGCCAGCCGGGCGTTCTGGCCCTCCTTGCCGATAGCCAATGACAGCTGGTGCTCGGAGACGACCACGTCGGCTGTCTTTGTCTCTTCGTCGATGTGGACTTCCTTGACCTTGGCCGGGCCCAACGCCTCGGCAATGAACTGTCCGATGTCGTCCCGCCATTGGACGACGTCAACCTTCTCGCCGCGCAGCTCGTTGACGACCTGGTGGACCCGTGAACCCCTCGCTCCCACGCAAGCGCCTTTGGGATCGACGTTGGGGTCGTGGGAGATGACTGCGATTTTGGTGCGGTGGCCGGGCTCCCGGGCGATGTTGACTATCTCGACGGTGCCGTCGGTCAGCTCTGGTACCTCTAGCTCGAGCAGCCGGCGCACGAGGTCGGGATGGCTCCTGGAGACCACGATCTGGGCCCCCTTCACCTCGTTGCGGACCTCGAGGATGAGGGCCTTGACCCGGTTGCCCCGCTCGAGCCGCTCGAAGGGGATGCGCTCGGACCCGGGGAGGATCGCCTCGGCGTCGCCCAGGTCGAGGATCACCGACCGATAGTCCACCTGCTGGACCAGCCCAGTGACGAGGTCGCCCTCACGCCCCTCGTACATCTCGAACACGTGCTCGCGCTTGGCCTCACGCAGCTTGTGCTGCATGACCTGCTTGAAGGACTGGGCGGCGATGCGCCCGAAGGCCTCTCCCTCCGGCGTGTCCTCCCACTCGGAGACCACATTTCCGTCCTCGTCCAACTCCTGTGCGTACACGATCACCTCACCCGAGTCCGGGTCGATGGTGACCCGCGCCTCCTCGGCCGCCCCCGGGCTGCGCTTGTAGGCCGCCACCAGGGCGTTGGCGAACGCATCGAGGATGGTGTCGACAGCCACGCCACGCTCACGGGCGAGTACCTCGATTGCCTCCATCATCGTGTCGAGCTTCATGATTCTCCTTCAGTGACCTGGCTTGGGAGCTTTCTCCCACCTGAACACCGTCCTGGCGGTGAGCACGTCTTCGTAATCGACGACCTGACGTTCGTCCTCAGCTTCCACCGTGAATCCGTTATCTCCGGCTTCGGCGATGACCCCTCGAATGGTCGTCTTGTGATCGCCGTCGGCGACCTTGACGACGACCTCACGGCCGATCGACTTGGCGTAGTGGGAGGGCCGACGGAGATTCCTCTCCAGACCGGGCGAGGTGACCTCGAGCCGGTAGGAGCCGTCCATGGCGGTCTCGTTGTCGAGGAGCCGGGACAGGCCGCGGGAGACATCGGCGAGACGATCGATGTCCACACCCTCACCGTCGACGACGACACGCAGCACCGTCCCCGGCCCGCGGCCGACCAGCTCGACATCGTCGAGCTCTAGCCGCTCGGCGGCGAGATACGGCTCCACCACCGTCCAGATGTCGGCGACCGTCGTCGTCAAATTCCTTCTCCAGGCTCGGTTGTCGCCCTCAGGTAGGACCCCGGGCGACAAAAATTCAGGCGGGCGCCAAGAGGCGCCCACCTGGTTCAAAGCGTCCTTGTTGTCGTGGCGAGTATAGGCGCGGAACGACCGCTGCACGGAGGCGGGACAAACCGCCCTCGTTGACATTGGAGACCGCTGCCCAGCCCACACGCCATTCGCCACTGACGTCGTCTTGCCGCAGCAACGCGAAATACAGCTCTCCTGTTGTGGACACAGTCACATCGCATTGGATGTCCCTGGGTCCTGGTGGCTCCCACATACCACGGGTTCATCGGGCTGACGGACTTCGACAGACCCCGAGAACCCGCTCGTCCGACACGAAGAGACGCATCAGACTTTTCGTCCCAGCACTCCATGCCTCGAAGAACTCGCGCCCGACCGCTTCTGGATCTGCCCAACTGGGCGAAGAATCGGGAGGCTCCGAGGGTGGAAGACGTCGAGGACGTGGTGGTCGGCGGCATTGTGGACGTGCTCGGATCTGGCGCCGTGGTAGACGGGGAAGACGGTGGCATTGTGGAGGTACCCGAGCGCAGCACCTGGGTCGGCGCGGTGCCGACGCCGACGCTGTTACCGCCGCATCCGGCGACTGCCACAACAAGAAGAGGGGACTGCCGCCAGGGAGCCGAAATGGCGCCACTCCTCCGCACGACCGACACTTCTCATGCTCTCCCTACGCCTCACGAGCACAAGCTCAGCTCACTCGACCGTTCAACGCTTCCGGCGCTCCTGGAGGTTCCAGCGACGGAAGGCGAACTACCTCCGTGGATCGTGTCACACGCCGGCCTTCGGGCTCTAGATCCCGTATCGCTGGGCGGCGACCAGCTCGGACAGCGCCCCAACCACATCGCCCAAAGGCACTTCCTCGGTGGCCAGGCCGCGTCGCGTGGTCATTTCGACCATGGCATCGGCGACTCCCCTGGGCCCGACGACGACTCGATACGGGATCCCGATCAGCTCGGCGTCGGCGAACTTGACCCCAGGCCGCTCCTCACGGTCGTCGAACAGAGCCTCGATCCCCGATTCTCCCAGTTGGGCGTAGAGGCCCTCGGCGGCCTCGATGGTGGCCGGGTCATCGGGCCGGACCACGGTGATCACGACCTCGTATGGGGCAACCGACACCGGCCAGACGATGCCTTTCTCGTCGTGTGACGTCTCGACCACGGCCGCCATCCCGCGCTCGACCCCGATTCCGTAGGAGCCCATGATGATCGGGTGGCTGTCGCCCTTCTCGTCCTGGACGTAGACCCCAAAGGTCTCCGAGTACTTGGTGCCCAGCTTGAAGATATGGCCGACCTCGATGCCCTTCCACAGATCCAGGGTGCCGCCACACATCGGGCATGGCTCACCCGAGGTGACCTCCCTGAGATCGGCCCAGTGGGAAACCGTGATGTCCCGTTCCACGTCGACCCCGGAGCGGTGCCAGTCGTCCTCGTTGGCACCGGTGACCAGGTTGAAGCGTCCCCGGAGCGCCTCATCGGCGACGATCTTGAGCCCATCGACCTCGACCGCCCCGAGACTCCCCGGGTCGGCTCCGAGCAGTTCCCTGATCTCCTCAACAGTCGCGGCACGGGCCTCGACTGCGGCGGTGGCATCGAGCAGCTTCTGCTCCTGGAGGTTGTGATCACCCCGAAGGAGGACCAGGACCTGCTCCCCGTCGAGCAGATACACCAGGGTCTTGATCTGCCGGTCGGGGGCGGCGGTCTCGGGGAGGGCCTCGGCCAGGGCCTTGATGGTCCGCAACCCCGGGGTGGGGAAACGGCCCAGGTCCTCTCGCTCGCCATCCTCCACCGCGGCCACGGCGGAGGTGGCCCGCTCGACGTTGGCCCGGTAATCGCAGTTGGCACAGGTGACGATCCGGTCCTCGCCCGCGTCGCTACGGACCATGAATTCCACCGACTCCGAGCCACCCATGGCGCCCGAGGAGGCCTCGACCCCGACCGCGTCGAGGCCCATCCGGCTGAAGATCCGCTGGTATGCCCCACGATGCTTCTCGAAGCCGGCATCGAGGCCGGCGCGGTCGATGTCGAGTGTGTACGAGTCCTTCATCGTGAACTCCCGCACCCGGAGTAGTCCCGACTTTGGCCTGGGCTCGTCCCGAAACTTGGTGTGCATCTGGTACCAGATCTGGGGCAGATCCCGATATGAGGAGAGCTCGAGGGCGGTCAGAGCGAACAGCTCTTCTTCCGTCATGCCCAGCACCAGCTCGGCGCCCTTACGGTCCTCCAGCTTGAAGAGGTTGTCCCCCATCAGGTCGTAGCGTCCGGACTTGCGCCAGACCTCGGCCGGGTGGAGCGTCGGCGGCATCATCTCCTGGCCCCCGATCGCGTTCATCTCCTCACGGATGATCCCCGCCACCTTGAGTCGGACCCGTTGCCCCAAGGGCAGGATGGTGTAGGAGCCGGCCGCGACCTGCCGGATGAACCCGCCACGAATCAGCAGGACGTGACTCACCGCCTCGGCATCAGCCGGGGCATCGCGGAGCGTCGGGATGAAAGCCTCCGACCAGCGCATCAGTGGATCAGCGACACGAGAGCGGCGACGCTAGCCACATCCTCGAAATTGGGAGGATCCGTGTCGGATATCGCGTCCGTTCGTCCCAGTTTCGGAGAGGTCAGTCCGATCGGGCGATCTCGGCGACACGGGCACGACGGTCCTGGGACCTGTTGGCGTCGCCCTGGATCTGGATCAGCTCGTCTCGGGCCGCGGCGGCGATCTCGGCGGCATTGGCCTCGGCGTGGGCGAGCCTGCTCTCGACACCCTCGTCCACCAGTTTGCGAGCCTCATCCAGAAGCGCCTCGACCATCTCCGACTCGGGGACCACCCGGACAACCTGGCCCTTTATGAAAAGATGCCCGCGACCCCGACCGGCGGCGATCCCGATATCGGCCTCGCGCGCCTCACCCGGGCCGTTCACGACACAACCCATGACCGCCACCTGAATAGGCAGGTTCTCCGCCTCGAGAGCGGCCTGTGCCTGGGTGGCGACCTCGATCACGTCCACCTCCGCTCGACCACAAGAGGGGCAGGCAATCAGGTCAAGACCCTTGCGCTCACGGAGACCGAGGTTCTCCAGGAGCTGTCGTCCTGCCTTCGCCTCTTCGACCGGGTCGGCGGTCAGGGAGAAGCGGATGGTGTCGCCAATCCCGTCATTGAGCAGGGTGGCGATCCCGGCCACCGACTTGATCAGGCCGGCCGGTGGCGGGCCGGCCTCGGTCACCCCCAGGTGGAGCGGATAATCGACCGTCTGGGACAGGAGGCGGTAAGACTCGATCATCGAAGGCACGTTGGAGTGCTTCACCGAGATCTTGATGTCCTCGAAGTCGACGTCCTCGAGGTACCGGATCTCGACGAGTGCCGAATCGACTAGGGCCTGGGGCACAGGGCTGCCGTACTTGTCGAGCAGGTCCTTGTCCAGCGACCCTGCGTTCACCCCGACGCGGATGGGCACTCCCCGATCCTTCGCCTCCCGGGCCACACTCTTAATCTGGTCCTCCTTGCGGATGTTGCCCGGATTGAGACGGAGACCCTGCACCCCGGCCTCGAGGGCAGCCAGCGCGAGACGGTACTGGTAGTGGATATCGGCGATGATCGGGACCGGCGACCGGGGCACGATCTCGGCCAGGCCCTGGGCGGCCTCGACCTCGTTGCAGGTGATCCGGACGATGTCGGCACCCGCCCCGGCCAGGGCATATACCTGGGCGAGTGTGCCGTCGACGTCGGCGGTCTTGGTGGTGGTCATGGACTGCACCGTGATCGGCGCATCACCACCGACGGCGATGTTGCCGACGTGGATCTGCCGGGTCTTGCGGCGGGTGATCATCAGGCCGAACGGTACTGCTAAAGCGAAATCGGATTGACTATGTCGAGGACGATCGCCACGAACCCGAGGAAGGCGAACAGGCCAATGACCGCCGCCGCCACCGGGGCCAGCCTGCGGACGTTGGCCTCCCGCCCCGAGATCTTCTCATAGGCGGCCACCGCGAAGTGCCCGCCGTCGAGGGGGTACAGGGGGAGCAGGTTGATCGTGGCCAGTATGACGTTGACGAAAGCGAGGATGCCGAGGAAGGCGGCAGCGGATTCGGTCTGGCTTCCGATGTTGACGATGCCGATGGGGCTCACGGGGCGGATCTCCTCATCAACCTCGGTGTCACCGGCGAGAACCCCGAGGTACTGAGCCAGGCTCGACGGCCTGATCATGTCGCCGATCGCCTGGAACGTGAACCCGATCCCCTCCCACACCTGGCTACCGGCCACACCGATCGCCCCAAAGACACCCGGGTCGTCGGTCAATACGACCGGCTGCACTCCGAGGAACCCGGCGCCCCCTTCTACGCCGTCGCTGTCGATGAGGGCGACGTCGAGGCTTACCGTCTCGCCATCACGATCGACCACGACCGTGGTGGGCCCCGCTCCCACCTCGGAGAGGGCCTCGGGCACGTCGGCCCAGGCACCAACCTCATGGCCCCCGATGGACACGATCACGTCGTCCGGTCGTATGCCGGCCGCTGCAGCCGGAGTCGGCACCGATTCGCCATCGACGTTGGCCTCGGGCACGACCGTACGGACCACCGGCTGGGGCTCGGACACCCCGTTGACGAGGACGATCCCGTAGAAGAGGAGGAATGCGATGAGGAAGTTCATCCCCACTCCGGCGAGGACCACGACGCTCTTCTCCCAGAACTTCTTCTCTCGATAGGTCCGGCCGACATCATCCGGTGAGACCTCTTCGAGAGGGTTCATCCCGATGATGCGCACATAGCCACCGAGGGGGAGAGCCTTGAATCCGTATTCGGTCTCACCTCGCCGCCACGAGAAGAGGCGGGGCCCAAAGCCAAAGAAGAACTCGGTGACCTTCATCCCGGTCGCCTTGGCCGCGAAGAAATGGCCGGCCTCGTGCGCGGTCACGAAGAGAATGATCGCCGCCGCTGCGGCCAAGCCTCCGAGCATGCGGAAACGCTACCCGCGAACTCGCTCTAGTCAGCAGGCTCCTGCGATGAGGGAGACGGCTATCTCACGGCCCTCGCGGTCCGCGTCGACAACGTCGTCTACGGTCTCCAGCGGGCGCCATTCGGCCGCCTCCAAAGTGGCGGCGACGACCTCGGCGATGCCGAGGAAGCCGAGTCTCCGGTCGAGGAATGCCGCCACCGCGACCTCGTCGGCGGCGTTGAGCACCGCGGGTGAGGATCCGCCCTCGCGTCCCGCTGCATAGGCGAGCCCGATCGCCGGGAAGGACTCCGTGTCAGGCGGCTCGAAGGTGAGATCCAGGCCGACGAGGTCGAACGGCCGGGCGGGGGAAGGCGCCCGCTCCGGCGCGGTGAGGGCGTACTGAATTGGGATTCTCATGTCGGGATGCCCGAGATGGCCCTTCCACGAGCCGTCGACGAACTCCACCGCCGAGTGGAGTACTGACTGGGGGTGCACCAGGACCGCGATACGGTCGTAGTCCACATCGAAGAGGTGGTGTGCCTCGATCACCTCCAGGCCCTTGTTGAACAGGGTGGCCGAGTCGATGGTGATCCGATCCCCCATGTCCCAAGTCGGGTGGGCCAGCGCCTCCGCCGGGGTTACCTCGGCCAGCGTCTCGACGGACCTCCCCCGGAATGGGCCACCCGAGGCGGTCAAGATGAGCCGGGCCACGGCTTCCGGAGGCTCTCCGGCGAGACACTGGAGGAGCGCCGAGTGCTCGCTGTCGACGGGGATCAGCTCGCCGCCGTGCTCCGCGAGCGCCTTCTTGACCACCGGCCCCCCGGCCACCAGGCTCTCTTTGTTGGCGAGGGCGACCCGGTTCCCTGTCTCCAGGCCAGCAACAGTCGCCCTGAGACCGGCCGCCCCCACGATTCCGTTGACCACGATTGCACCCGGAGTGCGCGCCCCATCGACCACCGCGTCGGCCCCGAACTCGACGGGCCTCCCCACCCTTTGTGCGAACTCCGCTCGCTCCTCGGCAGCCCCCCCGGCGACGAGGATCCGGGCCCCGGGGTGGGCAGCGGCGAGATCGGCCAGCTTCGCGGACGGCGAGCGCGCACCGAGCGCCGCGATGCGAAGACCGAGGCCGGAAGCCACCTCGATTGTCTGGGACCCGATCGACCCGGTCGCCCCGAGGACGACCAAATCTGGGGGGCGACCCCCAAACCCCCGCTGCACCTCTCGGGTCACAGGAGACCGAAGCCGCGTAACAGGTAGTAGATCGCCGGCACGGCGAAGAGAAACCCGTCGATCCGATCCAGCATGCCCCCATGCCCGGGGAGCACCGAGCCCATGTCCTTGACATCGAGGGCGCGCTTCACCATGGACTCGACGGCGTCACCGAGAGGCACGACGACACCGATCAATGCCCCGGCGACGAGTGCCCTGGCGACGCCGACCGCCTCCCAAGCCGGGAACGTGGCGAGGACGGCGGCCACGATCAGGCCGGCGACGAAGCCGCCCGCAAGTCCTTCCACCGTCTTCTTGGGAGATAGCTCGGGAGAGAGCTTCCGCCGCCCGAGGGCACGTCCCACGAAGTAGGCCGCGGTGTCGTTGGCGACCACCAGGAACACCACGAACAAGATGTAGGCCACGGGCTGCGGGCCGTGGGCGATCAGGATGGCGAACGAGAGCATCCCGACCCAGGCCATCCCTCCGATGGTGACGGCGGCATCGTCGAGCGGCTTTCTGCGCGGGGACAACGTGAGGTAGAGCACGGTCAACACGGCAAAGGCGGCGGCCCAACCGGCGATCGCAGTGGCTCCCACCATCTGCGCACCGACCCCCATGAACACCACCCCGAGCAGGCCGAAGAGGGCGAGGGGGCGGACCTCCTCGGACCGGATCGTCGCATAGAACTCGCCGACCGAGACGACCATCACCAGGATCACGAATGCGGCGAACCACCAACCCCCGAGGAGGAGGCTGCCCAGGAAGAGCCCGAACACCACCAGTGCCGATGCGATCCGCATGGCCAGATCGCTGGTGGCTGCTTGCTCTGATGCCTCGAAGTCCTCTTCGGAGTCGCCGCGCGATCCGGTGACGTCCTCGAAGCCGACCAGTCCGCTATCCACGCCTGGCACGGTGGCGGCAACTGCCTGCTGCTCCCATTCCGCTTCGGCGGCCCGGCTGACCTCTTCGGCCAGGCCCTGGTACTCGTGGGTGGTGGAGCCGGTGTACTGATTCATCCCGTAGTCGTCGAGGTCCTGGGGGAAGCTCATCGATTCGAAAGTCTCGGCCCCTCCTCCGGTAGGTGCGGTGCCGCCGGCCTTCGCTGCCGCCTCTGCCTCATCAGCATCCTCCACGACGGCTTCATCGTCCTCTCCGAGGAGCGGAGGCAGCGAGAACACCTCGGCGTCCTCCTCCGAGTCGTCCCAGAGACGACCAGGCTTCTTCTCTTCGTCAGGGGTTCGCTCGTCCAAGATCAGACCTCGAGCAGCTCGTTTTCCTTGTGGGCGAGGAGACGATCGATCCTCTCCACGTAACTGTCGGTGAGCTTCTGCAACTCGTCCTCGCCACGTCGGATGTCGTCGTCGGAGATCTCACCGTGCATAGCCTCCATGTCGCTCTTGGAGTGTCGTCGCACGTTTCGCACCGCGACCCGGCCTTCCTCGGCCATGTTCCGCACGAGCTTGATCAGGTCCTTGCGTCGTTCCTCGGTGAGCGGGGGGAATGCGATGCGGATCACGTTGCCATCGTTGGTGGGGTTTAGCCCGAGATCGGAGGTCTGCAGTGCTCGCTCGATGTCGTTCACCGTGCTCTTGTCGAAGGGCTGGACCACCAGCATCCGGGGCTCGGGAACCGAGATAGAGGCCAGTTGTTGGAGAGGGGTCGGTGAGCCGTAGTACTCGACTGTGATCCGCTGCAGCAGTTGCGGGTTCGCCCGCCCGGTGCGGACGGTGGAGAACTCGGAGGTCACGTGCTCTGTGGCCTGCTCCATCTTGTGCTCGGCCTCGGTCAGGAGGTCGCTGATCACTGTTCCTCCTCAGTGGATCACGGTGCCGATCTTCTCACCGCTCACCGCCTTGACGATGTTGCCTGGGACCGTCATGTCGAACACGACGATCGGCACACCGTGCTCCTTGCTCATCGTAACGGCGGTGGTGTCCATCACCCTGAGCTCGTTGGAGATGAAATCCATGTACGACAGCTCATCGAGACGTTTCGCATCGGGATGGGTGGCGGGGTCGGCGTCATAGATGCCGTCGACCTTGCTCGCCTTGAGCAGGGCGTCGGCGCCCATCTCGACGGCCCGCAGGGCGGCGGTGGTGTCCGTGGTGAAGAACGGGTTCCCCGTCCCGGCGGCGAAGATGACGACCCGTCCCTTCTCGAGGTGACGGATCGCTCTCAGCCTGATGTAGGGCTCGGCCAGCTCCTGCATCGTGATTGCACTCTGCACCCGCGTGGGCACCCCGGCCTTCTCCAGGGCGTCACGCAGGGCGAGGGCGTTGATCACGGTGGCCAGCATCCCCATGTAGTCGGCCGATGCCGCATCCATGCCCTTGGCGGCCTGGGAGACACCACGGAATATGTTGCCCCCGCCCACCACCACCGCGATCTGCACCGACTCGGCGTGGGCCTCGGCCACTTCTTCGGCCACCCGCACCACGGTGATCGGGTCGATGCCGTATCCGAGGGTGGGGTCGGCAAAGGCTTCGCCCGACAGCTTGAGGACCACTCTTCTCACCGGGGGATTGGACAAGACCTGCCTCCTAGTCGCCTACGGCCACGCGGGCCACCCTGCGCACGGAGATGTTCTCACCCATCTTGGACGCGAGGTTGGACACCATGTCGCCAACAGTGCCGTCGAACTTCTCGGCATTCACGAATTTCTGGTCGTAGAGGACGTTTTCGGCAAACCATGCCTCGATCTTGCCGTCGACGATCCGCTCCACCACGTTCTCCGGCTTGCCCTCGGCGGTTGCCTGCCGGGAGATCAGCTCGCGCTCCTTGGCCAGGGCATCATGGTCGACCTGATCACGGGTCACCCAGGTGGGCTTTCCCCAGCTGACGTGCATCGCGATGTCGTCGGCCGTCTGACGGAACTCATCGCTCTTGGCGACGAAGTCGGTCTCACAGGACAGCTCGACGAGCACGCCCAGGACCGGGCGATCGTTCTGGACATGGATGTAGCTGCCGATCGTGCCTTCGTTCGCCTCGCGATCGATTCGCTTGGCCATCCTGGCCTGGCCCCGCTCCCGGAGCAGCTCGAAGGCCTTCTCTACGTCGCCGTCGGCGTCGGTGAGGGCCTTCTTGGCATCCATCATCCCGACTCCGGCGTCCTGGCGGAGCTTTTGGATGTCTTTGACGCCGAACTCAGCCACTGGCACCCTCCGTCTGTGGCACCGGCGCCTCGGTCGTGGTCTCCTGCTCGAAGTCGGGGCCTTCGTCGGTCGCGATCCCGTCCTCTTCTGAGGACCCGTCACCCTTCGCCGCCTTGGCCCCGGCCATCCTCCTCCCCTCGAGGGCGGCATCGGCGATCGCACCGGCGATCAGATCGGCGGCACGGATCGCGTCGTCGTTGCCGGCGATGACGTAGTCCACCTTGTCGGGGTCGCTGTTCGAGTCGACCAAGGCGATGACCGGCATCCCCAGCCGTGACGCTTCGATCACCGCGGTGGTCTCGGTGTTTACGTCGATCACGAAGACTGCATCCGGGGTCTTCTGCAGGTCGACCACACCGCCCAGGTTCTGCTCCAGCTTGGCGAGCTCACGACGGAGCTTGAGCCGTTCCTTCTTGGGTAGCGCGTTGATCTCGCCGCTGGCCTCGAGACGCCGCAGCTCGCGCATGTAGAAGATCCGCTTCTGGATGGTCTGGAAGTTGGTGAGCATGCCTCCCAGCCAGCGATAGTTGACGTATGGCATGCCCGATCTGGTGGCATGCTCGGCGATCGCCCCCTGAGCCTGTTTCTTCGTGCCGACGAAGAGGACGACCCCACCGTTGGCGGTGAGGTTCTTGACGTAATCGGCCGCGGCCGCGGTCTGTTCGACCGTCTGGCGCAGGTCGATGATGTGGATACCGTTGCGCTCCCCGTAGATGAACGGGCGCATCTTGGGATTCCAGCGCCGGGTCTGATGCCCGAAGTGGACGCCGGCCTCCAAGAGTTGCTTCATTGTGACAGCAGCCACAATTGCTCCTTTCTGGTTGTTTCCTCCGCTTGCCGGTGGATTCCCACCCGGTCAACCAGGTGACCCTCGTTCGGGACGCGCCCGACCAGTGAGGGTGAGCAAGCGTGCGTGATGCGGGAAATGGTACGGGTTCAGGAGGGAGAACGTAAACCGCTATTGCCAGGATGGCTCGCCGAGCCGGTTGCGCAACGACATCATCGTCTTGGCATGGATCTGGCAGACCCGGGACTCGGTGACGCCGAGCACATCCCCGATCTCGGCCAGCGTCATCCCCTCGTAGTAGTAGAGGGTGACCACGAGGCGCTCTCGCTGCGGGAGCCGGTTGATTGCGTCCACCAGCCCGTGACGGGTCTCCTCCGCCTGGAAGGCGGTCTCGGGAGAGACACCGGTCGGATCGGCCAGCATGTCCCCGACCGACGTCGAGGAGTCGTTGCCGACGAACTCATCCAGGGCAGCGATGCCGGACCGGCCGATCTCGGCAAGGGCGCCCTGCAGGTCGGCGACCTCCATCTCGAGGTTGTCCGCCAGCTCCTGGTCGGTCGGCGCCCGTTGCAGCGAGTGCTCCAGCTCGGCGACAGCGGTCTCGATGAGCCGGGCCCGGGAGCGCACCGAGCGGGGCACCCAGTCGAGGGCGCGTAGCTCGTCGAGGATCGACCCCTTGATTCGGTTGATGGCGTAGGTCTCGAACTTGAAGCCGCGCTCCAGCTCGAACTTGTCAATCGCGTCGATCAGACCGAATAGCCCATAGCTGGCCAGATCGTTCTGATCGACCGAACGTGGCAATCCCGAGCCGACCCGGCCCGCCACGTATTTGACCAGAGGTGAGTAATGGAGGATCAGCCGCTCACGGGCGTCGGCGTCGGCCGAGGATTTGAAGCGCTCCCACAGGGCGTCGACCTGGTTGGCCTCAGGCCCTCGGGTGGCTTCGGTCATAGGTTCCTCTCAGGTGTTGCCGGGTGACGGCAGTGTAGATCTGGGTGGTGGCGAGATCGGTGTGACCGAGGAGATCCTGCACCGACCTCAGATCGGCCCCGCCTTCGAGGAGGTGGGTGGCAAAACTGTGGCGCAGGGCGTGTGGGAACGTGGACATCCGCCTCCTGACCACGGCGCGAACGCCACGGGCGCCAAGAGGACCGCCCCTGACCCCGACCCACAGCGCCTGGCCCGCCTCCGGCCCGGCCAGCTGCGGGCGTCCCTGCCCGAGATAGCGGCGCACGGACTCCTGAGCGGGACGGCCGATGGGGACACGCCGGGTCTTCCGCCCTTTCCCTGTGACGGTGACCAGGTCGCGGCCGACATCGTCGATGGTCATCGATGCCAGCTCGGACACCCGCAGACCGGTCGAGTAGAGGGTGTCGATGAGGGCCCGGTCCCGCAGGCCCTCCGGAGTGGCCGGGTCGATCGTCTCGATGGCATGGACCACCGTGCGGGCGGGTAGCGCATGAGGCAATGGCCTATCGAGGCGCGGGCGCGAGACTCCTTCGAAGGGGTTGGTCTGGGCCGATCCCCTTCGCCCTGCGTCGTTGTAGAAGGACCGAACCGCGGATGACTTCCGGGTCATCGATCGTTTCGAGTAACCGGACGCGGCCAGGACAGCCAGATAGCGCCGGGCGTGCTGCCGGCGCACCGCGTCGATCGAGCCAGCCCCTTCACCGTCGCAGTAGGAGAAGAACTGGGTCAGATCCCGGCGATACGCCTCGAGGGTGTTGGCCGAAAGCTCCCTCTGGTCGCGCATCCGGTCCAGGAAGTCGGCGACGGGACCGCACGCCCATTCCGGCATTGGGGGGGTCTTCACCCCCGCGATGCTATTGGGAGTTCGGTCGATCGTCGCGTCAACCGGCGGGTAGCACCCTCTCGCCCGAACGCATCGCCCGGCCTGCCACCTCCATCCGGGCAAGACGTGCCAGCGCCTCAGCCGGGCTGCATCGCCAGAACTCGGGAAGGTCATCGATGGCGATTCCCGTGATCGGGATCTCCTCCTCGCGCATGGTCAGTTCGACAGGCGGTCGTCCCAGGATCAGCTCCAGCTCAGCGATGAGATCGGCCACTCCGAGCACAGGATGTGCCCCGTCTCTGATCAGACGGTTGCATCCGACCGAGGCGAGCCGGTCGACGTCACCGGGGACGACGAGGACGGGTCGCCCCATCTCGGCGGCCAACCGCGCCGTGATCAGGGCACCGCCCTTCTCCCCTGCCTCCACGACCACCACGGCCGAGGCGATGGCGGCGATGATTCGATTGCGAGCAGGAAAGCGCCAACGATCCGGTCGGGTGCCAGGCGGATACTCGGACACGATGGCACCGTGGCCATCGAGGATCGATCGGTAGAGATCGATGTTCTCCTCCGGGTAGACCACATCCACGCCTGAGCCGAGCACCGCCACCGCCATGCCGTCACCTCGGAGGGCCCCAAGATGTGCGGCGCCGTCGATCCCCCTAGCCAGCCCGCTTACAGTCGTCCAGCCGGCCCTTGACAGCGCCTCGCCGAACCCCAGGGCCAGGGCCATCCCGTATCTAGTGGAGCGCCTGGTCCCGACCACCGCAACCGCAGGGGCTCTCGTGGTCGTTCCCAGGACGTATAGCGGTGGTGGCTGCTCCAAGTCATTCAACCCATCCGGGTAGTCGTGCTCGCCGGGGCGGACGAGGCGTACCTCACTCATCACGCCATTCGCCGCGCAGGCCGATCGCCTCCGCCATCTGCCCCTCCTCCACCCGGGTCATACCGGCGAGATCGGCGAGCGTCCGGGCCACGCGGCGCACCCGATCCGCCCCGCGGGCAGTCAACATCCCGGCTCCCAACGCTCCCGTGACCAGGGCCAGGGCCTGCTCAGTCTCGTCGAGAACCGAGAGTGGGGACCGGTGGCGGTTGATCTCGCCGCGCTTTAGCTGTGCGCGACGGGCCTGGAGAACGCGGTCGGCAACCACCGCGCTCGACTCGCCGGCCGGGCCGGAGTAATCGCCGGATTCCACTCGACCCACTCGAACGATGAGGTCGAATCGATCGAGCAGTGGGCCGGAGATACGGGCGCGATACCGGCCGAGGATGGCCGGCCGACACTCGCAAGGCCGTCGCCGGTCACCATAGAAGCCACACGGGCACGGGTTGGTGGCGGCTATGAGCTGAAAGGATGCGGGGAACTCGAGGGACATCCCCCGCCTCGCCACCGATACGAATCCCTCCTCCAGCGGCTGGCGCAAGGTGTCCAGGTGGCCGCGGGGGAACTCGGCCAGCTCATCGAGGAACAGGACTCCGTTGTGCGCCAACGACGCCTCGCCCGGGACCGGGTTGCCGCTGCCGCCACCGACCAGGGCCGCCTTGGATGCGGTGTGATGGGGTGCTCGGAATGGAGGTGTCACCACCATGCCCCGGCGTCGTCCCGCTGCCGCCCACAGCATCGCCGTCTCCACAGCCTCTTCCGGCTCCAGGACCGGGAGGATCCCGACGATGCGGCGGGCCAGCATGGTCTTGCCCGAGCCCGGCGGGCCATGCATCAGGAGATGATGCCCACCCGCCGCCGCCACTTCGAGGGCGCGCCTCGCTATCGGCTGGCCCCGGATGTCGGAAAGGTCGGCCGCGGGGCCCGCTTCGGTCTTCGGAGCGGGCAGCACCGGCTCGGTGTGCTCGAGTCCGTGACGGAGCAGATCCACCGCCTCGGCCAGGCTGGCCACGCCGTATGCCCGGGCGCCGGGTATGGAAGCCGCCTCTCCGGCATCGTCCCGGGCGAGGAGGCAGGGGACGTCGTCACGGGCGCTGAGGACACCTGCGCCGAATGCGTTGGAACCGGCCCTCACCGTGCCGTCCAGGGCCAGCTCACCGACAACGACAGCTCGTCGTAGATCCGGGATCTCACGGCTGGCGGCGAGAATGCCGAGGGCGATGGGGAGGTCGTAGTCGGTGCCGCCCTTGGGCAAGTCTGCTGGGGCGAGATTGACCGTCACTGTGCGATTGGGAAAGCGAATCCCCGCCGAGGCCACCGCGGCGCGGACCCGATCCTTGGCCTCTCGGACCGCAGTGTCGGGCAGCCCGGACAGTTTGAACGCCTCACTCTGACGCCCGACATGAGCCTCGACCCTGACCGGTCTTGCCTCTCCCCCAACCAGCGCCACCGACGTGGCCGCTGCATACATGCCTCGAAGGTAGGTGGCGGCCGGCCTCGTGGGAAGGGGTCTGAGCCTCGAGAAGAGCGCGACTAAGCCTGACATCAGGTTTACCGTCCTGCTGGCACCCTCTGCCTCGAGACCCGATGAGTCACAACCCTGCCACCACAACTCCGTCCCGTCGCGCCCCGCAGCAGACCCGGCGGCGGCGCTTCAGCCGGGGCCAGCGATGGACCATCGGAATCCTCCTCTTCCTCGTGCTCGCAGCGACCGCCCTCATCGGCGCCACCTTCCTCGCCGACTTCCAGATGGAGGATGCCGGCCCGATGCCCTCACTCGCGGCCGGGGATGGCGTCTATCTGATCGTCGGCAGCGACAGCCGTGAGAACCTCCCCGACGACCTCGACCAGCGCTTCTTCGGCGACTTCGGCGGGGCACGAGCCGATGTGATAATCCTGGCCCAGGTGGTCGATGGGCGGCGACAGTTGCTCTCCCTTCCCCGGGACCTTCTGGTCGAGATCCCCGGCCACGGTGGAGACAAGATCAACGCCGCATATGCCTTCGGAGGGCCCGACCTACTCGCCGAAACTGTGGCCGACGCCACCGGGATCCGGCCCAATCACTATCTGGAGGTCGAGTTCGCAGGCTTCGCCGGGATAATCGACGCTCTGGGTGGCATCGAGCTCGACATCCCCTATCCAGCTCGTGATGACAAGTCCGGGCTTGTCCTGGAGCCCGGGGTGCAGAAGGTGAATGGCGCCACCGCCCTCGCCTATGCCCGCTCCCGCAGCTACGAGGAGTACCGCGAGGGCCAATGGGTCCCACAAGGTGGGGGCGACATCGCCCGCGCCGCCCGGCAACGGGAAGTGCTCACCAAGATGATGGCCGGAGCTTCCTCCCCGTCGGGTCTGGTCCGCAGCCCATTGGTCGTGACCGCCATCGGGTCCCATCTGACCGCGGATTCGGGGCTCACCGTCTTCGATCTGGCTCGGACGGGATGGGACATGCGGTCTGCCGATGTCACCGAGTCGATGACCCTGCCGGTGGTGGGTGCGGAAGAGGGTGGGATCTCCTATCTGGTCCGGGACGATCCTGCGGCAACAGAGGTGCTCAACGCGTTCGCCACCGGACAGCCGTTGCCGGGGGCCTAGGCCGTCCGGGGCGGGCCGCCACTCACCCAACTCATCGTCTCGTCGATTGACTCTCCCCCGGGGTTGGGGCCGTTGATGAGCCAGGTGGCACCCGAGTCCTCGAACGCACCTACCTCGGCCCCCTCCGTGACACCGATCACGACATCGAACGGCTCTTCCCCATGACGGTGGATCTTGACATAACCGGCGACCATGGCGACCTCGGCAGGCTCGAGCTCCTGCATGTCCGCCCGGATCGGGTACACACCGTCGAACCTGGCGGCGCGACGTAGCGGCCGTAGGTTGGGCAGCATCCCGGCCACCCAGATCGGAATCGGGCCCAACGGCACCGGAGTGAAGCTGTTCTCCGCAATCGTGTAGTGCTCCCCTTCGAAGTCGAAGGGCTCTCCCGACCACATCGCCTGAATGATGGTCAGCCCTTCCTCCATCATGTCCGCGCGCACCCGGGCGTCGGTGGGATCGCCAAAGGTGCCAAACTCGATCTCGGGCGGGTACCCGATCCCCACCCCCAGGATCATCCTGTCACCGCCGGTCAGCCGATCCAACGTCACCGCACGGCGCGCCACCTCCCAGGGGCGATGCCGGGGCACGGCTACGACCATCGGGCCGATGGCGATCCTGCTCGTCGCCTGACCGATGGCACCCAGCATCACCCAGGGATCCGCCACCGGCATCCCGTCCGAGACGACGATGTGGTCCCAGACGAAGA
>JAICRU010000165.1 GCA_025937235.1 Acidimicrobiia bacterium
AGCATGGAACGGCCAGTTGGGCGAGGCGCACCACATGGTGGCGCCGGCGGAGAACCGCCGGGCGAGGGCCAGCGACGCCCGGGCCAAGTCGTCGGCGACGCGGCCGGCGTCGCTCATCGCGGTCTGGTTGGCAACCATGCTCACGACTCCAGTGTCGCACCGGGATTCCGGTTCGGAACCGAAAGTTCCACCTGAAATCCGTTTTGACTACATGTAAGTTACACCTATAGGCCCAAAACACGGGCCGTAGACACCTACCGTCGAGCAGGAGAAGCGTGTATGCCTGAGCCGAGGACGCGGCGTTCAACGGCGCGCACCCGTGAGCTTGTTCCCGACCGCGACCGGGAGCAGACCGTCGCCCCCACCGGGGGCACCTCGATCGAGGACTGGCGAGAGAACCCGCTCGACCCGATGGCGCCCATCGGCATCCGCTCCCGCGCCGTCGAGCCCGACACCAGCCGCATCCGCCTGGGCCCGCTGGAGAAGATCTACCTGATCTGGATGGTGGGCGGCTCCTGTGACGGCTGCACCGTGTCGGTCACCGGCGCCGTGCACCCCCGGGTGGAGCACCTCCTGGCCGGCATCGTCCCCGGCCTGCCCCGGGTGGAGCTGATCCACACCGTGGTCTCCACCGAGGTCGGCCCGGAGTGGACCCACAACCTGTTCATGGCCGAGCGCGGCGAGCTCGACGCCCCCTACGTCATCACCTGGGAGGGCTCGATCATGGACGAGTCCATCGCCGGTGACGGCTACTGGATGGGCCTGGGCGAAGACCCCCAGACCGGCCGCCAGATCACCTCCCTGGAGTGGCTCGACCGCCTCTCCCCCGGCTGCGCCGCGGTCATCGCCATCGGCACCTGCGCCTCCTGGGGCGGCATCCCCGGGGCCAAGGGCAACGTCACCAACTCCATGGGCGTCATGGACTACCTGGGCAAGGACTACCGCAGCGCCTTCGGCGTGCCCGTGGTCAACGTGCCCGGCTGCAGCCCCATCGGGGAGAACTACATCGAGACCGCCGCTGCGGTGTGTCTGTTCCTCAACGGCCTGGCCCCCCTGCCCGAGTTCGACGAGCTGGGCCGCCCGGCCTGGCTCTTCGGCGAGACGGTGCACCGCCACTGCCCCCGGGCCGGCTACTACGAGGAGGGCGTCTTCGCCCGGGAGTACGGCGACAAGGAGTGCCTGGTCGAGCTGGGCTGCTGGGGCCCCGTCGTGCAGTGCAACATCGCCGAGCGGGGCATCGTCGACGGCCACGGCGGCTGCATGCAGATGGGCGGCATCTGCATCGGCTGCACCATGCCCGGCTTCCCCGACAAGTTCAGCCCCATCACCGAGATCGCCCCGGGATCGCTGATCTCCTCCAGCACCTCCAAGGTGGTGGGCGGCTTCATCCGCCGCATGCGCTACCTGTCCCGCGTCGACAAGAACATGACGGTCCGGTGGGAGAACGACGCCCCCTCCGGGTGGAGCCGGGGCAAGATCGGCCCCCGAGGCGCGGCCAAGGTCGTCCACAAGGTGTACTCGAAGTACCAGCACAGCCACGAGGGTGGCAACGGGAAGACCTACGGCGAGACCCACGAGGGTCGGGGTCGCAACCGGTTCGAGGCTGGGCACAACTGGTAGGCCTGCCTACCCCCATCCAGCTTTACCCGTAGTTCCGTAGTTCCAAGTACCTGCTGTACGACCGCGCACTCGTGCCCAACCCGCCGAGGGAGAACCTGCCACCATGTGTTTCAAGAACCTGCCAATTGAATTCGACGCGAGCGGGAAGGCCCAGCTGAAGGCCGGGGTCTCCGACCCCTACTCCGTGACCGTGGCCGAGCCCAAGGGCTTCGTCCGCCGCAAGGAGGGCCCCGGCGCCCAGCTGGCCGCCCCGCCCCGCCTGCGGGACTGGAACATCGACCCCATGACCCGGGTGGCCGGCGCCCTCGCCGTCCACACCGTGTTGGACCTGGAGAACCGCCGGGCCGTCGACGCCCACTCCCGGGCCATGCTCTTCCGGGGCTATGAGGTCATCCTCGAAGGCCGTGACCCCCGCGATGCCATCGACATC
>JAICRU010000042.1 GCA_025937235.1 Acidimicrobiia bacterium
CCGGCTTGAGAGGCCGGCGTCCTAGACCACTAGACGACGGGACCAGGTTGGAAGTCGGGCGACCGACCTCGCTCGGGGGGAAGGACTCGAACCCTCAATAACAGGGCCAGAACCTGTCGTGTTACCTATTACACCACCCCCGAACGCGCACGCCGAAGGCAATGCGGGGTAGGAGACAAGGATAATCGAACGGAGGGGCAGTGCGAACCGTCGTTCAAGGGACGGGAACCGGCACGGCGGTCGCCTCCGCCCTGATCACCAGGGGCGCATCATCGTCGATGAACACACCCATCAAGCCAAGCTCGAGACGGTCGGTGACCTGGACCGTCACCGACGAGCGATCAGACGCAGTGATCACAGAGAGATCGGACACGAGAACGTCCTGGGATCCGACATAGTCCGACCCGAGAGCCGACGCCCTGGGCGGATCGATCACCACCTCGCCGGTGGCGCGATAGTGCTCCTCGTCGATGCCCGACGCGGCTGCGATCGAAGCCGAATCGGCAATGGCCGCCAGTTCACGCTGAACGGCCAGGGCACGCCAGAAGTCGATCATCAGCCCCCCGAACAACAGCAGCAACACCGACAGGCCGAGAGCCCACAGGGTCACCGAGCCGCTATCGGCGCTCACGGGAGGCTCCGATAGAGATCGACCAGCTCAGAGTGTGCAGAACCGACCCACAAGCCACCGACCTCACCCCAGGGTGTCGGCACGAGAGGGACCCACACCTCGACCCGGGCGCTGATCGACGACCCACGTTGGAAGGAGCAGGAGGTCACTTCGCGCGACTCGCTCGATGGGGTCTCTCCACACCAGCCAAGACGCACCAGGTCCGGGCCGAGCCCATGATTGGATGACATCTCGTGGACGACCGACGCTCCGGCAGAGAGGTCGAGGTCGATGACTGCCGCCCGAGCCGCCTCCGCCGCCGCAGCCTCGGCAAAGACTCTTCTCTCGGACCAAGGCCCGAAGGCGAGGACGGCCATCGCCACGGGCAGCAGGAGAAGGCCGACCGCAAGACCGAGCTCGACCGCGGCGTGGCCCCGATCCTTCACGGCGGCACCTCGCGGGTGGCCTGGGCCGTCAACTCGATCACGAAGTCGGTCGTGAAGGGGGTCCAGGAGTCGAAGACCGCCCTCCCCGATGCTGTCACCAGAACCGGGCCGACCACGCACTCTGCTGCGACCGAGTCCCCCATTCGCCCCCCCAGCAACTGGGAGAGCACATGCTCGATGCGATCCGCGCAATCATGTGGAGACGAGCTGACCGCACCCGCGCGGGCGCCCTGATCCAAAGCTGAGCGGAGCGCTCCTCGGCCGTACTGGACCACCACCAGGTTGGCCATCGTCAGGAAGAGGACAAGCGCGAGACCGCTGGCGACTAGGAACTGGACCGAGGAGACTCCCCGGTCGCTCATCCCCCGATCAGTTGGGAACGGATCCACCCGACGATGTCCACGCCGAGGGCCTGTAGCGCTCCCCAGATGACGACCAGCGCCGCGATGGCCAGAGCTGCGTTGCCCATCAGTTCCGCGGTGTTGAGACCGCGGTCATCGCGCCACACGTCACTGAGCCACTGTCTTACTGTCGACATGTCGACCTCCTTTCATCGCCAACCTGTGATCAGATACGGAAGCGGGGCCGCCACGAAGAGAAGAAGGACCGGCGCCAGGATGGCGATGATCGGCACCAGCATGGCTGCGCGTCGCTTGGTTGCCGACCTCCTCATGGTCTCCCGGCGGGTCTCCCTGACGTCTTCTGACAGGTCGAGCAGCGCAGGAGCGAGATCGGCTCCTCGTTCCTCGGCGGTCGCCAGCAACCGATAGGTCCGGGCACAGAATCTCTCGGGGGTCAACTCGGCGATCCTCCGAAAGGCATCACCTGCACGCCAGCCTGAGCGAAGGAGACGCAACGCGTCGGCCAGTTCGGTCACAACCTCGCCCTCTCCGCGCTTGACGACGTCCTGGACCGCATGGACCACCCCTCCCCCGGCCCGGATTCGCATCGCAAGGAGCTGATTCACCGTGTAGATCTCGATACACATCCTGTCCCGTCTGCGTGTGATAGCGGCCCGAAGCGCGCCCTGGTGCCGGGTCACCCCTATGACCAGGCCGAGTAGGACCAGGACGACCCATGCAACCGGCGCCAACTCCAGCGCCTGGCCTGCTGCGAACGCCAGCCCGGCTCCCACTGCGATCGATCGCAGCTGCGCCATCCGGAACGCGGCGACAGTGCCCTCCTCGGGCAACTCCCGATACCAGCCGGCTTGACGTAGCTCGAGAACCGTCACCTGCTCACCGGACCGATCCAGGAAACGACCCAGATGTGTGGCGAGGGCGCGCAAGATCGGCCCAAACACCTCACCCAGGGCTCCCGTGTCAGCAGGCCGTCGCGCCGTCAACCGCGTCGGCGTCAGATACGGGTTGATCCTCGAGGCGAGGCTCCTCGCCGGGGGGAACAGCGAGTAAACGAGCACTCCTGCGACGGCTGCCGAGGCGCTGGCAGAGAGGATGACGAGTGGCGAGACGGTCACTCTCCACCTTTCGCCGACACGAATACGCGGGGCTCGGTCGGCTGCGCGCCGAGCCTGGAGGCGACGACGACGCCGACCAGGCTCATGAGGGCGCCGGCTACGGCCACTCCAACACCGAGCGACGACGCGTAGAACTCACGGAACGCACCCGCCCGCGCCGTCATCGCGACCAGCACGAGCCAGGGCAGGATGAACACGATGCGCGAGTTGATCTTCTGCTCGAGAGCGTCGGTGCGGATCTCCTCGAGACTCCACAGGTCCTTGGTGGTCGTCTGGGCAAGATCGGAGAGGATCTCGGGCACAACCGCTCCTCCCCGCTCGTGAGCCAGGATCAGGACTTCGATCACGCGATCCGAGGTCGGGTCAGCGAGATCGGACTTCACCATCTCCAGGGCGGGTGCCACACCGAGGCTTCGCGAGTAGATCGGGAATCCCTGGAATGCATCCCGCAGGGGGGCTGGCCCAAACGACGCCAGGTCCTCTATCGCGGTGGGGAGGGAGGCACCCGACCTCACCGAAGCCAACAGGTCTCGCAGGCCATCCGGCCATGCAGCCTGCACCTCTTCGAGGCGTCGGGCCCTCTTCCGGGCGAAATAGGCCTTGGGCATGGTGGCAACTACGACCGACGGGAACAACGACACGATTGGCAGCGATGTGAGGGGGTAGACCACGGCGTAGGTCACCAGTCCGACGCCGATCGACGTGATCCAGAACTGGGCCGGCGTGACATCGAGGCCCGCCTCCTTCAGCCATGACCCAGCTCGTGGCGGTGACACCACCGGGCTCTTGATGCCGGACAGCGCGCTGCGCGCCAGGAGCGCAACTGTCACCGAGGTGGCCAGGGCGGCCAGAATCACCAACTCATCCCTCCCCGCAGCACCCGGGTGAGGTCGACGCCCCGGGGCAGTACCCGATCGAGCCGCCGGATCAGCGAGTCCGGAGGCATGGCACCGGTCCACTCCAGTGCACTCCCCAGCCGGTCCCGATGGAACAACGGCTCTGAGGAGAAATCGTCATGAAGGGAAGGAACCAAGGCGCGTATCTCCATCGTCTGGCGGCGAATCTCTCCACCACCCGGATCGACGTCACGCTCCAGGTGGACCACGAGATCTATCGATGATGCGAAGACCTTCCGCACCACGCGCTCGGTCACGTTCTCGCCTGCCATCAATGCGGCGTTGACCAATGCATCGAGGGCGTCTGGCGCCGAGTTGGCGTGGATCGTGCAGGCGAACCCACACCCGGCGTTCATCGCTCGGGTCAGCTCGAAGGCCTCGGCGCCCCGCACCTCTCCGACCACGATCAGGTCCGGTCGCATGGCCAGAGTGGCTTTGACCAGCTGGCGAAGGCTGATCTCACCGCTGCCGTCCAACATCGGCGGACGGGCCTCGTAGTAGGAGCCATGGACGATCGGCACGTGCAGCTCACGAATCTCCTCGCACGCCCGAATGCAATGGGAGACAGGCACGGCCGCGATCAGGGCAGAGAGGAACGATGTCTTCCCTGCCCCGGGTGGCCCGCTCACCAGGATCGAGGTCGAGGCCCGCATCGCGAGGGCAAGGAAGTCTGCGGCCCCCCGGGACAGCGATCCAAGCTCTACCAGGGAGGTGAGCGATTCCCTTCTGAGTGCGTATCGGCGGATGGTCGCCGATAGATGGTCGGCTACCGGTGGGATGACCGCGGTGATGCGAGCGGTGCCGTCGAGGATTCGGGCTTGAGAAACGGGATGTGAGGCGTCCAGTCGGCGATCAGTGGCCGCCATGAGACGCTCGACCACCTGCCGGTTCTCGGTCTCGGTGCTTGGCAACTCCAGGCCCCGCAAGCGACCACCGGCCTCGAGGTACGTGACCCGTGCCCCTTCTATGAAGATCTCCTCCACATCGTCGCGTTCGAGCAGATCGCCGAGCGGCCCGAAGAAGGCGACCGACTGGAGGAGCCTGCGGACGGTCGCGTCAGGATCGATCAACGATCTCGACTCACCCAGGTGTGCCTGGCGTTGGTAGTCGTCGACGGTCGCACGCAGCAATTCGATCAGCCTTCCCGTGTCTCGCTGCGGGTCGAGTCCCGAGCCATCGATGCGCTCGAGCGCCCTCTGCCGGATCTCGTGATAGGCGTCGACTGTCATCCCATCGCTCTGTCGACCAACGAGGCGAGCCGGCCGACCGACTCGGCGAAGGGCCCCCTCGTGACCGTCGTTCCATCCCACGATGCCCGAGCCAGGCGACGGTCCTCTGGCACCAGGACCACCGGCACGGCCGGCAAGAGGCGCGCCATCTCCGCGCGTATCTCCAGCCGGTGCCGACTCCCAGCCCCCACACGGTTGACCAAGGCGACGGTGTCGGGCATGTCGGCACCGGTGACGATGTCCTGAACCGAGCGCACCATCCTCGCCATCCCCACCGGGTTGGCCAGGCCGACGACGATGAGCACTTGAAACCTCATCTGCTCGAGGCGCGCCGGAGGTGGGCTCCCCAGATCGGCCACCACGACCTCGTAGCCGTCCTTGCCCAGCTCATCGAGCACTCCCTCGATCTCGACCGGGGGGAGCTCCTGCGTGGCGAGCGGCTTGACCAGGCCCCCGACCACATCGATCCCATCTTGTTTGAGGACAGCCTCGGCCATCGATCCGATTCGATGATGGGCGGCGTCGACCGCGCTGAGGAGGTTTGGATGAAGCGGCAGGTCGAGACGTTGGGCGAGCGACGGTGTGACCTGGTCGAGGTCAACCAGCACTGTGGGTCTCCTGGTGGCGAGGCCCGAGGCGATCCCAATTGCGATCTCGGTGCACCCAACACCGCCAATCGGGCCGAGCACCCCAACCCGGAAGGCAGGCGAGGTAGCGCCGACCCGCAGCACGTCTGTCTCGCTGTGGAGCAAGGTTCCTTCCGCCGCCGCGAGGAACTCCTCCGGCATCGCATCCTGCTCGAGCACATCCGTGACGCCGCACTCGAGGAGATGGCGCTTTGCATCGGCGGCGTCCGCCGGGTCGTAGACACCGATTATCTCTCGGCCCAGGTCACGGACACTTCTCACCAGACGCGGGGTCAGGAATGAGCAGACGTCGTCGATGAAGAGGATCTCGTACTGCTCGCTGAGGGCCTGCTCCGGGCCCATGACACGGGCCCGGATCCGGCCGCCACCATGATCCAGCAGAAATCGGTGCACCCGATCGGGCCATGCCCGGGCGGAAGCGGCCAGGGCGATCTCGGGGCCCACCTTCACTCGTCCCCTCTCACAATGCCGGCTGCCCCGGTCGATCGAAGGACTTCCAGTGATCCGTCGGCTATCGCCCGTGCCAACGCCAGGGCTTCATCCGGACCCACTGCCACCACGACGTGGTAGGGGCCTGCCACTGCCAGCCCGGTCTGCGTCGCCTCTGCGATGCTGACCACTTCCAGGTCGGTGGCGACGAAGGCAGGCGCGTCGCCCACGATCGAAATCACATCGACCCGGTCCCCGACCACGACCGTCCCCCCGGCGGAATGCTCCACCGAGACCGGGATGCTCATCGTTCGCAGGCCGTCGCCGGCACCCGGCCGGACCAGGTCGGAGCGCCCGATTGGCTCTCCCTCGGCGATGGACCGGGCAGCTATCCAGCCCTCGAGTGCGTCGAGATCATCCTCCGCCACCAGGTGCCGGAGACCCTCGAAATCGGCGGGAATCGGTGCCATTCGCACCCTCTCGGCGGCGAACGTCGTTCCCTCCGCGATGGGGGATGCGGCAACAGCAACGAGAGACGTGGCGTCCCGGTTCTGTAGTGCAAGGTAGTTGAGGCCGAATGCCAGCAACGCAGCCACGGCGATGACGATGTGGGACAGCGAAGGTCGGTATCGCGCCGACCTGGCGGTCGGTGTCGAGGTGCCCGCTTCCCTCGTCAGGACGGAGGGAGTCGCCACGTCGCTGTGGAACCTATCGTCGTCTGTTCATTCGATGTCGAGAGCGCGAAAGAACATGGAGGAACGACCCGACAGAGACATGGAAGCCCATCTTCGCCATGGCGCGGGCCGGGAGTGGATCGAAGAGGCAGCTGAGGACGAGAAGCTGACCGAGCTGCTGCGCCGGCGCCGGCTCGACCTTGGCGGGCGAGCTCTCGAGTTGGTGCACCGTGGCGAACGGGTGCGAGCCGAGACCCAGGGCCAGACCTTCTCCGGGCGTGTGATGTACGCGGGGTCGGACTTCGCCACACTGGATCGGGGAGAGGACCTGGTGGAGGTGGTGTTGCACGCGGCGATCTGGACCGTGGAACCGGTCGGGGCGGGCGGCCACGAGCAGAGCGGTACGCCCTTGAGCTTCCGGGCGCGAATGGCCGAGCTCGCGTCCCTGGGTGGACAAGTCCGGGTCGTGGTCTCCGATGGGAGGGCGATCGTGGGCAAGGTGGAGGTCGTTGCCACCGACCACATCGAGATCTCTCAGGGCGGCGGCGTAATGGTGATACCCATCCGACTGATAGTCGCCATCGTCCGCCCTAACCGTCGGTCCTGACATCCTCGCTCTCCACGACGGGGTGGGCCCGAACGAACTCGTAGACCTCATCTCGGAAGAACTTGAAAGTCCGCCCGCCGGGCAGCTTGTAGGCGGGCAAACGCCCTTCCCGGGCATAGCGTCGCACCATCTGCACGTTCATCCCCAATAGCTCCGCCACCTGCGCCGCGTCGAGGATCGGAGGGTAATCCTCAGCCACCTGTCGTCCTCATCGTTACTCGAGATGAGCCTACGACATCCGACGTTGGGTTGGAATGGGCCCGGTCCGGCCGCTTCAGCCAGAGCCGCGTACGATCGCCCAATGACCAAGACCGATCTCCAGAGCTGGCTCGACCGCTACATCCTGGCGTGGAGGGCGAACACGACGACAGCAATCGAGGAGCTGTTCACCGAAGACGCCACGTATCGCTTCCATCCTTACGACGAAGACGATGAGATGGTCGTCGGACGAGACGGCATAGTCGCCGCCTGGCTGGAGGAACCCGACGACCCGGGCGCCTGGGAGGCTGCCTACCAGGCATGGGCGGTGGACGGGGATCGCGGTGTGGGTGTTGGCACCAGTCGATATCTGGCGACGGCCGAAAGGCCCGAACGCACCTACAACAACTGCTTCCTGATGAAGTTCGCTGACGACGGGCGCTGCTCGGAGTTCACCGAGTACTACGTCCGTCAGCCCTGAAGGTCGGCTGCCAGGCCGGGTCACCGGGTGCAACCGAGATTCTGTCGGTCTGGCCGCTTCATCATTCGCGGCCCATTGCCGATAACGAGGTCGTGCTCGACTTCTACCTCGGGTATGCGATGGGTCAACAGACCACGAGCAGGGCTGCCTCCCTGGCTCGCAGCGCCGCCGCGGCCGACGGCACCCGCCACAGCAACCGGATCGAAGACCTCAACGAGAGGGTCGACCGTCTGGTGATCGTCCTGCGGGCCACCCTGGCCCTGCTCGAAGAGCACGGGATCACCCGCGAGATGCTCACGGCCAAGATCGACGAGCTCGACCTCGAAGATGGGACCGACGACGACCGGGTGCGAGAGGGTGTCGTGGACTGCCCCTCATGTGACTCGAAGGTCGCCCCCGGTCTGCGCAGATGCCAGTTCTGCGGCACCGAGGTCAGAGCAGATGACGGCCATCCGCTCGGTCGAGTCTGAGGCAATTCGGTAACTCTGACCTCAATACACTCGCCCGATGGGCAGCTTCGCCGAGGAGACCAGGTAGCCGTCACGCCTGCGGCTCGCATTCACTCCTATACCGACTACTGGGGGACGCGGGTAGACGAGTTCGGGATCGTCGAGCCCCACACGCGGCTCAGGGTGGAGGCGAAATCCACTGTGAAGACAACCGAGCCGTCGTTCCCGGATCGAGGCGGGATCCTCGACTCCCTCGACAGTGTTCGCGGTGAGCTGTCCAGCTATCTCCGCCCCTCGCCCCATGTGGTCTGGACGACCTGATCGAGGAGCGGACCCGGGACGCAATCAGCAGCGTTACCGACTTGGTCGACGCGTCCCAGGCCATCTCCGACGCCGCGACCAAGAGCCTCGACTATGTCCCCGGCGCCACCTTTGTCGGGATGCTCTATGCCGCGGACCAGACCCGGGCGGTGGCCCCGGACGAGGCTGAGCTGAGGGTCCAGACCCACGCCTGCGTCGAGGTGTTCGTCCCTGGCCATGGTTGGTGGGCGCCCTCGACCCCACCAACAATCAGACGGTCGGCGAGCTGCATGGCAAGATCGGGCACGGGCGGGACTACGAGGACGTCATGCCGCTGACGGGCGTCTATCACGGGGGCTTAGAGCACGATCTCGGCGTGCATGTGGCCATCAACCGGGAACTTCTCTCCTCCAATGGCCGGACGCCCTGGTCCCCCTCCGTCACCCTCTCGGGGAGGCGGCGCATTAGGAGCGGCTTTCTCACAGGATTTATCATCGATTTAGCGTCTCTGCGGTCATTTTCCGACTGCGCTCAAGAGTTTGAAGAAGGAGCTCTGATCAACTTGACGTCGAAGAGGCACTTGCTGGTGGCTCTGGCCCTCTTGGCCACATTCGTCCTGGCACCGGCGGCGCTCGCCCAGACCGAGGAGGAACAGCCGGCCACACCGCCGGTCTCGACCCTCACGGTCAGCACGCCCTTCCCTTCGGTCGCCGTCGAGCCTGGAGATCAGGTGAGCTACGCGCTCACGGTCGCCGCCCCCGCCCAGGCCGCGGTGGCTCTGAGCCTCGAGGGCGTCCCGGAGGGCTGGGCCGCCGCATTCCGTGGTGGTGGTTTCGAGGTCGATTCGGTCACCGCCGGGCCCGGCCTGGAGCCCGAGCTGACATTCGACGTGACCGTGCCCACCAGCGCGGCTGAAGGCGACTACCCGATGACGATCAATGCCTCCGGTGGTGGGCAATCGGTGGCCCTCGACATCGCAGTGCGGGTGTCGGCGCAGGCCGGCGGCGAAGTGACGTTGACCCCCAACTTCCCTGGTCTGCGCACACCGGCAGGCGAGGCGGTCACCTTCGACGTCGAATTGAGCAACGGGACCCCCGCCGATCTCGAATTCGAGCTCTCCCCGTCTGCCCCGGCGGGCTGGGATGTGACCGCCGAGCTATCCGGTCAGGCCCAGGCCTCCGTGGTCCAGGTCGAGGCCGGCGGCACCGAGACGATCAACGTCGAGGTGACGCCCCCGCTCACGGCAGAGGCGACCCAATACCCGGTCACCTTGCAGGCGACGGCGCCGGGCTCCACCGTCGAGACCGAGATGATCGTCGAGGTCACCGGCTCATACTCCCTCGAGATGACCACCGCCGACCAACGGCTCAACGCCGAGGTGACCGTCGGCAGCACTAGTGACTTCCAGATCATCCTCACCAACACCGGCACCGCGGATCTCGACAACGTCGTGGTGGGCGTGACCCCGCCGACCGGATGGGACGTGGCCTTCGACAACCAGGAGGTGCCGATCCCGGCCGGCGAGACGGTACCGGTCACCGCCACCATCACGCCGTCGGAGGAGGCCGTGGCCGGTGACTACGTGATCACCTTCACCGCCACCCACGAGCAAGCCGACGCCGAGATGGAGATCCGGACCACGGTCAACCCGTCTGCGGTCTGGGGGATCGTCGGCATCGCTGTGATCGCCCTGACCCTGGCCGGCCTGGCCTGGGTGTTCCGGCGCTTCGGCCGTCGTTGACATGACAACGACCATCCGCAGCCGGAAGCTCACCAAGACCTACGGCGAGCACACCGTCGTCGACAGGCTCGACCTGGACATCGAGGCCGGAGAGGTGTTCGGGCTGCTCGGCCCCAACGGGGCGGGCAAGACGACCACGATCCTGATGCTGCTCGGGCTGGTCGAGCCGACCAAGGGGAAGATCGAGGTCCTCGGCCTCGATCCCCGGTGGAACCCGATAGAGGTCAAGCGGAAGGTTGGGTACCTGCCCGATGCGGTCGGGTTCTACGACCCGATGAGCGGCCGGGAGAACCTCCGCTTCACCGCCCGGCTCAACGGCCTCGAAGACTACGAGGACCTGATCGACTCCTTACTTGGCCTGGTCGGCCTGGGGGAGGCTGCCGATCAGGCGGCCGGCGAGTACTCCCGGGGCATGAAACAGCGTCTCGGGGTGGCCGACGCCCTGGTCAAGGGCCCGTCGGTCTTGATCCTCGACGAGCCGACAACGGCCATCGACCCCGAGGGCGTGGTCGAGATGCTGGTCCTCATCGAGCGTCTCGCCAAGGAGGAGGGGGTCACTGTCCTCCTGGCCAGCCACCTGCTCCATCAGGTCCAGGCGGTCTGCGATCGGGTCGCCATATTCGTGCGGGGCAAGGTCGTGGCCCAGGGGACCCCCCATGAGCTGGCGGCAGTCGACCACGGGAAGAACATCCGGGTGGAGTTCCGCCTCGGGGGTGATCCGGCCAAGGCCCGCTCCCAGCTCGAGTCGGTGGGCACGGTGAGTGGGGTCGCCGCGGGGCGGGTGCCCGGCTCGTGGGTTGCCGATCTCGATTCGTCTGCGCTTGCACCGACGGTCAGCGGCTTGGTCTCCGGTGGCGCCGATGTGATCGGGGTCCACCGCCTCGACGAGGACCTGGAGACGATCTATCGCCGCTACTTCGAGACGGAAGAGGAGGAGGAGGTGACGACATGACCACCGAGCTCGAGAGCACGGCAGACGAGACCCCGTCCGCGGGTGCAACCTCCGAGGAGACGGCTCGTGTCGGTGGCTGGAGGGCGGTAGCTCGAAAGGAGATCGCCGACCACCTCCTTTCGGGACGGTTCGTGGTGCTCATGGGGGTGCTCGGCATAGCCACTGCCGCCGCGGTGTTCGCCGCTTCGGGCGGCATCCGCGACGTCGCCCCCAACGCCCAAGGCGTGACCGCCCTGTTCCTCAAGTTGTTCACGGTGACCGCCGATCCGGTGCCCTTCCCACTGATCGTCTTCGTCGGGTTCCTCGCCCCGCTGCTCGGGATCATGTTCGGCTTCGACGCGGTGAGCGGGGAGCGGTCCCAGGGCACGCTCCCCCGGCTCCTGTCCCAGCCGATCCACCGCGACGAGGTGATCCTGGGCAAGTTCGTGGCAGGGCTGACCGTGGTGGCCATCATGCTCACTGCCCTGGTCCTGTTCGTGTCGGGGATCGGGATCGTTCGTCTCGGCGTGGTGCCCACCCCCACCGAGATCTCACGTCTGTTCGTGTGGCTCATCTTCACCATCATCTACGTCGGGTTCTGGCAAGCTCTGGCCACCCTGTGCTCGGTGCTGGCGAAGCGGGCCTCGACCTCGGCGATGATCCCGCTCGGCGTCTGGCTGGTGTTGACCCTGTTCGGCTCCTTCATCTTCGGGGCGATCGCCAGCGTTCTGAGCCCAAGGGACGGGTCGGATGCCGCGGAGATCGCCTACATGCAGACCGTGCAGACGGTGTCCCAACTGTCGCCGGTGACCCTGTTCCAACAGGTATCTAGCGTGCTGCTCGACCCGGAGGTGCGCACCGTCGGGCTGGTCACCCTGGAGCAGGTCGACCGCGCCATCGTTTCCGAGCTCAACCTCACCCAGAGTCTCGCCGTGGTCTGGCCCCAGATCGCCATCCTGGTCGCCCTGACTTCTGTGATGTTCGCCGCCGCGTACATCGCCTTCATGCGCGACGAGGTGCGTGCCTGATCCCAGCCTTTAGGCTGAGTCCATGGAAGAAACGGTGAAGCCGGATGCGGTCGAGGAGGCGGTCGATGAGGCAGTCGAGGCCGACAGACCGGGACCGCCCGTCTCGGAGCCTACGAAGCTGATCCGCATCGCATCGATGACTCGGGCCATGCTCGAAGAGGTGCGTCAGGCGCCACTCGACGACGGCGGGCGCAGGCGGCTGGCGGATGTCCATTCCCGCTCACTCGACGCGCTGCGTGAGGTGCTCTCCACCGACCTCCTGGACGAGTTCAACGAGATCATGGTCCCTCTCGATCAGGAGGGTGTGACCGAGGCCGAGCTACGCATCGCCCAGGCTCAACTGATCGGATGGCTCGAGGGTCTGTTCCACGGCATCCAGGCCTCGTTGTGGAGCCAGCAAATGGCGGCGCAATCACAGCTTGCGGAGATGCAACAGAGATCGTTGGGCCCACCCTCGCCCCAGAAGCAGGGCGAGGGCCAGACCGGCCTGTACCTTTAGCGTCCCTATCCGACCTTACGCTCGCGCTGTGAGCGCTCGCGTCGGACCCTGCGCCTCTCCCGTTCGCTCAGACCACCCCAGATGCCGAACTTCTCACCCATCTCGACCGCGTAGTCGAGACACTCGGCTCTCACCTCACAGGCGGCACAGATCGACTTCGCCTTCCGGGTGGAAGCCCCCCGCTCGGGGAAGAAGAGGTCTGCGTCTGCGCCCCGGCAATTGGCGTAGTCCTGCCAGGAAAGCTCACCGATGGCCAACGCCTGGATGAGCTTGCTCTGCATACGGTCTCCTCACAACCGTGTAATTACACGTTTGACATTAAGGCCCACCGCTCGCGCCGTCAACCCCGAGTAACCGATTTCTCCTTGCTGCGCCGGCAGATTCCGGCGACTCTCAGACTTGGCATAATGGGGTCACCGGTGTCCACCACCATCGAACAGCGAAGAGCCCCCTGGCCGGTCGCCTTCTATCGATCGGCGGTGGGGAAGAAATGGGTGATGGCGATCACCGGTATCGCGATCATCCTCTTCGTGATCTTCCACATGGTGGGTAACTGGAAGATCTTCCTCCCGGACGTCGACGGCATCCCCGACATCGACATCTATGCCGAGGCTCTCCGTGAGCTGCTCGTCCCCTTCCTGCCCGAGCACGTTGCGTTGTGGATCCTCCGCACCGGCCTGATCGTGGCCTTCCTCTTCCACATCCATGCCGCCTACTCGCTGACCCTGATGAACCACCGGGCCCGCCCGGAGGACTATCAGGGACCGCGCACCTACATCGCCGCCAACTACGCAAGCAGGACGATGCGCTGGAGCGGGGTGATCTTCCTCGCCTTCCTCCTCTTCCACCTGGCCGACCTGACCTGGGGGATTCAGCCCATGGCCCCGGAGACCTGGGCCCGGGGCGAGGTCTACGCCAACTTCGTCGCCACCTTCTCACGCGCCCCGGTCGTCTTCTTCTACATCGTCGCCATGGTCGCCCTCGGCATCCATCTCTATCACGGGGCGTGGTCGATGTTCCAGAGTCTTGGAATCAACCATCCCCGGTTCAATCACCTGCGCCGGTGGTTCGCCATCGCTCTCGCCGCCCTGGTCACCGTCGGCAACGCCATCATGCCGCTTGCCGTCCTCTTCGGGTTCGTGGAGTGAGCGGATGACCCTTCAGCTGGATGCGCGGATCCCGGCCGGCCCGATCGAGGACAAGTGGGAGAACCACAAGTTCTCCGTGCGTCTGGTCAACCCGGCCAACAAGCGCAAGTTCAAGATCCTGATCGTCGGGAGCGGTCTGGCCGGCGCCTCCGCCGCGGCCTCCCTCGCCGAGCTCGGCTACGACGTCGAGGTTTTCACCTTCCACGACTCGGCGCGACGGGCTCATTCGATCGCGGCCCAGGGGGGGATCAACGCTGCGAAGAACTACAAGAACGACGGCGACTCGGTTTTCCGTCTCTTCTACGACACGGTCAAGGGGGGCGACTACCGCAGCCGCGAAGCGAACGTCTATCGCCTCGCCCACGAATCGCTGAACATCATCGACCAGGCCACGGCGCAGGGCGTTCCGTTTGCCCGGGAGTACGGAGGTCTTCTCGACAACCGCTCATTCGGCGGGGCCCAGGTGGCCCGCACCTTCTATGCCAGGGGGCAGACCGGTCAGCAACTCCTGCTCGGCGCCTATCAGGCGCTGGCCCGACAGGTAGCGGACGGATCGGTGAAGCTGCATACCCGCGTCGAGATGCTCGACGTGGTGATCAAGGAGGGCCGGGCGGTCGGCATCGTCACCCGCGATCTGGTATCGGGCCAGGTCAGCAATCACTCCGGCCACGCCATCGTCCTCGCCACCGGGGGCTACAGCAACGTCTTCTTCCTCTCCACCAATGCCATGGCCTGCAACGTCAGCGCCATCTGGAGGGCACATCGGAAAGGCGCGGGATTCGCCAATCCCTGCTTCACTCAGATCCACCCCACCTGCATACCGGCGTCGGATGAGTTCCAGTCGAAGCTGACGCTGATGTCCGAGTCGTTGCGCAACGACGGACGGATCTGGGTGCCGGCTCGCCCCGGCGACGACCGACCTTCGGGCCAGATCCCCAAGGAGGAACGCGACTACTTCCTCGAGCGGATGTACCCCGCCTTCGGCAACCTGGTGCCCCGGGACGTCGCCTCCCGGGCGGTGAAGCGGATCGTGGACGAGGGCAAGGGGGTGGGGCCTCTGCACAACGGGGTCTACCTCGACTTCCACGATGCGATCGAGCGTGAGCGCCGCAATGTGATCGAGGAGCGCTACGACAACCTGTTCGAGATGTACGAGCGCATCACCGACGAGGACCCCTACGAGGTCCCAATGCGCATCTATCCCGCTCCTCACTACACCATGGGCGGGCTCTGGGTCGATTACAACCTGATGACCACGGTTCCGGGCCTCTATGCGATCGGGGAGGCCAACTTCTCCGACCACGGCGCCAACCGGCTCGGGGCCTCCGCTCTCATGCAGGGCCTAGCCGACGGGTACTTCGTGCTCCCGATGACCATCGGTGACTATCTGGCCGAATTCCTCAACCAGGCCCCGGTCCCGACCGACGACCCGGTTTTCGACGAGGCCCGGGCCGGCGTCGAGGACCGGGTGGAGCGGTTTCTCGCAACCCGGGGCAGCCGCACCGTCGATTGGTTCCACAAGGAGCTCGGCAAGATCATGCTCGAGTACTGCGGCATGTCCCGCAGCGAGCCCGGCCTCAACAAGGCGCTTTCCGAGATCCCGGCGCTGTACGAGGAGTTTCGGGCCGATCTGAGGGTCCTCGGGACCGCGGGCGGTCTAAATCAGACCTTGGAGCGAGCGGGACGCGTGGAGGACTTCTTCGAGCTCTCCCAGGCAATGTGTCTCGACGCCCTTCGCCGTGAAGAGTCGTGTGGGGGCCATTTCCGCGAGGAGTTCCAGTCAGACGACGGCGAAGCACTGCGTCGTGACGACGAGTTCTCACACGTGTCTGTGTGGGAGTGGACCGGCGATCCGGGCCAGCCTCAGCTGAACATCGAACCGCTGACGTTCGAAGCCGTCAAACCGTCGACGCGGAGCTACAAGTGAACATCACCCTCCAGATCTGGCGCCAGGACGGCCCGGATCGGCCCGGCGGGTTCAAGGTCTACGAGGTCGATGGGATCTCGGCGGAGATGTCGTTCCTGGAGATGCTCGACGCACTCAACGAGCGTCTGGCCAACCAGGGCGACGAGCCGGTCGCCTTCGACCACGACTGCCGGGAAGGGATCTGCGGGGCGTGCGGGGTGATGATCGATGGTCAGGCCCACGGACCCCAGCTCGGCACCGCCACCTGCCAGCTCCATATGCGCAAGTTCGAGAATGGGGCGACCATCACAGTGGAGCCGTGGCGGGCCGCCGGGTTCCCCCTGATCAAGGATCTGGTGGTGGACCGCAGTGCCTTCGACCGCATCATCGAGGCGGGCGGCTATATAACGGTCGACACCGGGTCGGCGCCCGACGCCAACCTCACCCCGGTACCGAAGCCGGTCGCCGATACCGCGTTCGACGCCGCCGCGTGCATCGGCTGCGGTGCTTGTGTCGCCGCCTGCCCCAACGGGGCGGCCAACCTGTTCACGGCCGCCAAGATCAGCCATCTCAACCTCCTGCCCCAGGGCCAGGCCGAGCGCTGGACCCGTACCGAGAACATGGTCGAGGTGATGGAGGAGTACTTCGGGTCGTGCACGAACCACGGAGAGTGCGAGAAGGCATGCCCCAAATCGATCTCCATCGACTTCATCGCCATGATGAACTCCGACTACCTGCGAGCGAAGCTCAAGAATCGGCGTCTGGTGGCGCAGTGATCCGCCCTTGTTGGACTGTCCCTCGTCGCCCTTGTCACCGACCTTCGATCACAACTGCCTCATCGGTTTGTCTGGTTCAGGGACTGGGTCGACTTCGCCGACGACGCTGTGATCCGAATCGAGCCCCTCGCGCCCTGATCGCGGCGGCGCGCTCGACACCGGCACCTACCCTTCCACCGATGCCGGCACCTCCCGAGTACATGCCCGCGCTGATTACGCCGTTCACCCGCGGGGGCGAGATAGACACCCGGGCACACACCCACAACCTGAAGACCCTGGCCGAAGCGGGCATGGAGGGGTTCGTCATCGGCGGATCCAATGGAGAGGGCCCCTACCTCGAGCCCGGCGAACGGAATCGTCTGGTCAAGGCCGGTCGACGACGCAAGGCACATTTCATGGTGGGAGTAGCTGCCGAGTCGACCCGGGTCGCCCTCGCCCAGGTGGCAGAGGCGATCGACGGCGGCGCCGACACCGTGCTCGTCCTCACTCCCACCACCTTGGCCCGGGGCCGGGACGAAGCGGTGCACCGCTTCTATCGCACGGTCGCAGACGTTTCGACCGTCCCCGTGTTCCTCTACTCCGTTCCGTCGGTGACCGGTTACAGCCTGCCCGTCGAATTGGTGTGGAGGCTCTCCCGGCACGGGAACATCGTGGGGATGAAGGACTCCAGCGGTGACGTTGTCCGGCTGCAGTCGATCATCGATGCTGCGCCGGCGGACTTCATCCTCTACTCGGGATCCTCGCGCGCTCTGACCGCGGCGATGGCGATCGGCTGTCACGGTGCCATCACAGGCTCCGGCAACTACGCCCCACAACTGGTCCTCCAGACGTTGGCCACGGCCAAGTCGGACCCGAGCAAGGCCAGAAGACTGCAGAAACGCCTCAGTGCGATCAGCGCCGACGTGGAAGCCCATGGCGTGCCCGGGGTCAAGGCGGCGGCCAAGACGGCCGGTCTCGACCCCGGCCACCCGCGAGAGCCTTTGACCCGGCTCTCCCGCGGGGCCGAGACGTCGATCGCCAAGTTGATCTGACCTTTACCTGATCGGGACCAGGCCCGGTACGATTGAGGCCCCGACCATCCAAAGGAGTGAATAGGTGTCCAAATTCCTCAGCGACGACTGGGCCTCGGATGTGACCGCTGCCCTCAACGGCCACGAAGGATTCAAGAACGCCATCGGCGACGCCGACCTCGGCATCCAGTTCACCACCACCGATGCTCCTGACGGCGAGGTGGCCTATTACCTGAAGACCGGGGGCGGCAATGCCACCCTGGCCCTGGGCACGCTGGAGGGTGCGGACGTCACCGTGAATCAGGGATACGACACCGCCAGCGCCATCTCCAAGGGTGAGTTGAATACGCAGACCGCTTTCATGACCGGGAAACTCAAGGTATCGGGCAATCTGGCCAAATTGATGATGCACCAGGGCGCTATCCAGCAGTGGGGATCGGCCGTCTCCAACCTGGAAGTCGAGTACTGATCGACGAAGAAACCTGTCGACCGGCCTCACCCTCATGCGTCATTACCGATGTGAGGCGTCCCCGAGAGAAGGGAATGACGGATGCCGAAGTACGCAGCGTTGATATACGGCCCGGCTGAAACCCAGGGTCAGGGCACACCAGAAGAGCAACAGCAGGTCATGGTCGACTACATGGAATTCGGCCAGGCGGCCAGCGAGGCCGGGGTGATGGTCGGTGGCGAGGCACTCCACGACACCAACACAGCCACCACGGTTCACGTCCCGAGCGGCAAGGGAGGCGAGCCGGTGTTCACCGATGGCCCCTTCGCAGAGACCAAGGAAGTCCTCGGGGGGTTCTATCTCCTCGACGTGGATGACCTCGACGAGGCTCTCAAATGGGCAGCGCGGATCCCCGGGGCCTGGCACGGGAGGGTCGAGGTGCGCCCGATCATGGAGTTCGACGACCAGGGACAGCAGATCAGCTGATCGATGTCTGAGCCCCCCGGCGGTCGAGGTTTCGTCCGCCGGGAAGGCTCTCGCCCGGGAAGACGAGTTCCGCGTCGGGCCGGCCGAGCATCGTGCCGACTTCGAGTTCGATCTCGTTCAGGGTCTTGTCGTGGTCGACCAAGCATCCGATCGATTGCTCGTGGCGATTCTGGCTGGCTTGGTCGTGGTCCTCGGCGCGGTCCTGGGAGTCGTCTTCCTCCCTCAGATCAGACCGAGCTCTCGCACCGTGTCACGCTCCACTGCCAATTCGGCCACCGAGGCGTCGATGCGGGCTCGTGACACATCATCGATCTCCAGTCCTTGCACGATCTCCCATTTCCCTCCGCGGCAGATGCAGGGGAACGATGACACCAGACCCTCCGGGACGTCATAGGACCCGTCCGAGGGCACCCCCATCGAGACCCAGTCACCCTCGGGGGTGTCGTGCCACCAGTCTCGAACATGGTCGATGGCGGCGTTGGCCGCGGAGGCCGCTGAGGACGCTCCCCTGGCCTGGATGATCGCACCACCCCGCTTCGCCACGGTCGGGATGAACTCTGCGTCCACCCACCCCCGGTCCTCGACCAGGTCGAGCGCCGGAGCGCCGTCGACCTCACAATGGGTGAGGTCGGGGTATTGGGTGTCCGAATGATTCCCCCAGATGGTCATGCGCCGGACCGATGAGACTGGCCGGCTCAACTTCTTGGCAAGCTGGCCAACCGCCCGATTGTGGTCGAGCCGGGTCATCGCGGTGAAGCCGTCGGGGCCCATTCCCTCCGCGTTGCTGAGGGCGATCAGGGCGTTGGTGTTGGCCGGGTTGCCCACCACCAGGACCTTCACTTCTGGGCTCGCCGCCTCGGCTAGGGCCTTGCCCTGCGTGGTGAAGATGGCGCCGTTGGCCGCGAGCAGATCAGACCGATCCATGTCCGCCTTCCTGGGCATGGCCCCGACCAGCAGCGCGACATCGGCGTCGGCGAATGCAGTCTGAGGGTCCTCGGATGAGACCATTCCGGCGAGCAGGGAAAAGGCGCCGTCCTCGAGCTCCATGGCAACCCCATCGAGCGCTCCCAACGCCTCAGGTATCTCCAACATCTGGAGGACGACGGGCTGGTCGGGCCCGAGCATGTCACCTGCGGCGATCCGGAAGAGAAGGCTGTAGCCGATCTGCCCCGCCGCGCCGGTCACCGCCACCCGCACTGGTTCATCGATCATGATGTCGAAGTTATCCCTGCCCTGTCCGTCACGTGAAATCCAGGCCGATGTCGAGTTGAGGGGCGGAGTGTGTTATCCAGCCGACCGAGATGATGTCCACGCCAGTCTCTGCGATCCGGCGGACATTTTCCTGGGTCACTCCGCCCGAGGCCTCAGTGGTGAGGCGACCGGCCGCCTTCTCGACTGCCTGAGCCAGCATCGCGGGGCCCATGTTGTCGAGGAGCACCCGGTCGGCGTCGGTCTCGATCACCGCCGCCAATTGGTCCAGGGTGGTCACCTCGACTTCGATCATCACACGCGGGCCCACCGCAGCGCGGGCCGAGGCCACCGCCGAAGCGATGTCGCCGACGGCGGCCAGGTGGTTGTCCTTGATCAGCACGGCGTCGTAGAGCCCGAATCGATGATTGATGCCTCCCCCAGCCCGAACCGCGTACTTGTCGAGCGCTCTCAGGCCGGGCATGGTCTTGCGAGTATCCGATATCCGTGCCCCGGTGCCGGCGACGGCCTCGACCAACCTTGCAGTGGCCGTGGCCACACCTGACATCCGCCCCAAGAGGTTGAGTGCGGTGCGCTCACCGCTCAAGACCGAGCGGGAAGGGCCGGCGACCAACGCGACATGCCCACCGCCCCGGATTCGGCCGCCGTCTTCGACCAGGGCGTCGAAGACGACTGTGGGATCGAGGGCTTCGAATACATATGCGGCCACCTCGAGCCCGGCGATCACCCCTTGACCGCGAGCTACGAAAACACCCCTGCTGATCGAGTCTTTGGGGATCACAGACTCAGATGTGATGTCGCCGTCGGGCCCGAGGTCTTCGGAGAGGGCGCGGCCGACCAGTTCGACGTAGTCGGCCCGGAGCATCAGCTGACCCCGGTCATCTGCGCCCGGGCCGGGTCGATGAGGGTCCGATGCTCCTGCATCGGGTCCGGCTCGGGATAGTCGGCCCGGTAGTGGCCGCCCCTCGACTCGGAGCGTCTCAGAGCGGCCAGGGTCACCATCAGGGACAGCTCGACGGCGATCCGACCGGCGACGGTGCGTCTCAGGACGGTCTCCAGTTCGAGGAGGTTGTTGCGCGCCTCCCATAGCCCGGGGCCGGTACGAACCAGCCCCACACGGTCCCACATGATCTGGCGGAGGTCCTCGAGGGCGGGCCCGGCCACCAAGGGCAGATCGAACGCCTCTTTCGGTGCGTTTGGCTCGCCGACCGGCTCGACCATCGAGACGGAAACGTCGGCCGACACCCTGGCTCCGAAGACGAGACCCTCGAGCAGGGAATTGGATGCGAGCCGGTTGGCGCCATGGACACCGGTGGAGCTGCACTCCCCGACGGCCCAGAGGCCCGGAACCGAGGTGCGGCCGTTGACATCGGCGTCGATGCCGCCCATGTAGTAGTGCGCGGCCGGGGACACGGGGAGGAGGTGCTCGGTCGGGTCGAGTCCGACCGAATGGGCATGGGCGTTGACGGTCGGGAAGCGCCCGGCGAAGTCGATGATCGAGCTGGCATCCAGGTATGCGCCGCCGAGGCCCCGGTCGTATTGCCAGAAGATGGCCCGAGCAACGATGTCACGTGGGGCGAGCTCGGCCATGGGATGGTACTGGGGCATGAATCGACGCCCGTGGGCGTCGACCAGGATCGCCCCGTCCCCGCGCAGCGCCTCGGTTAGGAGAGGCATCGGGTCTTTCCCCACGTCGAGCGCGGTGGGGTGGAACTGGACGAACTCCATGTCGGCCAGCCGGGCTCCGGCCCGCGCCGCCATCGCGATGCCCTCTCCGGTCACCGCAGGCGGGTTGGTGGTGTGTGAGTAGAGCCGGCCCGCCCCGCCGGTGGCGAGCACGACAGCGGGAGCCAGGATCACCTCGCGTTTCTTCCCTTCGCTGGTGACCACACCGCCGGCCCTGTCTCCGATCATCACAAGGTCGAGGGCTCGCCGGGGGATGATCACGATCCGCTCGTCGCCCTCGACCGCGGCCAGGAGGGCTCGCATCACCTCGGCCCCGGTGGCGTCGCCGTCGGCGTGGAGCACCCGACGGGTGCGATGCCCGCCTTCCCTGGCCAATAGGAGCTCACCATCGGGGTCGCGATCGAACTGGGCACCGAGCGCGATCAGGTTCTCGACCGCAGCGGGCCCGCCCTTGGTGAGGATGTCGACGATCTGCTCGACGCCGAGCCCACCGGAGACCGCCAGAGTGTCGTCGGCGTGCTGACGGGGCGAGTCGTCGGATGACCAGGCGACGGCGATGCCACCCTGCGCCCACCAGGTCGAGCCCATGTCGGGTGGAGAGATGACATAGGCCCGGGGTAGCCCCAGGGCCACGGTGAGCCCGGCCACGCCGGAGCCCACCACCAGAGGGGCATCGAGCCGGGTGACCCGGGTCACCGGAGGAGGGCCTCAGTCCTTACGGCCCACCTCGAGCATCCGCATCACCGCTCTCCGCGCCCGTTCGGCCACCTCGGGCGCGATTTCGACCCGATGGGCCATCGTCTCCAGCGAGGTCTTGATGTTGTCGAGCGTGATCCGCTTCATGTAGGGACAGAGGTTGCACGGTCGAATGTATTCGGTGTTCGGGGTCGCTTCTGCGACGTTGTCCGCCATCGAGCACTCGGTGAGCATCATGACCGTCCTCGGTTGACGGGTGACGACCCAGTCGATCATGGCGTGGGTGGACCCCACGAAGTCGGCCTCGGCCAGAACGTCAGGGGGACACTCGGGGTGGGCGATCACCGGAATGTCCCCGAGTGTCATCCGGTGCTGGGCGACCTCGGCGCCGGTGAACCTCTCGTGGACGATGCAGGACCCCTCCCACAGGATCACGTCGACGTCCGTCTGTGTGGCGACCCAGCGCCCCAGGTATTGGTCCGGGGTGAAGATGACGCGGTCGACACCGAGTGACTCGACCACTGCCACCGCGTTGGACGAGGTACACGTGATATCCGACTCGGCCTTGACGTCGGCCGATGTGTTGACATAGGTCACCACCGGGACACCTGGGTGTTCCTCCTTCAGACGGCGCACATCGCCCCCGGTGATGCCGTCGGCCAGGGAGCAACCGGCGGCGAGATCGGGGATGAGAACCGTCTTCTCCGGGTTGATGAGCTTGGCCGTCTCTGCCATGAAATGGACACCGGCCAGGACGATGACATCCGCTTCTGTCTCCAGCGCCAGTTGGGCGAGGGCGAGGGAATCCCCGGTGATGTCCGCCGCCAGGTGGTAGATGTCTGGCGTCATGTAGTTGTGAGCTGCGACGATGGCGTTCCGCTCGACCTTGAGACGCTGTATGTCCTCGATGAGCGGAGTGAGCGCAGCCACCTCCTCGGCGGGCAGGACGTCAGCGGAACGTGTGATCTGAAGGGTGGTCATAGGCTCCCGCTCGATGGCCATGAGTTTAGGAGCGACTAGTGCTCACCCGTCCGGGATCGTGTGCATGACACCACCTCCCGGGGGGGCGGGATGCCCACGACACAGCGCTACATGTGCCCGATGATCGCGTCGCCGAACTCCGAGGTCTTGACCTCGGTCGCGTCGTCGGTGAGACGGGCGAAGTCGTAGGTAACGGTCTTCGCCTTGATGGCCCCTTCCAGGCCCCGGATGATGAGATCGGCCGCCTCGCCCCACCCCATGTAGCGGAACATCATCTCCCCGGACAGGATCACCGATCCGGGGTTTACCTTGTCCTGACCGGCGTACTTGGGAGCGGTGCCGTGGGTCGCCTCGAACACGGCCACACCGGTGTCGTAGTTGATGTTGCCGCCGGGGGCGATCCCGATGCCTCCCACCTGGGCGGCCAGGGCATCGGAGATGTAGTCGCCATTGAGGTTGGTGGTGGCGATCACGTCGTAGTTGGCGGGCCGGGTGAGCACCTGCTGCAGCATGGCGTCGGCGATGACGTCCTGGACGAGAAGTCTGTCCCCCGGGTCGCCACCGGAGTCCTCCCACGACACGGCGACGTCGGAGAATTCCTCCTTCACCAGTTCGTATCCCCATTTGCGGAAGGCACCCTCGGTGAACTTCTGGATGTTCCCCTTGTGGACCATTGTCACCGACTTGCGCCCATTGGCCAGGGCATATGTGATGGCCGCCCGAATCAGCCGCTTGGAGCCCGTGACGGACACCGGCTTCAGGCCGATGCCGGAATCGGGCCTGACCTCCCATCCATACTCGGCCTTGACGAACTCGATGAGTCGTGCGGCGTCCTCACCGTTGGCTTCGAGCTCCAAGCCCGCATACACGTCCTCGGTGTTCTCACGGAAGATGATCATGTCCACCTGCCCGGGGTCCTTGACCGGCGAGGGCACTCCCTCGAACCAGCGGACCGGGCGGACACACGCGTAGAGGTCCATCAGCTGGCGCAGGGCCACGTTCAACGACCTGATCCCGCCACCGACCGGAGTCGTCAGCGGCCCCTTGATGCCGACCAGGTGGTAGCGGAAGGCATCGACCGTCTCGTCGGGGAGCCACGAGCCCGTCTCGTTGAAAGACTTCTCCCCCGCCAGGACCTCGGTCCAGGCGACCGCCCGCTCGTCCCCGTAGGCTCCCTTGACGGCGGCGTCGAAGACACGCACCGCGGCTGCCCAGATGTCAGGGCCGATGCCGTCACCTTCTATGAAGGGGATGATCGGGTCTGCGGGGACAACGAGCCCCTCGGGGCCCATGGTTATCGAAGTTGCCATACAGCGGCGAGGTTAGCCCCGCGCCGGATGGTGTCCTCCGGGTCAGATACCCGTGCCCTGAAGCGTCCCCGTCACCTTTTCCAGGTCCACGCGATAAATGAAGCAAGCAACGACACGGTCACCGACCTCCCAGGTCTCGGCGGTAGGGACAAGCCAGCCGAAGTCGAGGACCGAGGTCTGGTAGTCGAGCCCGACAAACCCCGAGAAGGCGTCGAGACAGACCTCGTCTGCCTCGGTCTGGATCGCGACCTCGCCGGGGAACCGTTCACCTTCGACGGTGACAACGGCGTAGACCTCGTTGTCGTGGGGTTCCGAGCATTCGACCATGGGCACTTCACCGACCTCTTCGATCCCCTCGACGGACATATCACCGTCGTCGAAGCAGTCGCCCACCGCCAGGTCGAAGACGTTGCCTGAGCAAGCCGTCCCCAGGAGGCCGAGAACGACTGTCGAGACGATGAGATGCATGCGGCGGCGCATGACAGATCTTCGGCCGATCGGGCTCGATTCTTTACGCCCCGCGACGGCTCTTGGCAGCCTCCACGGTGTTGGCCAGCAACATGGCCCTCGTCATCGGGCCGACGCCACCGGGCACCGGTGTGATCGAACCGGCGACGTCGAGCACGGAATCGAAGTCGACGTCACCGGCAAGCCCGTCCTCGACTCGGTTGATGCCCACGTCGATGACTGCGGCACCTGGCTTGACGTACTCGGCCGTCACCATCCGGGGAACACCGACGGCCGCAACGAGTATGTCGGCGTCCCGGGCCACCTCGGCTAGTCGCGGGGTGCGGGAGTGAGCCATGGTGACGGTGGCGTCGACACCCTTGCTCGCCATCATCAGGGCCAGGGGCCTGCCCACCAGGAACGAGCGGCCGATCACCACCGCCGTCCGGCCCGAGACGACCACGTCGTTGTCCTCGAGCATGCGCATCACCCCACTGGGCGTGCACGGGCGCAGACCGGGCCGACCGAGGACGAGCAGCCCCATGTTGTACGGATGGAGCCCGTCGACGTCCTTGGCCGGGTCGATCCTGGCCACGACACGCTCCGAATCGAGGCCGCCGGGAAGCGGCAGCTGGACCAGGATCGCGTCCACCTCGTCGTCGGAGTTCAATTCGTCGATGAGCCTTTCGAGATCCGCTTGGGGCACATCCCCGGGGAGCTCGTGATGGATGGATCGGATTCCCACCTCTTCGGCGTCGCGTCGCTTCCCTCTGACATAGGTGTGAGAGGCCGGATCGTCCCCGACCAGCACCGTCGCCAGGCCCGGCTGGTACTGCAGACCCGAAACCAGCTCGGCCACCTCGGCCTTCACCCGACGGGCCGACTCCTTGCCGTCGATGATCCGCGCCCCCATCAGTGCCTGAAATGCCGACGGCCGGAGAAGATGAGCGCAATCCCGTGTTCGTTGGCCGCGTCGATCAGCTCCTGATCGTTGCGGGAGCCACCCGGCTCGACGACCGCGACGACACCGGCGCCGGCCAGGGCGTCGAGCCCGTCCCGGAAAGGGAAGAAGGCATCGGACGCGGCCACCGCACCCATGGCGCGATCTCCAGCCC
>JAICRU010000070.1 GCA_025937235.1 Acidimicrobiia bacterium
CCCTCGACCTCGTCCCAGCCGAGTTGGACCGGGTACGCACCGAGCACGGCAACGGGCGGTCACGGCCGGAGGTTAGGTAAACGAGCGCCCGCAACCGGGAGCTCCGTCGACGTCGAGCCAGGCGGGGCGCCTATTCTCGGGTGGTGACGTCCCTTCGGGGCCTGCTCAACCGGACAGTGGACCGGCTTTCGAAGGTCGGCGCCGACCCGTCCGATGATCAGGACGTGCGCCTTCGCAAGGGGCTGCTCGTCCTGATCGCGGTCCTCATCCTGCCCATCTCGTTCCTGTGGGCCGGCCTATACCTCTCCTTCGGGGCATGGTCGGGCTCGATGGCGCTTCTCTACGCGGCGATATCCATCGCGTCGATCGCGCTCTTCGCCCGGAACCACAACTTCCCCATGCTTCTGCGAATCCAGCTCTGGGACATCCTGTTGGCGCCGACACTGTCGATGATCGCACTCGGTGGCTTCATCCCCGGGGGTTCACCCGGGATCTGGGGAATCCTCGCCCCATTCGGCGCGCTCGTCTTCGACGGGGTGCGAGCCGGCGTCCGGTGGTTCATCGGCTTCGTGGCGGTCTTCCTGGCTTCGGGGTTCATCGGCATCGCGCTTGGGATCCCCTCCCCCATACCCGAGTCAGTCTCGGGCGTCCTGTTGGCCCTCAACGTCACCGTCGGCGGGACGATGTTCTTCACACTGCTGGCCCTATTCGCCAGGCAGCGCGAGGATGCGTTGACGGCCCTCCGGTCGGAACAGCGACGCTCCGAGGACCTGCTCCTCAACATCCTTCCTGCCCCGATCGCCGAGCGTCTCAAGGGCGAGACCAACACCATCGCCGACCAGTTTCCGGCCGCTTCCGTGTTGTTCGCCGATGTGGTCGACTTCACCGCACGGTCGAAGGACCTCACCGCTGCCGAGGTGGTCGGGATGCTCAATCGTCTCTTCAGCCACTTCGACACCCTCACCGAACGGCACGGCCTGGAGAAGATCAAGACCATCGGCGATGCGTACATGGTGGCCGCAGGTGTCCCGACACGAAGGCCCGATCACGCCCGGGCGATCGCCTTGCTGGCGCTCGACATTGCCGCGTCGGCGGCGCCCGGCGGCACTTGCGGGGACCTCGAGCTGCAGCTGCGGATCGGGATCAACTCGGGGCCGGTGGTGGCCGGCGTGATCGGACAGCGGAAGTTCCACTACGACCTCTGGGGCGATACGGTCAACGTCGCTTCCCGGATGGAGTCCGGCGGCACACCAGGTCGGATCCAGGTGACCCGGCAGACCTACGAATTGTTGAACCACGAGTTCGAGTTCGAGCCGCGGGGCACGATCGCGGTCAAGGGAGTGGGTGAGATGGAGACCTGGTACCTGCTGGGGAGCCAGATGCCTGCCCACCAAGCTGCCCAGAGTCAGCCGCGAGTTGGCTGACCGTGCCACCCCGGCCGTCAGCCCGAAAGGGCTCGAACGCCACAGGGTCGCCCGCTAATTCGCCGCAGCCCGAGGCGCGCGGGTCGAGCTGGAAAGAGAGACGCGACAACCGGGTTGGGAACCCTGCCGATGGGGCAAGTGACGTCCGTCAGAAAGCGGCCCTCGGATGTGGAGACAAATGCAGTATTGGGAGACCTACTTGAACGACCACCGCGCCGGAGCAACTGCTGGGACAGCGTTGGCCCGGCGGATCTGGCGCAGCAATCGCCGGACGAAGTGGGGGCCGATCATCGAGGAGGTCGCAGAGTCGATCGAGCAGGACCTGGTCGTCCTCGACGAGATCCGGGCCGCGGCCGGGGTCTCGGGCGGAGACCTGAAGAGAGCGGCAGCTCTTCTCACCGAACGGGCCAGCCGATTGAAGTTGAATGGCCATCTCCTCACCTATTCACCTCTCAGCCGAGTCTTGGAGCTGGAGACGCTCATGTCGGCCGTCCGCGGGAAGCAGAGTCTGTGGGCGACGTTGCACACAGCAGCCCCGTCTCATCCGGAATGGTCCGACTTCGACCTTGCGATCCTCGAGAAGCGGGGGAGCCAGCAACTAGAGTCGCTAGAGCGGGTTCATGAATGGGCCGTCACCGAGATGATGGGCGCCGAAACCTGAGCGGCGACCTGCCGCTGTTCCCCTTGGTCCGGACGACCTCGACACATCGATAGTCACAACCGATCGCGGATTGGCGTCGCCGCAGAGCAACGCTAATCAAGCGAGGCGTTTGATCGCCGAGCTCGCTGCTCGGAGCCATTGGTCAACTGCAGCTTTGCGCAGTACCGCCCGACACCGGCAAGGAGTGCTCCCGGTCGCCGGCCAAAGGTTAGGAAGGGTGCGACCGACCTGACCTGCGGACACTCCCCCGGCGGAGTCGGGGCTGTGCGCGGGCTGGAGGCGTAGTGTCGATCCTGCCCGATAGATCAAGGAGGCATCATGACTGCCGGCAAGGTCATCATGGCCATCATTGGGGCGATCCTCGGACTGGTGGCTTTTGCACTGGTCGCGGCGGGTGCGGTGCTGCTCTGGGCACATGGGACCCAACGCACCCCGGACGGGTTCTACGAGGCCCGGACCGTCTCGCTCGCCACCGACAGCCACGCCCTGATCACAGGGCCGATCGATTTGGTGGCCGCCCGGCCCACCGCGTGGTTCCCCTCCAGCCAGCTGGCCACGCTTCGCTTCGAGGCGGAACCGACCGACGGGTCCTCGGTATTCATGGGGATCGGACCGGAAGACGAGGTGGCCTCATATCTCGACGGCGTGGGCGTGGCGGAAGTGCTCCGCACCAGCCCCTTCTCCGGGGAGGTCACCTATGACACCGTGGATGGGGGGGCGCCCCCGGGGCCACCGGGAGAGCAGGACTTCTGGGTGGCTTCGGCGGAAGGAGAAGGAACCCAGACTGTGACCTGGGATCTGGAGTCAGGAGAGTGGACCGGGGTGATCATGAACGTCGATGGGTCTGCACACGTTTCGGCAGACTTCAACGCCGGCGCTCAAGTCGGGATTCTCCTGCCTATCGCCATCGGCCTGGTCCTGGGCGGTCTCGCGCTCGGAGTGCTGGCCGTGATCTTGCTGGTATTGGCGATCCGCCGGCCCAGGGCGACGGTGGCGGTCCCATCGCCAGCGCCGACGGCGTCGGGCCAAGAAGAAACCACGGAGACGACCACCCCAATTGACCAGGGCCCGGCTGACCGAGAAGCGTAAATCACAAGAGGGTCTTGGTGGGAGGCCGAGCCCGTCGCTCGGGCCTGATCCATGATTCCGTGTAGCCAAACCGTCATAGCCCCCATCCGATGTCCGGCGCGATCACGCGCCATTTCGTCGGACATGCGAGGAGTAGTGTCTTCGGCCGGGACCGGTTGGATGGCGTTTACACCGTGCTTCAGCTCTTCATCAGCTACAACAGGGAAGCTCATGAGGTCGCATCTGGCGTTGCCTCTGATCTTGACGCCATGGGCCACAATGTGTGGCTCGACGAAGAGTTATCCGGCGGACAAAGGTGGTGGGATCAGATTCTCGAGAGGATCCGTAGTGCCGACCTATTTGTCTTCATCCTCGAACAGGCCGCACTCGATTCGGCCGCTTGTCAGCGTGAGTACGAGTATGCATCCGCTTTAGGCAAGCCAATACTTCCCGTCCTCGTGTCAGACGATGTTTCGGTTGCCGTCTTGCCACCCGCCCTCACGGCGATTCAATACGTTGATTATCGGAATCCTGATCGAAACGCGGCCCTACAGCTCGCAAGGGCAATCTCTTCGACGGCACCCGCCGATCTCCTGCCTGACCCGTTACCTGAGCCGCCTCCGGCGCCGCTGTCCTACCTGGGTGATCTTGCTCAAAAGGTCGGTTCGGCTGCGCCTCTGACCTATGAAGACCAGAGCGCTCTGCTGATCGACCTGAAGCGCGGTCTACGCAGCGAAGCTACAAGAGCGGACGCCCTTCGGCTGCTGGTGAAGATGAGAGATCGGAGAGACCTACTGGCAAGCATCGCATTTGAGATTGATGATGCGGTGGGGGTGGCTCGAAAACTCGAGAGAGATGCAACAGCCCGATCGCCCGATTCGCCCACTCCGTCCGCCGTCCCGAACGAGGAAGTCCGTCCGAAACCCACCGCCGCCCAAGAGGCATCGTCTGATACATCGCCGGCGACGGCACTTGCGAGCCGTCATCAAGAAACACTTGGCACGGTCATCGCTCGCCTACGAGGCAAGAATCCTCCGGGAATTCCTTCACGCTTCGTGGCGGCGGCTCTGCAGCTACTTGCCGGGGCAGGCTTCCTCTACGCGCGACACGACGCAAGACGACGCTGGCTGTACCCGATCGGGTTCGTCATGATGTGGACTTACCTGATCTTCCAAAGCTGGGACCTCGAATATGACTTGCTTCAAATCGACGTCTTCACTGAGGATGGAGCACGCTTGTTCGCAGCTATTGGATTGTTCGTTTACTTGGCTGGACTGTTGGACGCGACCGTCAACCTCGTTATAAGGCCTTCGTTGAGACAGGCCTAGCGATCGGAGCAAGGATTAGGTGCGGGTGCGCCGCGAAATGTCAATGGCGGGACTATTTCGGTCGATGGGATTGCTTTCATCGACACATCCACGGGCTGAAACCGCGAATTCAGCCGGTCTCAACCCAGAGCCCGAGAATCTCAGCCTCTCGAGAAGACCTTGCGTTGGCGGATCCCGGGCCGGTCGATCGTTGGGAAAAAGCAATGCGCTGGCGCCCACACCATCAGCTTCGCCTGCGTTGTCGCCGTCGGCCCCTCGAGCACGCGACCATCCCAGCCCGCCTCGAATCAGCCATCCTTCACGAACGTCGGGAGCCAGAACGTCCCTCAACAGCCGAAAGGTGACGACCTCGGCGCCGTCCTCTTCCATGGCGGCGGCGATTGCTGCCAAGCACCCACGCAGGACTCAGCCCATTACGGAAACGGGACGCCGGACGCGTTGCGGATCAGAGCGCCTGGCCCATGCCGCGATCCAATCTCCGGGCCGTGGTTCACCCGATCATCCACCTCCCCCAGATGGTGCGCTCGCTCACCTTCGACCACGGCTTTGTCGACGGTGGTCCTGCCGCCGCTTTTCTGCAGGAGGTGGGTCAAGTCATGGGGGGCTCGTGACTCCGATCCCTCGAGTCAGGCAACCGCTTCCTTGACCAGCGCTACAACTTTCTTCTCGACGGCGGGGGTCCATTCGACGATGGCGAACACGACCGGCCACATCGGATGGTCGTCGAGTTTGGCCGCATCTTCGAATCCGAGGATGGCGTACCGGCCTTCGAACTTCGCCGCCGCCTTGAAGAAACAGACCACCTTGCCGTCCTGGTTGGCGTAGGCGGGCATGCCGTACCAGGTCTTGGGCAGAAGCTCCGGCGCGTTGGCGGTGACGAGGGCGTGGATACGTTCGGCCAGCGAGCGGTCCGCATCGGGCATCTCGGCGATGGCGTCGAGCACGGCGCGCTCGTTGTCGGCTTTCTTCTGGCCGCTGCGGCCCTGCGCTTTCAGCTCCCGGGCCCGCTCCTTCATGGCGGCCCGTTCCGCCTCCGAGAAACCATCGGACTTCATCCTGGTGCTCATCTCTTGACCTCCATTGCCAGTCATCACCGAAACTAGGGGCGATGCGGGGGAAACGCTTCTCGAATCCTGCTCGATCGCGTCTTCCAGGAGAACACACGCGCTTCTCGAGGGTCGAATAGCCCTGATCCGTTCGAGCGCCGCGTCTGTCGTATGGTCCGGCCGGACTCGATCGAGGAGAAGTCATATGAAGCTGGTGCGCCCTCTCCAGGTGCTGGTGCTTGCCGCTGTAGTGCTGCTGGTGCTGATCGTCATGGTGACGGCCGTCTCCGCGCTGGCCGGCCTGACCGGGGCGCTGATCGTCCTCGGGCTGACTGTGATCCTGGTCGTGGTCCTGGGGTTGGCGCGGAGATGGGTGTCGGGTGGAACCGTGCTCGAGCTCGATCTGGACCACGGGGTGCTGGAAGAGCCGATGTCGGGCCCTCTCGGGCGGTACACCAACCGGGGAGCGCCCGTCCTGCGGGACGTGACCGATGCCCTGGACCGGGCTGCGGGGGATGACCGCGTCGTCGGACTCGTGGCCCGGGTCGGCAACGGTCAGATCGGGCTGGGACACGCCCAGGAGCTCCGGGATTCGATCATGCGGTTCCGGGCCGCAGGAAAGCGAGCGGTGGCCTTCGCCGAGAGCTTCGGCGAAGGTGGGCTTGCCACTGTCGACTACTACCTGGCCACCGCTTTCGAGAGAATCCACCTCCAGCCGCATGGTCAGGTACACATGGACGGAGTGGTGGCCAGGGCTCCCTTCCTCCGCGGTCTCTTGGATCGGGCAGGCGTGATCCCCGACCTGGATCATCGAAGCGAGTACAAGGCGGCCAAGTACACCTTCACCGAACGGGGCTTCACCGCCCCTCATGAGGAGGCGACCCGCGCCGTGCTCGAAGACCAGTTCGAGCAGATGGTGTCGGGGGTCGCAGCGGCAAGGGGTCTCCCACCGGACCGGGTCAGGGGACTCATCGACCAGGCACCACTGCTCGGATCCGAGGCCATAGAGGCCGGGCTGATCGACAGGCTCTCCTACCGGGATGAGGCCTACCACGCCGCCCTCGAGGCAGGCAGACGGCTGATGTTCGTCGATGCCTATCTGAGACGAGCGGGCCGACCCCACCGGCGCGGGGCCAGGATCGCCCTCATCCACGGGACCGGCTCGATTCACCGGGGCACGTCCCGTTTCGACCCGCTTTCCCGGGGGCTGTCGCTCGGGGCTGATGACATCGCCGCTGCATTCAGGGCCGCGATCGACGACAGCAGGGTTCAAGCGATCGTGTTCCGGGTCGACTCCCGCGGGGGCTCAGCCGTTGCCTCCGAAGTGATCCGCCGGGAGACGGTCAGGGCCCGCGCGGCGGGGAAACCGGTGGTTGTTTCGATGGGGAATGTCGCCGGCTCGGGCGGCTACTGGATCTCGGCTGCAGCGAATCGGATCGTGGCTCAGCCGGGAACCGTCACCGGGTCGATCGGAGTCGTCGCCGGCAAGTTCGCCACACGGGAGGCGTGGCACCGTGTCGGTGTCAACTGGGAGGAGTTGCACCTGGGCCAGAACGCCACCTTCGGCGTGCCGGACGATCCCTACACCGATTCGGAGCGGGAGAGGCTGAAGGCGACTCTGGATTCGATCTACGAGGAGTTCAAGTCGCTGGTGGCCGAAGGGAGATCCCTCGACTCGGCTGCGGTCGAGCAACTGGCCAGGGGGAGGATCTGGACCGGGGCACAGGCTCTCGAGCGGGGCCTGGTCGACGCTCTGGGTGGCATCCATCGGGCCCTGGAGCTTGCTCGGGAGCTGGCGGGGATCGCCCCTCAGGGTGGTCTGGCGGTGCGGGTCTACCCCCGGAAGAGGGGGATCAGGCTCCCGGAGCGCAGGGAGAGCAGCGAACCAGTGCGGCAGTTGACCGCAACGCTTTTCGATCTGGTCGATGCCGTGACTGCGTCATCCCACACGCCGGCGATCCAAGCCGTTATGCCATCGTTCTGGTCCTGACGACGTCCGATGTGAGTCGGCACGGGCTCGGGCTGGCCAAGGGCTCCCTTTGAATCGGCAGAAAAGGCACAACTGGCACACCTGTAGACCTTTATGCATACGATATGTAGACTGGCCAGCTATGGCGACAACCACGGTCCGTGTCGACACGGAAACACACGCCCGGCTACAAGCCCTCAGCCGGGAATCCGGAAAGTCGCTGATCGAGACAATCCGTGACGCCGTCGAGGCACTGCGGAGACAACGGTTTGCTCACCAGGTTGCAGCCGAGCTCGCTGAACTCCGAACGGACGAAGACGCGTGGCGGTCTTATCTGGCCGAGGCGGATTCGACATCAGTAGCCGATGGCATCGATATATGACTTGTGGCTGGTCGACTTCGGCGAGCCATATCCAGGAGAGCCCGCGGCCCATCGCCCGGCGCTGGTCATGGGCCCGCCCGATACGTTCGGTCCGGCGTTTCCCTTCGTGATCGTGGCGCCACTGACAACAACCCGACGCCGACTCTCTCTGCACGTCGAAATGGAGCCGTCAGGCGAGACCGGCCTCAAAGAAACCAGCTACATCCAGTGCGAACTGCTCAGGTCGATCAACCGAAGACGACTCGTGCATCGATTCGGAACCATTGACCGCGAGATCGGTCTCAGGGTCTCCAATGTCGTCAAGACTCTCTTGACCCATTGATCCTGTAGGGAAACGGGACGCGTCGTGAGAAGTAAAAGGTCAGTGATCGTGTGAATCGAAGTCGACGTCCTTCTTGACGTATTCGGTGTGCTCCTCTTTCCGGGTAGCGGTGGCCGTCACCAAGGTCAACACCACTCCAAGTGCACCGACCGCCATCAAGATGTATCCGATCGTGTTGAGATTGAACCCTTCCGCTTCCACCGACACGGCGAACGCCAAAACAGCGCCCACTGCGATGAGGAAGAGCGAACCTCCGAAACCGACATTCCTGTTCATTTTTCTCCTCGATGTCGTTTGTCGTCCGCGATTCCGTGGCAGGTCCGACCTCGAACGAAGGCATGGAACCTTGGACGACAAGCATCTACCCGGCGCTGGTCGTTGGGAAACTGAAGGAGGTCCGACTAACCACCACCGGCGGAGAGGTCGGCGGCCCGAGGAGCCAGATACTCGGCGACATGGGTCGCCAAGTTGATCCTTCCGGGTCTGCTGTGACGAGAGACGCACCAACTCGGTTGGGAACCCTGCGTGGCGGGCAAGTGAAGCCCATCAAAGGAGCGCCCGCGGATATGGAAACGATGCAGTATTTGGAGACCTACTTGAACGACCACCGCGCCGGAGCCACTGCTGGGACAGCGCTGGTCAGGCGGATTTGGCGTAGCAATCGCCGGACGAAGTGGGGACCGATCATCGAGGAGGTTGCGGAGTCGATCGAGCGGGACCTGGTCGTCCTCGAGGAGGTTCGGGCGGCCGCCGGTATCTCGGGAGGAGATCTCAAGAGGGCGGCTGCTCTGCTTACCGAACGGGCCAGCCGACTGAAGCTGAACGGCCATCTCCTCACCTATTCGCCCCTGAGCCGAGTCTTGGAGCTGGAGACGCTCATGTCGGCCGTCCGCGGGAAACAGGGTCTGTGGGTCACATTGCGCTCAGCAGCGCCATCTCATCCCGAATGGGCCGGCTTCGACTTTGCCGCCCTCGAGGAAAGTGGAAGCGAGCAACTGGAGACGCTGCGGCAGGTCCACGAATGGGCCGTGACCGAGATGATCGGCGCGGGAGCCTGATCGGCCGGCTTCTTGGGCCAGGGTCACCACGTCTGTCGCTGCGCGGAGCGACCCATTTCGAGAAGCCACCGTTTCTCAGCGATTCTCGTCAATCGAGTTCACCTTTTGGGTGCTCACGTATTGTGCGATGGTGCCAGCCACCCGAGGCTTGGGATATGAGCCGATCGACGAGCCCATCCGGGCCGAGCTGTTCAGCGTCGAACGGCTGGAGGAGCACGGCCGCAGTCTCGCCGAAGCGCAGGAACTGAGTGAACGCCACGGGAGACTGCGCCCCATCTCCCGGCGACTGGTTGAAAACGGTGAGGTTCTTCTCTCCTCATACCGGGAGTTGTCCAAGGCAATCCGGGAGGAGGCACTCCTCACCCCCGCGGCGGAATGGCTGGTGGACAACTTTCATCTCGTGGAGAGCCAGCTGCACGAGATACGGGACAACCTCCCTTCCGGTTACTACCGCGAGCTTCCCAAGCTCGACGGTGGTCATTTGGCCGGCTACCCGCGGGTTTACGGGATCGTGTGGGCATACGTCTCGCACCTGGACAGTCGCTTCGATCCCGAAGCGCTGCGCAGATTCGTGGCTTCATACCAGGGCGTGGCGCCCCTGACCATCGGTGAGCTGTGGGCCATCCCCATCACCCTTCGCCTGATCCTGATCGAGAACCTGCGCCGGATGACGGAGTCGATCATTTGGGCCAGGAGGCTTCGTCGAGAAGCGGAGGAGATCGCCGACGGACTTCTCGGCGTCGGCGGCGGCCGGCCCGGCGAGACGCAGGCAGCCCTCGACCGCTACGGCCCCGCCAAGTTGCCACAGCCCTTTGCCGTCCAGCTGCTCCAGCGTCTTCGCGACCAGGACCCGGAGACGACCCCGGGCCTCACCTGGCTGCTGGATCGTCTCAGCGCCGAGGGGACGTCACCCGACGAGATAGTCGGCGAAACCCATCGTCGGCAAGCCGCCACCAACGTCACGGTACGCAACATCGTTACCAGCCTCCGTCAGGTCAACTTCTTCGACTGGGCCGACTTCGTGGAGGGCGTCAGCCTCGTCGATCATGCTCTGGCCGCGGAGAGCTCCTACAGCGAAATGAGCTTCGCCACCCGGGACCGTTACCGGCACGCCATCGAAGAGTTGTCGAAGGGATCCGGGACCTCCGAGCTCCACGTGACGAAGGCCACACTCCGACTGGCCGACCCTCAACTCGCCGATCGTCGGCAGAGCGATCCCGGCTTCTACCTGCTCGGAGAGGGCAGGACCACGCTCGAGGCTGGGATCGGCTTCCGTCCCGGTGTCGGGCTGGCTATTTCCCGATTCGTCAGGAGGCACGCGGCCGCCGTGTACCTGAGCTCGGTTGCCGTGGTCAGCGCTCTCCTCCTGGCTTTGCCCCTGCTCACCGTCGAGCAGTGGTCTCCATGGGGATGGGTGATGGCCGGCCTTGCCTTGATCCCGGCTTCCGATATGGGCGTGATCCTCGTCAACCGCGCCATTGCGGCCCTGACCCGGCCTGAGGAGCTGCCTTCACTGGGGTTGGCTCACGGACCGACTGCAGAGCTGCGCACGTTGGTTGCGATCCCTGCCCTGTTGACGCGACCCGACCAGGTCGAGGAGCTGGTTGAGCGGCTCGAGGTCCACTACCTGGCCAATCCGGACGGCGATTTGCACTTCGCGCTGGTGAGCGACTGGCGAGACGCCGAAGGGCCCGAGCTGGCCGACGACGCCGAGCTCCTGGCTGCGGCGGCCGACGGCGTGCTCCGACTCAATGAGAGACACGGACCGGGGCCGGGAGGGGCGGATCGATTCCTGCTCTTCCATCGCCGCCGTTTGTTCAATCCTGGCGAGGAGCTCCACATGGGCTGGGAGCGGAAGCGGGGCAAGCTTCACGAGCTCAACCGTCTTCTCCGGGGAGCCACCGACACCAGCTTCATCCCATCCGACCGGGCGCCAACGGGGGTTCGTTTTGTGATCGCCCTCGACGCCGACGCCCGGCTCCCGCCGGGGGCGGCGACCAGGTTGGTGGCGACGATTGCCCATCCACTCAACCAGGCCCGTGTCGATGCATCACTCGGGAGGGTGGTGGAGGGATATGGAGTCTTGCAACCGCGTGTCACCGCCTTCCTGAGAGCGAGCGGTATCAGCTATTTCCAGCGTGTCTTCTTCCCGCCTGGCGGGATCGACCCCTATGCCGCCGCCGTCAGTGACCTGTACCAGGACCTGTTCGGCGAAGGGTCCTACGCCGGCAAGGGGATCTATGAGATCGATGCCTTCGAGGCGGCGTTGAAGGGTCGAATCCCCGAGAACGCCCTGCTCAGCCACGATCTCTTCGAAGGAAGCTTCGCCCGGGCCGGTCTGGTGAGCAACGTCGAGGTGTTCGAAGAGTTCCCGAGTCACTACGAGGTGGCCCTGTCACGCCAGCATCGCTGGGTCCGTGGCGACTGGCAGCTCCTCCCTTGGATCCTCGGCTTTCACGGACCGCTACCTCCCGTGGCTCGTCTCAAGATGGTGGACAACCTCCGCCGCAGTCTCAGCGGACCGGCTGCCCTCTTCACCCTGATCGCATCGTTCATTCTGCCCGGGGTCCCGGTCTGGCCCTGGACCGCGTTCATCCTCGTCGCGTTGGCGCTTCCCGGGATGCTGCCCCTGCTCGAGCGGATCATTCCGCGTCGGACCAGCACTCCGGGGGCGGTGCGGCTGAGGCGTTGGGGAACGGATGCATCGAGGGCACTGGGACGGACCCTCCTGCAGGCCGCATTCCTCGCCCACCAGGCGCTGAGGATGACCGAAGCCATCGTGGTGACCCTTTGGCGCCTGGTGTTCACTCGTCGCGGATTGCTCACGTGGGTAACGGCCGAGGAAGCGGAGCGGCAGTTCGACCTGGAGCTGACGGGCTTCATCCGGCGGATGTCCCCCTCGATGGTGGTCGGGATTGCGGGCAGCACCGCGGCCGCAGTCGTCAAACCTGAGGCGTTGGTGGCAGCTCTGGCCTGGTCCGGGATGTGGGTGCTGGCTCCCCTCATCGCCCACCTGGTCAGCATCCCACGCCCTGCCGAGGTGGCGGACCCACCCACGCTTCAGGAACAGGAGGCGCTGCGGCTGATCGCCCGGCGCACCTGGCGCTATTTCGAGAGATTCGTGACCAGCGACGAGAACTGGCTGCCACCCGACAATTTCCAGGAGGACGTGTCACAGATCGCCCACCGCACGTCCCCTACCAACATCGGGCTCTATCTGCTGGCGGTGCTCTCGGCCCGGGAGTTCGGCTGGATTGGGCTGGAAGAGACAGTGACCAGGCTCGAAAACACGGTCTCCACGCTCAATCGGCTGGCGCGGTATCAGGGTCATTTCCTCAACTGGTACGACACGAGCTCGTGTGAGCCCTTGGAGCCCAGATACGTGTCGACCGTGGACAGCGGCAACCTTGCCGGCCACCTCCTCGCGGTATCCCAGGGCTGTGAACGCCTCCGCCAGGTCGCCTCGGGCCCGGAGGTGGCAGCCGGTATCCGCGACAGCGCCCTGCTGTTGCGGGAGGCGGCCGACCCCGTGGCTTTCGATGCGGGCATCGAGGTCGTATCGCCCCGGGAGCTCGATCGAGCCCTGGTCGAGTTTCTCGTCTCGCTGCGCAGCCGGGGAGCGCAGGGGTCGGATCGGCTGGCCGAGATCCTCGCCGAAGCCGAGACCGTGGCCGACATCGCACGCACCATGGCGACAAGGGAGGGTGCCGAGGACCTGGCGGATTTGGCCGAAGCCCTGTTGGCGACGGTGCGGGGTCACCTTCACGACCAGCAGGTAGCCGACGATGCGATCAGCCGGGAGCTTCTCTCCAGTCGCCTCTCCGCCCTCGCCGATGCGACCGCCGGGCTGGCGGCTGACATGGATTTCTCGTTTCTGCTGAACCCTGACAACAAGCTGCTGGCAGTGGGCTATCGCGTCGGGGAGAACGCCCTCGACCAAAGCCATTACGACCTGCTGGCCTCGGAGGCCCGCCTGGCCAGCTTCGTGGGCATCGCCAAAGGTGACCTTCCCCCCAGCCATTGGTTCCGTCTCGGCCGGTCGATGACTCCAATGGGTGTCGAGTCCGCCCTGATCTCGTGGTCGGGCTCGATGTTCGAATACCTGATGCCGCTGTTGGTGATGCGGTCGCCACCCGAGAGCATCCTCGAAACCACCTACCGGGCGGTCGTGCGACGCCAGATCGAGTACGGAAACGAGCGTCGGATACCGTGGGGGATCTCCGAGGCGGCCTACGCCGCTCGCGACATCCACCTCGTCTACCAATACCGGGCATTTGGGGTCCCGGGGCTCGGCTTCGAACGGGGTCTCAGTGAGGACCTGGTGGTGGCGCCGTATGCAACCTTGCTGGCGACCATGGTCGAGCCGGGCGACGCGGTGACGAACTTGGTCCGGCTCAACAGTCTGGGGGCGCAGGGCAGGTACGGGTACTACGAGTCGCTCGACTTCACACCGAGCCGGCTGCCCGAGGACGGGGAGTCCGTCCTAGTGCGAGCCTATATGGCCCACCATCAGGCGATGTCACTGATCTCCGTGACCAACGTCATCTTTGCCGGGCTGTGCAGGGACCTGTTCCATGCCGACCCGTGGGTCCGGGCAGCCGAGCTGTTGTTGCATGAAAGGGTTCCCCGCGATGTGGAGGTGGCCCGTCCCCGTGCCGAAGAGGTCGCCGAGTCGGCCCATCCCCTGGAAGAGGCGAAGGGTGTGGTCCGTCGGATCTCGTCGCCACATAGCCCGGGCCCGGCCACTCATGCCCTGTCCAACGGCCGTCTCAGCACCGTCATCACCGCCGCCGGTTCCGGTTACAGCCAGTGGCAGGGGCTGGCCGTCAACCGCTGGCGGGAAGACGCCACTCGCGACAACTTCGGCAGCTACTTCTTCATCAGGGACGGTGCGGGGCGCACCTGGTCGGCCGGGTATCAACCGACTCTGGCCGAGCCCGACTCCTATCAGGTGGCCTTCAGCGAAGACAAGGCAGAGATCTCGCGTCGTGACGGCAACGTCTCCACCACGCTGACCGTGGTGGTATCCGAAGAGGACGACGCCGAGGTCCGTCGAGTCAGCCTCACAAATCTGGGCTCGGTGGCCAGAGAAGTGGAGGTCACCTCCTACGCCGAGATTGTCCTGGCATCGGCCCGGGCCGATGCCGCCCACCCTGCTTTCTCCAATCTCTTCGTGCAGACCGAGGTGGTGACCGGACGCGACGCGCTGCTCGCCAGCCGCCGGCCGCGCTCGGACGAGGAGGGGACGGTGTGGGCAGGTCATGTCCTCGCGGTCACCGGCGAGGTAGTCGGTGGCATTCAGTATGAAACGGATCGGGCCCGGTTTCTCGGACGAGGAAACCAGATCCACCACGCCGCCGCAGTCGATCGTCCCCTGTCGAACACCGCGGGCCGGGTGCTCGATCCGGTCTTCAGTTTGCGAAGGAAGGTGCGGATCGAGCCGGGCGCCACCGCTCACCTCGACTTCACCACCGTGGTGGCTCCCACCCGGGTCGAGGCCCTCGATCTCGTCGACAAGTTCTCCGAGACGGCAGCTTTCGAGCGAATCTCGACACTGGCCTGGACTCAGGCCCAAGTCCGTCTCCATCACCTTCGCATCGAGCCGGATCAGGCCCACATCTTCCAACAGCTCGCCGGATCATTGATCTACTTCGACCCGGCGCTGAGAGCCCCACCGGCTCCGACCACCCTGTCCTCGGTGAGCCAGGATGGCTTGTGGCGACACGGTATCTCTGGTGACTTCCCGATCGTCCTGGTCCGAATCGACCGACCCGAGGAGCGTGGACTGGTCCGGGACCTGCTCCGAGCGCAGGAGTACTGGCGGACCAAAGGGCTGGTGGCCGACCTGGTGATCATCAACGAGGAAGCCGGCTCCTACGCCCAGGAGTTGCAGGACGCCATCGAAGAGCTGATCAGGGAGAGTGGGCATCTGGTCGGTCAGGAGCCCGACGGTGGAGTCTTCGTTCTCAATGGGCCGCTGCTCACCGTCGAGGATCGGACGACCCTCCATGCGGCGGCCCGGGCGCTGCTGCTCAGTCACCACGGGACCCTCGCCGACCAGCTGGCCCGTCGGCCGACCAAGGAGCTGGCCCCGACCACCCGCGCCAAGCCGTCTGCCCCCGAGCTGATGGGCGGGTCGCATCCGAGACCGGACCGCGAGTTCCACAACGGTCTCGGGGGTTTCGCGGCTGACGGCAGCGAGTACGTGGTGGTCTTGGGAGAAGGCCAATCGACGCCGGCCCCTTGGGTCAATGTCGTCGCCAACCGTCGGTTCGGATTCTGTGTCTCAGAATCCGGCTCCGGATACAGCTGGTCGGAGAACAGCCGGGAGAACCAGCTGACTCCCTGGTCGAATGATCCTGTCGCCGACCGCC
>JAICRU010000030.1 GCA_025937235.1 Acidimicrobiia bacterium
ACCTCGAAGCACACCATCGCCCCGAAGCCGGATGCCTGTCTGGAGGAGAGCTCGAACTGAGGGTGTGACGGGAGCCCCGGGTAGTTGACGTAATCCACCTTGGGGTGGCCTTCGAGCCACTGGGCGATGGCGAGGGCGCTGGCCGACTGTCGATCCATCCGCTCGCTGAGGGTCTTCACCCCCTGCATCGTGAGCCAGGCGACCATGGGCGACATGACCAGCCCGGCCGAGATGCGGGCGAATGCGACGCGATCCTGCAGCTCCTGGCTGTCCACCACCACCGCACCCCCGAGGGTGGCGTTGTGGCCGTCCAGGAACTTCGTGGTCGAGTGGATGACGATGTTCGCCCCGAGCTCGAACGGGCGTTGGAAGTATGGGGTGAGGAAGGTGTTGTCGGTGACGTGGAGGACGCCGGCCGGGGAGGTGATCTCGGAGATCGCGGCCAGGTCGGTCACCTTGAGCGTCGGGTTTGCCGGCGACTCGGTGAAGACGAGGCGTGTCTCGGGGCGCACGACTTCCCGGATGGCCGCCGGGTCGGAGGCATCGGCGAAGGTGACGTCCACCCCGAACTTGCTCAGGAACCGATCTGCGTAGCGATAGGTCCCGCCGTACACCACATCGGCGATGATCACGTGGTCGCCGGCCTCGAGCAGAGCCAGGAACACGGCCACCGTTGCCGCCATGCCCGAGGCATAGGCGGTGGTGTCGTGGCCCTTCTCGAGGGCGGTCAACTTCTCCTCGAGGGCCCGCACCGTCGGATTGCCCCCGCGGCTGTAGGAGTAGCCCTTGCCCATGTACTCGTCTACCGATTCCTGGACGAAGGTGGTCGACTGGAAGATCGGAGTCAGGATGGCGCCGGTCGTCGGATCAGGCGTCGCCCCGGCATGTACCTGCTTGGTGCGGAATCCCATGAGTCAATTGTGGTCGGTCCGGCGACGTCCGGCGCGCAGGTGTAGCGGAGGGCCGGTCAGCCGAATCGATATCCGACCGAGCGCACCGTGGTGATCCAGGAGGCGCGCTCCTCGCCGAGCTTGGAGCGAAGACGGCGGATGTGGACGTCGACGGTGCGGGCCCCGCCGTAGTACTCGTAGCCCCACACCTTGGAGAGGAGCTGCTCCCGGGACCAGACCCGGATCGGGTTCTCGACCAGAAAGCGGAGCAACTCGTATTCCATGAAAGTGAGGTCGATCGGGTTGGAGGCGAGTGTCGCCTGGTAGTTGAGGGTGTTGAGCTCGAGGTCCTTGAACGCCACCAGGTGACCATTGGGCTCCTCCCGGGTCAGCCGCTGCACCCGAAGCCGGAGCTCCAGAGGGTCGACCGGGGAGAGGATGAAGTCCGAGATCCCCTTGGTCGATTCGATCAGGGCGAGTTGGTCTCCGGATAGCGCGATGACGATGGGCAGGGCGATCTCCTCGGCGATGCGCGACACCTCCCGCAGACGTCGTATCGGCTGGTCGCCGAGCTCGACCAGGAGCAGATCGGAGTCATTGATGACCCTGTCCTCCGGGACGAGCTCCGGTGCCCCGACGTGGGTGGCCCCGGCGAGGTGCAGCCCGTCGAGGATGCTCTCGGAGCAATCGATGGGATGGAACGCTACGTTCACAGGACCGGGAGATAGCTCTCTAGCTCGAACCGGGAGACATGGTGCTGGTAACGGTCCCACTCCTTGCGCTTGTTGCGGATGAACCAGTCGAACACGTGCTCCCCCAGGGCCTCGGCCACCAACTCCGACCCCTCCATGATGTCCAGTGCCTCGGACAGGGTCTCCGGGAGCCGCTTGGCTCCGGCGGCGGCGCGCTCCGCATGGGTCATGTGTTGGATATTCGCCGAGATCTCCGGCGGTAGCTCGTATCCCTCCCGAATCCCGGCCAGACCTGCGCAGAGGATCACGCTGAGAGTCAGATAGGGGTTGCAGGCGGCGTCAGCCGCCCGGTACTCGACCCGCACGCTGGATGGCTTGCCCTTCTTCACGGTGGGGACACGAACCAGCGCCGACTGGTTGTTGCGGGCCCACGAGATGTATATCGGGGCGTCGAAGCCGTCGACCAGCCGCTTGTACGAGTTGACCCACTGGTTGGTGATGGCCGTCATCTCGGCGGCATGGCGAAGGATGCCGGCGATGAAGGCCTGTCCGATCTTGGACAGCCCACCCGGGGTGCCCGGCTCGTGGAAGGCGTTGACATCGTCCTCGAAGAGCGAGAGGTGGAGATGCATGCCCGAGCCGTCGTGATCCTCCAGCGGCTTCGGCATGAAGGTGGCGTAGATGCCATGTTTCAGCGCCACCTCCTTCACGGTCAGCCGGGAGGTCATGATGGTGTCGGCCATGGTCAGGGCATCGGTGTAACGGGCGATGATCTCGTGCTGGCTGGGGGCCACCTCGTGATGGGAGTGCTCGATCGGGATCCCCATCTGCTCCAGGGCGTTGATGGTGTCGCGTCGGTAGTCCTGGGCCACGTCGAGCGGGGTCAGGTCGAAGTACCCCCCGTGGTCGAGCACTTCCGGCTCGGGCCCGGAGTCCTTGAAGTAGAAGAACTCGAGCTCGGGGGCGGCGTAGAAGTTGTACCCCATCTCCGAGGCACGGGCCAGGTTCCGCTTGAGGACATTGCGCGGGTCACCCGAGAACGGCTCCCCGTCCGGGGTGGCGATGTCACAGAACATTCGGGCCACCTGTTGCTCGGTTCGCCAGGGGAGGACACCGAAGGTGGAGGGATCGGGGCGGGCCAGCATGTCCGCCTCCTGGATCCGGGCGTACCCGTCGATGGCCGACCCATCGAAGGTCATGCCCTCCTCGAAGGCGACCTCGAGCTCTGCGGGGCTGATGGAGACCGACTTGAGGAAGCCCTGGACGTCGGTGAACCAGAGCCGGATGAACCTGATCCCGCGCTCCTCCACGGTCCGCATGACGTATTCGGCCTGCTTGTTCATGTCGTGTCCCGAATCGGTTGAGCCCACTTTATGAGTTGCCACCGCCAGGAAGGGAATCGCCGGCCGCGACCTGGGGAGCGAGGGTGAGCCGGACCGCCACCAGTGAGGCGGCCGCGGCCAGGCTGACCACGACAGCGATGGCGATCGGCAGCGACCATGCCGTCGCCGCCACCCCGATCAGGGCCGGCGCCGCCATGAACCCGAGACGCGTGCCCACGGTGAGTGCGGCCAGTCCCGATCCCTCGCCGAACGAGCGATGCGATCCTGCCAGCTTGTAGAGGACCGGCAAGGCTGCGGATATGCCCAGACCCCATATCAGGAAGCCGGCCAATGCCGCCGCAACGGTCTGCAGCGCGACGACGAAGAGCATGGCGACCACCGACACGACGACACCGGAGTACAGCGTCGGCACCGCCCCGAAGCGGTCGACGATGTGATCTCCGGCGAGACGGCCGACCAGCATCCCTGCGGTGAACATGATCACTCCCGCTCCGGCCAGGGCCTACCCGCTCCCCGTCACGTCCACGAGGTAGAGAGCACTCCAGTCGAAAGGGGCGCCTTCGACGAAGACGGCGAATCCGCCGGCGAGCATGAGGCCTACGGCCAGCCTGCCCGACCGTGCGCCCTGCCGGGCCCTGGGCGGAGCATCGGGGATCAGGCGCATCGCATACAGGGCTGTCCCGATCCCGAAGACCGAGATGAGCGATAGTTGAGTCCCGAAGCGGACGCCGATGAGCACGGCCAGGGCGCTGACACCGGAGCCGATCAGGGTGCCGAGACTCCACAGACCGTGCAGCCTGGTCATGACGGAACGCCCGTGTGCCTCCTCGACCCTGACCCCAACCGCGTTCATCCCGACGTCGGCGTTGGCATCTAGGAAGCCCATGGCGGCCAGGACCAGTGCCAGGAGCGCGGCGCTGGGGGCCACCGCCACCAAGGGCAGGAACAGATAGACGGCCAGGCCTGCAGCCACCGCCGTGCGACGTGCCCCCAACTTGCCGACCACGACACCGCTCAGCGACGACCCGATCAGCGATCCCAACCCGCCGAGGGCCAGGGTCAGGCCCAGGGCGTCGAGGTGGATGCCGAGACGGTCTCGGATCTCGGGAAGACGGGGGAGCCAGCTCCCCACCACGACACCGTTCACGAAGAAGAGGAGGGCAACTCCGAGGATGGCCCGTCTGGTGCCGTTCAGATTGGCGTCCCCGACCGGTTTAGCCGGTCCGGCGGCGGGTGGCCAGCCACTTGCGTCGGAGAGAGCGTCGCTCCTCCTCTGTGGTGCCCCCCCAGATCCCCGCCCGCTGATTGGTTTCCAGGGCGTACTCGAGACAATCGTCGATCACGGCACAACCGAGGCAGATTGCGATGGCACGCTCGATGGCGGCGGTGTCTGTGTCACCGACGGGAAAGAAGAGGGCATGGCGATAACCAGAGCAAGCTGCTCTCTCCCTCCATTCAGCCGCCAGCTCCGTGGTCAGCTCGGCTGGGCCTGTGCTCACCAACGCGAGTTTGGCGGGTAAGGAACGGTTTGCCAAGACGGGACCGGATCAGGCTCGATCAGAAGCTTCGTGGTGTGTTCCTCCTCACTCTGGATAGCCTCTGAGCGATGCCTCGAATCCGCGCCGCCTCGATCGACGAGCACAAGGCTCTGACGCGCAGGTCCCTTCTGGCATCTGCCAAGACGCTGATTGCCGAGGCCGGAACGGCCGAGATACCTCTGGGCGAGATCGCACTCGCCGCCGGGGTGGGCCGCACCACCCTGTACGACTACTTCGTCGACAGGGACGACCTGATCGCCACGCTGGTCGAGACAGAGCTGCCCGGGGTGATCGATGGCCTGATCGAAGCCGGCCCCGCATCCGGCGCTGCCGGCGAGCGCCTGGCCGATTTGGCTGGCCGAACGGTCGAGTTCGTGGCCAGCGACCCGGTTCTCGGCCTCATCCTGCACCGGGAGGTGGGGCGGATGGGCCCGGAGGCTCAGGAGCGAATCCGCGCCGCCCACTCGCACCTGGCCGACGCCATGATGGGCCTCTATCACCACGGTGTGAGAGTCGGGGAGTTCAGGGAGATGCCGCCCGATCTGGCCGGCCGTCTCATCCAGGACACGATCATGTCGGCCGCCAAGTCTCTGATCTCCGCAAGGGATCCACAGGAGCGGACCCCGGTCGTGATCGGGCACCTTCGACACTTTCTCTTAGGTGGGCTGCGTCGAGACCGTTAACCATTTGATGATTCGGATGCTCTAAGAAGTGAAGAGATGGAAGGCTTCGACCCGGAACATTTCCTGAACCGAGAGCTGTCCTGGCTCGAGTTCAATCGGCGGGTCCTGTCCCTGACGGGCAGGCCCGATTTCCCCTTGCTCGAGCAGGTCAAGTTCCTGGCTATCTGGGCGGCGAACCTGGACGAGTTCTTCCAGGTGCGGGTGGCCGGGCTCAAGGAGCAGGTGGGCCACGGCGTCGGGTTCACACCACCGGACGGGCTCACCCCTAGCCAACAGCTGGCGGCGATCCGGAGTGAGGTGGAGGTCCAGTACGAGGCGATCTCCAAGCAGTTCCTATCGGAGGTTGCGCCAGCCCTCGCCAACGAGGGCATCGTGTTCAGCGACTATTCGACCCTCGACCAGGAGGACAAGGACTATCTCGACCTCCAGTTTCGGGACCTGGTTTACCCGGTGCTGACCCCCTTGGCGGTCGATCCCTCACACCCATTCCCGTACATCTCCAACCTCTCGCTCAACCTGGCCGTGGTCGTCAGGAACCCCGAGAGCGGTGTGACTCGGTTTGCCCGGGTCAAGGTCCCTCCGATCCTGCCCCGATTCGTGGTGTTGCCTGACCTGGAACGGTTCGTGCCTCTGGAGCAGGTGATCGCGACCCACTCGGGTGCCCTCTTCCCGGGCATGGAGATCCTGGGCCAGGACGTCTTCCGTGTCACCCGCAACGCCGACATCGAGGTGGAAGAGGACGAGGGCGGGGACCTGCTGATGGCGATCGAGTCGGAGCTGACCCAACGGCGGTTCGGGAACGTGGTCCGGCTCGAGGTCCACCCAGACATGGGCGAGGAGGTCCTCGATCTGTTGATGCGGGAGATGGGGGCAACTGAAGACGACGTGTACCGGATCGAGGGGCCCCTAGGCCTCGCCGGTCTCTGGGGGTTGTATGACCTGGAGCGCCCGGAGCTCAAGTTCGATGTGTTCAACGGGGTCACCCCGGCTCGTCTGGCCACGCAACCCGGTGAGGTGGTGGACATCTTCAGCGTCATGAAACAGGGTGACCTCTTGGTGCATCATCCCTACGACTCCTTCTCCTCGACCGTGGAGCCGTTCCTCGAACGCGCCGCTCGAGACCCAAAGGTGCTCGCCCTCAAGGTGACCCTCTACCGCACGTCCAGCGACAGCCCGATCATGGCCTCCCTGATCAAGGCGGCCGAGAACGGCAAGCAGGTCGCTGCCCTGGTCGAGCTCAAGGCCCGCTTCGACGAGGAGCGAAACATCGAATGGGCGCAGCGTCTGGAGGATGCCGGTGTCCATGTGACCTACGGAGTCGTCGGGCTGAAGACGCACACCAAGATCGCTCTGGTGGTCAGGCGTGAGGGTGACGGCGTCGTGCGCTACGCCCACATCGGAACCGGCAACTACAACGAGAAGACGGCCCGAACCTATGAGGACATCGGGATGTTCACCACCGATCCAGGTATCGGCGCCGATCTCTCCGACCTCTTCAATTATCTGACCGGTTACTCACGACAGACCCGGTACCAGCGTCTCGCCGTCTCGCCGAACGGGGTGCGCAGCCGGCTCACGGAGCTGATCGAGGAGGAAGCGTCCCGAGCCGACGGCCACATCACCCTGAAGATGAACTCGCTCGTCGACGCCGCCATGATCGAGTCGCTCTACGAGGCATCTCGGGCCGGCACACGCGTCGACCTGATCGTGCGCGGCATCTGCTGTCTTCGACCCGGAGTCGAGGGCCTCTCGGAGAACATCCGGGTGAGATCCATCGTCGGCCGCTATCTCGAGCACTCGCGCATCTACAGATTTGGCGCCAGGGGACGGACACGCACCTACTTCATCGGTTCCGCCGATCTGATGCCGAGGAATCTGGACCGACGGGTCGAGGCCCTGGCCCCCATCATCGACCCCGATCTACAGTTCCGCATCGACGAGGTCCTCGACGTCCTCATGGCCGACGACAACCTGGCCTGGTCTCTTGGTCCCGACGGGAAGTGGGAGAGGGTGCCGACGACCGGGGTAGACGCCCATGTCGCGCTCCAGGAGTTAGCCCGGGCTCGGGCCACCGCCCTGCTCTAGGGGCTCCGGATCCCCACCCTCTCGTGAGCTGATTCACCAAGGAGTTGTCGGGCCTCGATTTCTCCAGCTCCCGTCCTCGCTCCTTGGTGGAGAGTCGGCTGAACCACATCGTTGGAGGATGGTGAGGTCCTCCGCGCCGAGAGGTTCCGCCCTATTCCCCGCGTCGGGCGCTGTGCAGCTGCATCGCCCCGGCCACTCCCTTCAGGTCCACCGGACCGATCTCGGTGAAGGCCAACCCGGACCCGGTCGAGGCGTCGACCACCTCCTGGCTGACCACGACCTCTCCGGGCCTGGCATACTCCGCGATGCGGGCCGCGATGTTGACGGTGCGGCCGAAGTAATCCCCCTCCTGGAAGAGAACCGGTCCGGCATGCAGCCCGACATGGGCGGAGGAGACCCCGAGCCGCGGCGCCGCGTCCACCATGTCCAGGGCCGCGACCACACCTTGGGCCGGCTCCGGGAAATGAAACATGACACCGTCGCCCAACCACTTGATCGCTTTTCCCCCGTGTCGCACCGAACGCTGCTGGACCATGGTGGACAGGCTCCGGGCGAGGTCGGCTGCAGCTTCGTCCCCCCGCTCCTCCGTGAGCCGGGTGTAGCCGGTGAGGTCCAGGAAGCAGATCGCCGGCACACGATCCGGGGGCTGGTAGAGCCCAGCCGTCTCCAACGCGCTCTCCAGACCTTCCAGTATGTTCCTGATCCAGGCATTTGCCTGCTGCCCGTGATAGATGGCAAGCACGGCCTGGTCACTGGCCCCGGCCAGGGTCGGTGACAGCTCCCTCGACACCTCCGAGAGGGCATGGGGCCCCTCCCCGGCTCGGATCAGCGGCATCATCACCTCATCTCGCCACCAGTCCGATTCCGTTTCGGCGATTCGGCGCATGCTCTCGCCGTAGACACGCAGGGCGCGTTCGATGACACTGGGGCGAAAGCCATGCTCGTGCTGGATGGTGATCAGGGGCAGCACCTCCAGCTCGCTCTCACGGATGCGGTCCTCAGGCACCGCTGGGGCAAATCCCATCGCCTCCCTGATGGCGGTCAGCACGTCCACCGGCAAACCCGTCTCTTCACTCAGCTCGGCGTAGGTCGTCTCGCTCAGAGAGGACCAGCGGTCATAGGTCGCGATGTCCATGAAATCGAGCGTCAGGACACCACGCCGGAGTGCCTCGCCCAATCCCTCCAACGGCAATCCGGCCATCTCGAGTGTCTGCAGGATTCGAGCCCTTTGGACGTCACTGTCGGCGTAATCGCCCGCGACGTCTGGCTCGATGATCCGGAGCCGAGCCAGTTGTCCCACGAAGGCGCGATCGAGCCCGGCACGATCGGCCACCTCTGCTTCCGAGTAACCCGGCATCGGGGGCCCGAGGCTACGCAGAACGCACTGCAAGTTCACCTCTCGTTCACCGACGGGCCAACGGCCGGTAAACGGCACCCCATACGTTCATCTCGGGCGGTGGGGTCCCCCGCGGCCCGGATGAAACCGATCGTGAGCAAGGAGCACATTGGGATGAAGTCCCGAACCATCCACCTGCTGGGTCTCGCTGTCGTGACTGCAATGGTCGTGGCCGCCTGTGACATCGACGCCGGTGATTCGACCCCGAGCACCGGGGCGGCGGCAGACACCACGGAAGCCGCACCCGATACCACCGAGCCCATGGAGGAGCCGACGACGTCTGCGGGAGGCGGCGAGGGCGGTGACCTGTCGGGGAACATCGTGGTCTCGGGTTCGTCGACCGTCGAGCCCATCACGGCACGGGTCGGCGAAGCCTTCGACGGCGCCAACCCCGGCGTAGCCACCTCGGTCGAGGGACCGGGCACCGGTGACGGGTTCGCCAGGTTCTGTGCCGGCGAGACCGACATATCCGATGCCTCCCGCCCGATCTCGGAGGAGGAAATCGCCACCTGTGAGGGCGCCGGTGTCGAGTACGTCGAGCTCCACATCGCCACCGACGGGCTGACGGTCATGACCAATCCGGCCAACGAGGCGGTGACCTGTCTCGCCTATTCCGATTTGTACGCCCTGCTCGGCCCGGAGTCGGAGGGCTTCGCCAGTTGGTCCGATGCCAACGAGCTCGCCGGTGAACTTGGCGCACCCAACGCCCCCTATCCCGAGGAGCCACTGGTGATCACCGCTCCGGGTGAGGAGTCGGGCACCTACGACAGCTTCGTGGAGCTGGTCATCGCCGACATATCCGAAGAGCGTCTGGGTGAGGACAACGATTTCACCAGGGCCGACTACAACGCCTCGGCGAACGACAACGTGATCGTCCAGGGGATCACCGAGAACCCCACCTCGCTGGGGTGGGTTGGCTTTGCCTTCTTCGAGGAGAACCAGGCCGCGCTCAAGGCCATCGAGGTAGACAGCGGCGACTCGGGATGCGTGGCCCCGACCACCGAGAGCATCGCAAGCTTCGAGTATCCGCTGTCAAGACCCTTGTTCATCTATGTCAAGACCAATGACGTGGCCAGCAGGCCGGACCTGACCGCCTTCGTCGACTTCTACCTGTCCGACGACGGTCTGGCCTTCGTTTCGGAAGCCGGCTACGTCCAGATCCCGGGGGAGGACATCGAGGCGACCCGAGCGGCATGGGAAGACGCCAAGGGTTGAGGTCGGGCCCGGGGTCGGGCAGAGGCCAGGCCCCGGGACCTAACCTCTACGAGACGCCAATGGCCACCGTCGATGACCAGCGGGACATCTCGATCGACCTGACCGGAGATGTCCGCCGCCGTCGCCGGGAGAGCCTGGTCAAGGCGACCTTCTTCGCAGCCGCCGCGGTCTCGATCCTGATCTCGGTGGCCATCGTGATCGCCCTCATCGGGAAAGCGTGGGCTTTCGTGTCATCGATCGAGTTGAGTCAGCTGTGGGCAGACGGCTGGTTCCCGCGCAGGGGCCGGTTCCAGTTGGCCGCCTTGATCGTCCACACACTGATGGTCACCGGGATCGCCATGGTCGTGGCGGTGCCCTTCGGACTCGGGTCCGCCGTCTACCTGTCGGAGTACGCCAGATCAGGGGTCCGAAGAGTCCTCAAGCCCACCCTCGAGATCCTGGCCGGAATTCCGTCCGTCGTCCTCGGTTTCTTCGCCCTCCAGTTCATCACTCCCAACATCGTGCGCGGCATGTTCCCCGGGGCGCAGAGCGCCAACTTCCTCGCAGCCGGTATCGCGGTCGGAATACTCACCATCCCGTTGGTGGCGTCGGTGTCCGAGGATGCGATGAGGGCCGTGCCTTCCTCGCTGAGAGAGGCCTCATATGGTCTGGGCGCCAAGCGGTGGCATACCGCCCTCCGCGTCGTCTTCCCGGCGGCGATCTCCGGGATCATCGCTGCCGTGATCCTGGGAATCTCGAGGGCCATCGGTGAGACCATGGTCGTGGCGCTCGCCGCCGGGCTGAACGGCATCATGACCTTCAACCCGACCGAGGGCGGGCTGACCATGACCGGGGCCATCGCCAATCTGGCGGTGGGATCCGACCAGGTGGCCGGAGATGTCGCCGCTTTTCAGTCGCTCTTCTTCGTAGGCCTGGTCCTTTTCATCTTCACGCTCGCGCTGAACATCCTCAGTGGGCGAATGGTCCGACGCTACAGACAGAGGTACTGAGGATGACAACCGGCACGGCAGCCATCACGACCACAGAACTGGTTCGGCGATCGATCGAAGGGCGTCGCTTCAGCCCGGTCAACGCCCTGATCGCCTTCACCCTCCTCTTCACGCTGCTCTCTTCGGTCGTGATCCTGGTCACCCTGCTCGTCGACACCATCGCGGCGGCCCTCCCGGTCTTCGCCACCCGGGGGTTCTCCTTCATCACCTCCTCACTATCACCCCGAGCCGAGGCGGCCGGCATCTGGCAGGGGATCATGGGGTCCTTGGCTTTGACCGGCTTCGTGATCGCGGTCGCTTTCCCTCTCGGTGTGGCTGCCGCGGTCTATCTGGAGGAATACGCCCCGGACAACCGGCTGACCAGGTTCCTCAACGCCAACATCCGCAACCTGGCCGGGGTGCCGTCGATCGTCTATGGGATCCTCGGGCTCTTCCTCTTCGTCGAGGTGTTCATGCGTGGCATGCTCGGTGCCTCCGAGGGGATCGCAGGGCGAAACGTCGTGGCCGGAGGTCTCACGTTGGCCGTGCTCGTGCTACCGATCATGATCATCACCACATCTGAGGCCCTGCGGGCCGTCCCAAGCGGGCTGAGAGAGGCATCTCTGGCGGTGGGGGCCACCCGCTGGGAGACGATCCGACATCATGTCCTGCCTGTTGCCGTGCCGGCCATCCTGACCGGGTCGGTGCTCACGATCGCCCGGGCTTTCGGTGAGTCCGCCCCACTGCTCCTGGCCGGCGCCCAGCTATCGCTCTTCTTCACTGTCGCCTCCGACTCGTCGTTCTACGACTTGATGCTGACCCAGCCCTACACCGCCCTGCCGATCATCGTCTTCAACTTCGCTCGTCAGCCTCAGGCCGAGTTCGTGGCACTGACGGCCGCCTCGATCGTCGTGCTGCTGGTGATGCTGCTCTCGGTCAACGCGGCGGCGGTACTGGCCAGGGACCGCTACGAGCGGAGATACCGATGATCGACCAGGAAGGCGAGCCGATGACGACACAGGCGGAGCCCAGCTCCAGACTCGAGGCACCGGTCAAGCTCGCCCTGGGCTCAGCGGATGGCGCGATCGAGCTGCCGGAGGAGCGATCGCCGATATTCGTGTTGAAAGGGCTCAACGTCTATTACGGGGCTTTCAGGGCGGTTCGCGACGTCGACATGACGATCCGTCAGAATCGGATCACGGCCCTGATCGGGCCTTCTGGCTGCGGCAAGTCCACCGTCCTCCGATGTTTCAACAGGATGAACGATCTCATCGAGACCGCCCGCGTCGAGGGCCAGGTCCACTACCACGGGGTGGATCTGTACGGGGAGAGGGTCGATCCGGTCGAGGTCCGCCGCCGGATCGGGATGGTTTTTCAGAAGCCCAACCCGTTCCCCAAGAGCATCTACGAGAACATCGTGTACGGGCCGCGCATCGCCGGCTTCAAGGGCAACTACGACGACCTCGTCGAGGAGGCGCTCGTCAAGGCTGCGCTCTGGGATGAGGTGAAGGATAAGCTCAAGGAGTCGGGGATGGCACTCTCCGGCGGCCAGCAACAACGTCTGTGCATCGCCCGGGCCATTGCCACCAGCCCTGACGTCGTCCTCATGGACGAGCCATGCTCGGCACTCGATCCGATCGCCACGCTGAAGATCGAAGAGCTGATGCTCGACCTTAAGAAGGACTTCACGATCGTGATCGTCACCCACAACATGCAGCAGGCGGCCCGAGTCTCAGACCAGACAGCGTTCTTCACGGTCAACGTCAGCGAGGAAGGGCAGCGAACCGGGTACCTCGTAGAGTTCAACGAGACAGAGCAGATCTTCACCTCACCCGAGAAGAAACAGACCGAGGACTACATCACGGGGCGCTTCGGATGACCAGTGCCGCAGACACCAACGTTCATTTCCATCAAGAGCTGGAGAACCTGGAGCACGCCGTCATCGGGATGGTGGACCGCGCCGAGCACATGGTGGAGATGGCAGTGGAGTCCGTGGTCAGCGGGGATATCGAGCTGGCCGAGCACGTGGTCCGTCTCGACGAGGAGATCGACAAGATCTATTTCGACGTTCACCACCAGTGGACCACGCTCATGGCCCGATTCCAGCCACTCGGGTCCGATCTGCGAAAGATGACCGTTCTCCTCCAGCTCAACGCGACCTTCGAGCGGATGGGTGACCAGTGTGTGAACATCGCCAGGGTGGCTCAGCAGAACGAAGGGCTGCCGCGTGTGGAGAGGATCTGCGACCAGATCCGGGAGATGGGGGATCTGGTCCGACCCATGATTCGGACCTCGATCGAGGCATATCTCCGCCAGGACCTGGACGAAGCTCGGCTCCTGCCCGCGATGGACCAGCCTGTCGATCGCCTCAATGCCAATATGTTCAAGGAGATCGTGGCCGTCGCCTCCGACCCTCGGATGCTGGAGTGGGCCACCAAGATGATCATGGCTTCGCGGGCCTTGGAGAGGGTTGGCGATCAGGCCGTCGACTTCGCCGAGCAGACGGCGTATCTCATCACCGGACAGCGAGCCCAATTCGTCGAAGCCGGTCTGGACGAGTCGGTCGATGAACAGAGCGGATGAGACCCGCAGACACCGCGTCCTGGTGGTAGAGGACGAGCCCGGGCTGGCCGAATCGGTCAGATACGCCCTCGATGTGGAAGGGTTCGACGTTCTGGTCTCCGACACCGGGGTCAGTGGGCTCGAGTCGGCCCGTGTCAACGACCCCGATCTGGTGGTGCTCGACCTGATGTTGCCCGGCATGTCCGGTCTCGATGTCTGCCGTCAGATACGGCTCTCCTCGGACGTGCCGATCATCATGCTCACCGCCAAGGAGGCCGAGTCGGACAAGGTGGCCGGCCTCGAGCTGGGGGCGGACGACTACATGACCAAGCCCTTCTCCATGCGCGAGCTGGTAGCGCGGATCCGCGCCCAGTTGAGGAGGGCGGCGAAGAGCGGAGCCCTGGCCGAGTCCAACGAAGTGCTTCGGGGTGGTCCGATCGAGCTCGACATCGACGCCCATCAGGCGCGCCTGGACGGGAAGTCGGTCGACCTGAGGCCGAAGGAGTTCGAGCTGCTGGAGTCGCTGATGCGACGTAGAAACCGACTGTCGGCGCGTCACACCCTCCTCGACGACGTGTGGGGGCCGAGCTACTTCGGAGACACCAAGACCCTGGATGTCCACATCAAGCGTCTCAGGCAGAAGCTGGAGGCCGATCCCTCCCATCCGCAACTGATCGTCACCGTCCGGGGTCTGGGCTACAAGTTCATCGATGAGCAGTAGGGTCCCGGGTCGGACATCGCTCGCCCTCCGCTTCCTTCTCTATTTCGCTCTCCTCTATCTGGTCCTGATCGGGGCGATGGGCTGGTTCCTCACCCGATCGGTGGCTTCCGCCTTCACCGAGGGTCTGTTCGACCAGGTGGAGTCGGCTGCGGGCATCGCCTCACACGGGATGCCCTCGGATGAGACGGGGCTGGCCGACTGGGCGGAGGAGGCATCCGATGCGGGGGGCTACCGCTTCACCGTCATCGACCCTGACGGGGTGGTCCTGGCTGACTCTCACTCAGACCCGTTGTCGATGGAGAACCATGCCGACCGTCCCGAGGTCGCAGCCGCTCTCGCCGGGGAGACGGGCCGTGACCTCAGGGACAGCGACACCACCGGGTTCGACCAGCTCTATGTCGCCGTCCCCACCGAGGGCGGTTTGGTGCTTCGGCTATCTGCCTCTTCCCGCGAGGTGGCCGCCGAGACCTGGCCCTATCGCAGTTCGGTGATCCTCATCTCGATCGTCGTCGGCGTGTTGGGGCTGCTTCTGGCCGCCTGGCTGGCGCGGACCATGGCCCGTCCGATCAACCAGCTGACCGAGCAGACCAGGGCGCTCATAGGCGACGGCGGCGACCACAGGGTGGCTCGATCGTCGGTGCAGGAGATCGACGCGCTAGCGATGGCGATAACCGACCTGGATGCATCCAACAGATCGCGTCTCAAGGAGTCGGAGCGCTCGTCGTCGACTCTCGAGGTGGTCCTGGCCGCCCTGCCCCAGGGAACCATCCTCTTCGATGAGGCGGACGCGGTGGTCTACGCCAACCCTTCCGCCCACAGCCTTCTCGGCGCCGTCCCACCGACACTTGCCGGTCTGGCCCCCTTTTCGTTCCAGGATGCGGTGCACGATGCGCGGGTCACGGCCGAGACGACCTCGACAATGGCAGAGCACGGCAAGCCGGCCCGGGTGTTGCGGGCCATCGCCACGCCATTCGCCGCAGATCGGAGGGTGCTGCTGGTGGTGGTCGACGTCACCGAACGGGAGCGAGCCGCTTCGGTGCGTCGCGACTTCGTCGCCAACGCCTCTCATGAGCTGAAGACGCCGGTCTCGGCGATCATGGCCTCCTCGGAGGCCCTCCAGCTGGCGGTGTCGAGAGGAGACGCCTCGGCCGTCGACTTCGCCCGTCAGATAGGTGGCTCGGCCGCGCAGCTCGATCGTCTCGTCGCCGATCTGCTCGACCTGTCACGTCTGGAACGCGACGAGCCCGAGCTGGAGCCCTTGGCCTTTCAGCATCTGGTCCGTGAGGAGGTGGAGAGGGTTCGCACCGGCGCCGAGGAGCGAGGGGTCGAGTTGACGATCGACCTGGCCGATGTGCATGTCGCCGGGAGCCGCCGTGACCTGGCAATCGCCGTGCGAAACCTCCTCGACAACGCCATCAGGCACACCCCGGCCGGCGGCAAGGTCGGAGCCGAGCTCGAGGTGGTGGGTGAGGACGCCGTGCTCAGGATCAGTGACACCGGTGAGGGGATCCCGACTCGCGACATCGAGCGGGTGTTCGAGCGCTTCTACCGGGTCGACAACGCACGGGCCCGGGCGACAGGTGGGACCGGTCTGGGACTCGCCATCGTCAAACACGTGGTGGAGAGTCATGGGGGCAGTGTCACAGTGGAGAGCGAGCTGGGAGCAGGCTCGCTTTTCACGATCCATCTGCCCCTGCCCGACGACCAAACATCTGAGCGCAACTAGCCTTCGCGGGTTCCAGCCATGTCGATCCTCGAATCCATCTCGAGCCCTGCCGATGTGCGTGAGCTGAGCCCGGAGGAGCTCGCTGCACTGAGCGAGGAGATACGCGCCTTCATCCTCGACAAGGTCTCTCGATCGGGCGGGCATCTGTCTCCCAACCTCGGGGTGGTGGAGCTGACTCTTGCCCTCCATCGGGTGTTCGACTCGCCGACGGACCGCTTCATCTGGGACGTGGGTCATCAGGCCTACGTCCACAAGCTGCTCACGGGGCGCGTCGAGGGCTTCGACCACCTCCGTGCTACCGGCGGCCTGTCGGGTTACCCCAGTCGGGAAGAGTCGGAGCACGACTTCGTCGAGAACAGCCATGCCTCGACTTCACTGTCGTACGCGCTCGGCCACGCCCTTGCCGACTATCCCGGCTATACGGTGGCCATAATCGGTGACGGTGCCCTCACCGGAGGGATGGCCTACGAGGCCCTCAACCACATCGCGGTGACCCGGCCGAAGCGCCTGATCATCGTCCTCAACGACAATGGCCGCTCCTATGCCCCCACGGTCGGGGGCCTGGCCGCTCTAGCGTCGCTGGCGCATTACCGGTTCGATCCCAGATACGAGAAGACGAAGCGGACCCTGGGTCGGATGCTGCGCGGGCTGCCGCTGGTCGGGGAGACCGCGGACGAGCTCGCCGGACGGCTGAAGGACGCGGTGAAGCAGATACTGGAGCCCTTCACCGTCTTCGACGCCCTCGACCTCAAGTACACCGGACAGATCGACGGCCATGACATCGAGTTGCTCGAGGAGACCTTTCGAGCCGCCAAGCGCTATGACCGGCCGGTCGTCATCCACGTCGTTACTCAGAAAGGCAATGGCTACCAGCCCGCCATCGAGGACGAGCTGGAGAAGCTCCACGGTGTCGGCTCGTTCGACCTGGCCACGGGAAAGGCCATCAAAGAGGAGCTGAGACTCACCGACGTGGCCGGCAACGCTTTGGCCGAAGCGGCTGCCAGCAGGCCAGATCTGGTCGGGATATCGGCGGCGATGGTGACGACGGCGGGGCTGATGCAGATGTGGCAGAGGTTTCCCGAGCGGGTCTTCGACACCGGCATCGCCGAGCAACATGCCGTCACGCTTGCCGCGGGCATGGCGCTGGCCGGTAAGCGGCCGGTGGTTGCGGTTTACTCGTCCTTCTTGCAGCGCGCCTTCGACCAGATCGTGGCCGATGTCGCCCTCCATGACCTCCCGGTCACCTTCCTCGTCGACCGGGCGGGCATCACCGGACCTGATGGGCCCTCCCATCATGGTGTCTTCGATCTGTCCTATCTGCGCATGATCCCCAACATGGTGGTCGGTGCGCCCGCCGATGCCACCGAGCTATGCGCCATGATCGAGACTGCCGTCGACCACGACGGGCCGATCGCCATCCGTTACCCGAAGGGAGCCGCGGTTTCGGTGCCGGCGGTCCCGGTGACACCCATCGAAGTGGGAGAGGCCCAGCTCCTCTCCGAGGGGAGCGATGTGCTCCTGGTGGCGGTGGGCCGGATGGTCGAGGTCGCGGAGAAGGCCGCGGTCGACATCAGGGCACGCGGTCACTCGGCGGGCGTGGTGAACGCCAGATGGGTAAAGCCGCTCGATCCCCGGATACTGGAATGGGCCGCCCCGGCACGGCATGTGGTCACCATAGAGGACAACGTCGTCGCCGGCGGCTTCGGGGCCGGGGTGCTGGAGGCGTTTGCCGAGGCGGGGCTGGTCAAGGAGGTCACCTGCATGGGCATCCCCGACCATTTTCTCCCCTTCGGGTCACCAGCAGACATCGCCCACTCCGCCGGTCTCGACGCCGAATCGGTGGCCTCCCGGGTGCTGGCTTTGCTCACCTGACCGCCGGCCCTCAGAGGACCGCTTCCAGGAACCTCTTGGTCTGGGCGTGTTGGGGGTCGGCGATGACTTGGCCGGGGGGGCCTTGCTCGACGATCAAACCCTCGTGGAAGAACGCCATGGTGGTGGCGACTTCCCGGGCGAACCCCATCTCATGGGTGACCACCATCATCGTCATCTGCGTTTCGGTGGCCAGGCTCCTCATCACTGAGAGCACCTCGGAGATGAGCTCGGGGTCGAGTGCCGACGTCGGCTCGTCGAACATCATCACCTCAGGCTCCATGGCCAGGGCTCGGGCGATGGCGACCCGCTGCTTCTGACCGCCTGAGAGCCGGATCGGGTGCTCGTCCCTCTTGTCGGCCAAACCAACCTGGGCGAGGAGCTCCTCGGCCACGGCGACGGAATGGGCACGGTCCTGGCCCTTGACCGTGACTGGTGCCTCGATGACGTTCTCCAGGACTGTCAAATGCGGGAACAGGTTGAACTCTTGGAACACCATGCCGGCCTTTATCCGCACGCTGCGGATCGCCTCCCGCTGGCGGTGGGTCCGTGGGCCAGGCTCGAGACGGACGCCGCTGACTTCGATCGTCCCGGACGTCGGTTCCTCGAGGAAGTTGATGCAGCGCAGGAGAGTGCTCTTCCCCGACCCCGATCGACCGAAGATCACGACCACCTCTCCACGTGTGACATCGAGATCGATGCCCTTCAGAACCTCGTTGTCTCCGAATGACTTGTGGAGTTGGCTCACCCTGACCACTGGCTCGGTCATGCCGGCTCGCTCTCCACGAGCTCGACCCCGGGCTGCGTGCTGACCCTGAGCGTGCGCACGTAACCGGCGGAGAGGCGCTGCTCCAACTTGGCTTGGAAGACCTGGAAGATGGTGGTGAGGATCCAATAGAGGGCGGCGGCGACCACAAAGGCCTCCAGAGGTCGGAAATCGGCCCTGCCCACCAATTGGGCGCGGCGGAAGATCTCCATCTGGGCCACCACCGAACCGAGGAGTGAGATCAAAGCCGAGTCCTTCAACATGGCGATGAACTCGTTGCCCGTGGGCGGGATGATGAGGCGGATCGCCTGAGGGAGGACGATCCGCCTCATCCGCTGGCGATAGGTCATGCCGAGGGCCTCGGCCGCCTCCACTTGACCATGTCCCACCGATTGGATGCCGGCCCGGAAGATCTCGGTCATGTAGGCGCCGTAGTTGAGCCCGAGTGCGATAACTCCTGCCTGGAGCGCGGTGAGGGTCAGTGAGTCACGCAGACCCGGGAGATTGGGCGGGGCCAGCTGGGGTAGGGCAAGAAAGATGAGGAACATCTGCACGATCAGCGGTGTGCCCCGGAAGAATGAGGTGTAGAAGCCGGTAACGCCCTGTGCGACTGCGCTGTTGGAGAGACGCCCCAATGCCCCGAACAAAGCGAGCGTGACGGCGAGGATGATGGCCAGCCCGCAGATGATGATCGTCCAGGGCAGGCCCTGGGTGATGAACCAGAGGTGATCCAACATCCACTGGACGTCGAAGTCGGCCAAGGAGAAGAGGAACACCACGATCAGGGCGATGACCCCCCACACCATGCCGAGCTTCACCTTGAACGGGATGTCGGCGCTCCATTGCTCGAGGCGCTCTCTCATCAACCCCTGATCTAATCGCTATGGACGGGGGCGCCAGACTTCCGTTTCACGCCCCCGCCGCCGAATTTCAAGAGGTCTTCTTCGTCAGATCCAGGCCGAACCACTGGTTCGACAGCTCACTCAGCGTCCCGTCTTCGTGCATGCCCTCGATGATCTCCGACACCCGGGCCACGAAGGAATCAGTGTTCAGCGATGCACTGGCGTCTATCGCCGCCGCCAGCGGCTCGTAGAACAGCGGGTCTCCAACGACCTTGATAGGCAGACCCGCGTCGATCGCAGCCTGGATGGTCGTCGCCGACGACATCACCGCTGTCAGCCGGCCCTGGGCCAGTTGCTCGATGGCGGTGGTGTCCGTGTCGGTAGTAACGATCTCTGCGTCGTCGATCACGAACTCGAAGCTCTCCCCTGGGATCTCCAGGTTCCCCTGCAGGTAGAAGTCGTATGTGCAACCCCCGCACACTCCGATTGTCTGCCCATCGAGGTCGGTGGTCAGGTCCGTGATGGAGTCATCGTCCGCCGCCACCGCCACCACAGCCGGTGTGTAGTAGTAGGGAGTGCTGAAGTGGAGCACCTCTTCGCGCTCCGGGGTGATGGTCATCGATCCGACACTGAGATCCCATCTGTCGTTCCAGTTTCCGGCGATGATCGTCTCCCACGCCGGGGCCTCCCAGGCCACTTCGACTCCGATCTGGTCCGCGATCGCCGTGGCCACGTCGATGTCGAAGCCCTCGTATTCGCCTGTCTCCTCGTTGAGGGAGGACTGGGGCGGGTAGGCCGGGTCGGTCGACACCGTCAGCACGCCTTCCTCCTCGATGGCTGACAGGAGATCACCCTCGCTGCCTTCGGTGGTTGCGGGCGCCTCCGTGGTTGCGGGCGCTTCTGTGGTTGCGGGCGCTTCTGTGGTTGCGGGCGCCTCCGTGGTTGCGGGCGCTTCTGTCGTTGCGCCGCCTTCGCCACCCCCACACGCAGCGGCAATGAGCGCCATCGTCGCGATTAGCCAGATGATTGGTCGTTTCATTGAGCTTGCTCCTCCTAGAGACTCGCCCCTGAGGGACCGGGCGATTGTATCGGGAGTTCTGGCTTCGCCCTCTGGCGGGACAAACGATGGCGGACACTACGCTCCCGGATTCAACGAGTCCTGGGAGGACTCCAATGAAGAGAAGCATCGCGCTCATCGCAGCCCTCGCTGTCGTCGTGGCCGCTTGTGCCACGGAAGGCGGCGGCGGCGGCGGGGTCTCTTGCGAGAAGGAGGATCTGCCACTGGTCCAGGAGGGGGTGCTCACCATCGGCACCGACGAGCCTTCCTTCCCGCCCTGGTTCGACTTCGAAGGCGGCCCGTCGACAGGCACGGGCTTCGAGAGCGCGGTGGCCTATGCCGTGGCGGAAGAGCTCGGATTCACCGCCGAAGAGGTTGAGTGGGTGGTGGTCCCATTCAACAACTCATTTGCGCCCGGTGAGAAGGACTTCGACTTCGACATCAACCAGATCTCGATCACCGAGGAGCGTGAGGAGGCAGTGGACTTCTCCGACGGCTACTACAACGTCAATCAAGCCCTGCTCGGCTTTGCCGACTCGGAGATCGCTTCGGCCACCACCATCGATGATCTCAAGGTCTATCAGTTGGGAGCCCAGGTGGGGACCACCAGCCTCGACTTCATCAACGAGGTGATCCAGCCCGACAGCGAGGCGCTGGTCTACGACACCAACGCAGATGCCAAGGCGGCCTTCGACGCCGGCCAGCTCGATGGCCTCATCCTCGACCTCCCCACCGCATACATCATTGCTGCGACCGAGATCGAGGGATCGGCGGTCATCGCTCAGTTCCCCTCAGGTGACGACCCTGAGCAGTTCGGGATGCTGTTCGAAGAGGGGAATCCGCTCCGTGATTGTGTCAACGAGGCGCTGGCCAACATCGACCTGGACGCGATGCAGCAGGAGTGGCTGTCGGACGTTGTCGACGCCCCCGTCATCGAGACCAGCTGACACCGCTCTGAATGACTGAGGCCGAGGCGTCGCGCCGGGGGCCGGGCATCTCTCCGGGTCGGGCGCGGCGTCTCGCCTATCAGAGAGGTCAGCGGCGCCGATCTCTCCTGATCGGGGCGGTGAGCACCCTGGTCGTGTTCGGCGTCGTCACCCTGGTCGTGGTCAATTCGCCGGGCTGGCCGACGGTCCGTGACACCTTCTTCAGCTGGGAGGACTTCAAGGCCTCGTTCCCGGAGATCCTCGCCGGGTTCGGCCGCAACATCAGGATCTTCCTGATCGCCGAGGTCTTCATCCTCATCGTCGCCCTGATGGTCGCCATCATCCGCAGCACCAGGTCCCCGGTGCTGACCCCGCTTCGGCTCGCCGCTACCGCCTACGTCGACCTGATCAGGGGGATCCCCACCATCATCCTCTTGTTCCTCCTTGGCTTCGGGGTGCCAGCCCTGAGACTGCAGGGTGTGCCCAACAGCCAGGAATTCTGGGCCATCTCCACACTCGTGATCTCCTATTCCGCCTACGTGGCCGAGGTGTATCGGGCCGGGATCGAGTCGGTCCATGAGAGCCAGACCGCGGCGGCTCGTTCCCTCGGGCTGAGCTCGACGCAGAGTATGCGGTGGGTCGTGCTGCCCCAGGCGGTGCGCCGGGTGATTCCCCCCTTGCTCAACGACTTCGTCGCGCTGCAGAAGGACTCGGCTCTGCTTGCCCTGCTCGGTGTTCAAGAGGCTTTCCGTCGCGCCCAGATCTACGTGGCGGGCACCTTCAATTTCACCGCATATCTCGCCGCGGCCCTCCTCTTCCTGATCTTCACAATCCCGTTGGCCAGGTTCACCGACTACCTGATCCGTCGTCAGCGGGAGCGGGTCGGAGGATCGTCGCTGTGAGCCCCGCCCCGCTCCTGGAAGTGCGCGGAGTGTGGAAGGAGTTTGGCGACCTGACGGTGCTGGCAGACGTCAGTCTCTCGTTGGGCACCCACGAGGTCATGGCAGTGGTCGGTCCGTCGGGCTCGGGCAAATCCACCCTGCTTCGCTGCATCAACCTCCTCGAGCCGATCGACGACGGTGAGATCCTGCTCGACGGGGTCGACATCTCCGATCCCGAATACGAGGCGGACCGGGCCCGTCGCCGCATCGGGATCGTGTTCCAGTCCTTCAACCTGTTCCCCCACCTGTCCGTCCTGGACAACATCACCCTTGCCCCACGCAAGGTGCTGAAGACCAGTGGGGAAGAGGCTCAGATCACCGCCCAGCATCTTCTCGACCGCTTCGACCTGTCCGATAAGCGTGATGAGTATCCCGACCGCCTCTCCGGTGGCCAGCAGCAACGAGTCGCCATCATCCGCGCCCTGGCCATGAGCCCGGCGCTGATGCTCTTCGACGAGCCCACCTCCGCCCTGGACCCGGAGCTCGTGGGCGAGGTCCTCGAGGTCATCAAGACCTTGGCCACGGAGGGCATGACGATGATCGTGGTCTCTCACGAGCTCGGCTTCGCCCGTGAGGTTGCCGACGAGGTCCTCTTCATGGATGAGGGTCGGGTGGTCGAGACGGGTCCGCCCGCTCAGGTCTTGGTGGACCCTGCAACCGAACGCGCCCGCCGCTTCCTCAGTTTGATGGCGGAGTCGGGGTGAGTCAGACGGGTGTCTCCGACCCTTTGATCCACAGGCCCTTGACGGAGGGCTGGATCGTCTCGTCGACCAGGTCGAGGAGATCTGCCGACAGGGCACTCATGTCGGCTTCGTCGCGGGCGGTGGCGACGAACCGGTCGATGACCCGCTGGGCGTCGTACTTGCTCCGGTAGAGACGTCGGTCGATGAGGTCCTGGAGACGCCGTCGCAACGGGTTGAACAACGCGGCGACCAGAAGCGTCGAGACTGCTATGCCCAGAGCCGAGTCCTCGCCGACCAAGCCGCCGATGGTGGTTCGAACCAGGAAGACGGACAGGATGAAGATCCCGACCAAGAGCCCGGACAAAACCGCGTAGAGCAGGGTGCGCCTGATCACGCGACCCAGGTCGTAGAGATGAAAGCGCAGGACGGCGATGGCGATCGAGACCGGGATACCCATGATCGAGACGACGAAAATGAGGTCGAGCACGTTCCCGCTCCCGGTCTCCCCGGCGGCGACGACCGTCCCGACGTAAACCATCGCGAACACCGCGACGGCGAAGACCAGCCACTTCATCTGCTGGCGCTCCGCACCGGCCGCCCGACGGAAACGAAGGACCAAGGAAGTCAGCGCAGCCGCCGCGACGAGCAGCAGACCACCGGACCACACGGAGTTGAAGACAGCGCCGAAGAACTCCTCCGGAAGGAAGCCGATGGGGTTGGGCAACGTCCAGGCCAGAGACTCCTCGACGTTCAGTGGGCCGATCTCTTCGCCGAAGGCGGCGGAGAGCATCATGAAGAGGATCATCGCCGCCTCGAGCCATACCACCCATCTCCAGCGGGGCGACGGCAGGCTTCCGGTTGGGAACACGAGGATCAAATGCAGAATGGGGAAGATGAGGAGGACCCACGACCAGTTGTCGAACCAGAGCCGGAGCCAGAGCCCCACGGTGAGCTCAGCGGGCTGCGCGCCGGTCTCCAGGGATCCGAAAGCGACATCGACGACTCCGGCCGTCAAGAAGACGAGGCCGGGGATCATCAGCAAGAGCCCGATGATGTTCTTGGGCTGGCGGGACACGATAAGGGCCCCGGTCAGAACGAAGATCACCGGGACCAGGGACCACGCGATCGCCCCCGCCGCCTCGACCGGGGCTCGGGTGAACATGCCGCTGCGAGCGTCGCTCCACCATCCATAGGCAGTTGCGATGAGCGCAAACCCTGCGATCACCCAGACGATCCGGGCGATGGTTCGATCCGACACCTCGAGCCTTTCGGAAAAGGGGGCGGTCAGGTTATCGAACAGACCCGTTCGCCGTTGCTCGGCTAGGGTCCATCCCGGTGCGCTGCGAGGCCTCGTGACGCCCCCAAAGCCATCCAACGGAGGTTTTTATGAAAGCGATCAGGCTTTTGGCGGTTCTAGCCGCCTTGTCGCTGGTCCTGGCGGCGTGCACCCAGGCGGCCGACACCACCACCACGGCGGGTGACGGCACCGAGGCACCGGCCACCACGGCCCCAGACGGCGAGGAGACGACCACATCGGCCGCAGGCGGCGAGGGGTCGACGACCACCGCTGCGGGTGCGCCCGCCGGTGATGGCAGGCTGGCCGAGGTGCAGGCCCGTGGCTCCTTGCTATGTGGTGTCAACAACACGGTCCCCGGCTTCGGGTTCGTCGACGAAACCGGAGAGCACGTCGGGTTCGACATCGACTTCTGCCGGGCGATCGCCGCCGGTGTCCTCGGTGACGCCGAGGCGGTCGAGTACGTCGACCTGACGGCAGAGCAGAGATTCACCGCCCTGCAAGCCGGCGAGGTCGATGTGCTGGTCCGCAACACCACCTTCACCTCGAGCCGCGATGGAGGTCTCGGTGCCACCTTCCTCACCACCACCTTCTATGACGGCCAGGGGATGATGGTCGGGGCGGACGGCGGCTTCACCACCATCGAGGACATGACGGACACGACGATCTGCGTCTTGTCGGGCACGACCACCGAGCTGAACCTGACGGCGAGGATGGCCGACATCCCTTACACCCCGCTCACCTTCGACGAGAACCCGCAGATCCAGGCCGCTTTCATCGAGGGCCAATGCGACGGCTGGACATCGGACAAGTCCCAACTCGCGGGCGTGCGCTCGGCCTGGCCGGAGGATCAGGGCGGTCCGGAGGCGCTGGTGATCCTCGAGGAGACCTTCTCCAAAGAGCCCCTCGGCCCGGCCGTGCTCGACGGCGATTCACAGTGGGCCCAGGTGGTGGACTGGATCGTGCTGGCGACGATGCAGGCCGAGGAATTCGGGATCGACTCCACCAACGTCGACACGTTCACGGACACCGAGGACACCAACATCAGGAACTTCCTCGGGCTGCCCGTGGAGACGGAAGAAGGCACGGCGCCGTTCGACCCAGGTCTGGGTCTCGCCCCGGACTTCGCCGCCCAAGTGATCACCCAGGTCGGCAACTACGCCGAGATCTACGACCGCAACGTGGGCGCAGACTCTCCGTTGGGCCTGGAGCGCCTGCTCAACGAGCTGTGGACGAACGGCGGACTGCACTACCCGCCGCCTTATCGCTAGAGACGACCGAAGCGGGGTGGTCCTCGGACCACCCCGCCGGGCCAGGCGGGTGATCGTTTGGCGGTGATCATTTGATAGGGGTGGAGCAGACCAGGTACCGCCCGCCCGTGTGGCGGGACGTGCGGGTCCTGCGCGTCGTCATCCAGGTGTTGGCCGGGGCGGCGGTGTTGGCGATCCTCTACGTGTTGTGGTTCAACCTGACCAACAACCTGCGCGCTGCCGGTCTCCCCACCGGCTTCGACTTCCTAACCCAGCCACTCGGCGTCGACATCCCGGGCTCCGACATCAGCCCTTCTTCACCGATTTGGCGCGGGCTTCTCAACGGAGTGAAGAACACCCTGGCCCTGGTGGTCGTCGGCATTCCTCTGCTGACCGTGATCGGGGTTCTGGTGGGGGTGGCCCGTCTCTCCACCAACTGGCTGGTGGCCAAGGCGGCAGGGCTCTACGTGGAGATCCTGCGCAACATTCCACCACTGCTCATCATCTTCTTCGTGTTCAACGCGGTGGTGCTCCGCTTCCCCCTCTTGCAGGAGTCGCTGAGCATCGCCGACCTTGTCCTCGTCAACAACCGGTACATCGCCATGGTCGGGTTCACCGCCCAGCCCAACTTCGGCCCATTCCTGGCGATCTTGGCCCTGGCCATGTTGGCCGCCGCCGGTGTGTGGTGGTGGCGGACCAGACGCTCCGAGCGGACCGGTGAGCACCATCACCGCTTCCTCTGGGCGTTGGGGGTCTTCACCGTCATCTCCCTGATCGGATTCTTCGCGCTGAGGGGGCCGATCGGGCTGTCCCGGCCCGTCCTCGACGGCAGAGCCCTGGAGGGGGGGTACACGGGTCTGGCCGCATACTGGGCGGTGCTGGCCGCCCTAGTCCTCTACACCGCCTCACACATCGCCGAGATAGTCCGGGGCAGCATCCTGGCCGTGCCCCGTGGCCAGACCGAGGCTGCCAATGCGATCGCCCTCTCCCCGTTCCAGCGTCTTCGTCACGTTGTCCTGCCTCAGGCGATGCGAGTCGCCATCCCGCCCATCATCAGCCAGTACCTGAACTTCACCAAAAACACGTCGTTGGCCATCGCCATCGGTTACGCCGAGATGACCCGGATCACCTTCCAGCTGATCGGGAATGGGCAACCCGCACCACAGATGATCTTCCTCCTCATGGGCGGGTATCTGCTCTTCTCCCTCATCATCTCCCTCGTCGTCAACGTGGTGAATCGGCGGATGCAGCTGGTGACCCAGTGACCGTCGAAGCCCCGGTCTTCGAAGAGACGCCCCCGGAGGTAGAGCCGGCTCGGGGCGCCGTCGATTGGGCCCGGAAGAACCTCTTCAACAACTGGTACAACAGCCTGCTCACCTTGGCCCTGGCCGTTTTCGTGATCTGGGCGCTGCTGGCCCTGGTGCGTGCGCTGTTCTCGGCCGACTACGAGATCATCCAGGCCAACCTGCGACTGTTCATGATCGGGGGGTTCCCCGCCGACCAGCTGTGGCGGCCATGGGCGGCGACCTACTGCTTCACGGTCCTATTCGGCGTGGTTGGCGGGTCGCTCTCCGCCGGCGCCCGGGACCGCGCCACCGAAGCGGGTTTGCCACACGTGCGCACGACGTTTCGCCAGATCGTCATTCGGTTCTGGCCGATCGTGGGGTTGATCGTTGTCATTCTGTCATTCACCACCACCGTCACCCCCACCCTCCTCACCATTGGAGCGCTGGTCGCGGCCCTCGGCGCCTACTACCTGGGACGGGTACTGCCCCGGGCGATCAGACGATGGACCTGGCTAATCGCGGTCGTTCTCATCGTGGCCGCGTACGTCGCGCTCGCCGGGTTCGGCGGGGTCGGCTGGCAAGGATGGGGAGGGCTCCAGCTCAATCTCTTCCTCGCCTTTGCCGGGATACTCATCGCCTTCCCGTTCGGCCTCCTCCTCGCCCTGGGCCGACGCTCCCCACTTCCGGTGATCCGCACGATCTCGGTGACCTACATCGAGATCGTCAGGGGGGTGCCCCTGATCACGGTGCTCCTCGCCGGCGCCTTTGCCATCGGGTTCCTCATCCCCCGGGATCTGAGGCCGAGCTTGGTGACGAGGATGCTGATCGCCATCATCGCCTTCGAGGCGGCCTACATCGCCGAGGTGGTACGGGGCGGGCTCCAGGCCGTCCCCCGAGGTCAGGTGGAGGCGGCCCAGGCTGTGGGTTTGACCCCGTGGCGGACGATGCGCCTCATCGTGCTGCCCCAGGCGCTGCGTGCCACCATCCCGGCGATGGTCGGCCAGTTCATCAGCCTGTTCAAGGACACGACGCTGGTCGCGGTCTTGGGCATCACCGAGTTGCTGGACGCCACCTTCATCGTCAATTCCCAGAGCGCCTACCTGGGCAAAGGGCTCTTCGTGGTGACCCTGAGCTTCGCTGCGCTGGTGTTCTGGGTCGGGTCGTACACCATGTCGCGGGAATCGCGGAGACTGGAGCGCAAGCTGGGGGTGGGTGAGAGATGACTGCGACGATGGACTACAGCGACGCCACCCGGGCGACGGGTGAGGCGATCATCGAGTTGGAGGGGGTAGACAAGTTCTTCGGCGACTTCCAGGCGTTGAAGGACATCAACATGCGGATCGGCCAGCAAGAGGTAGTCGTGGTGATCGGGCCATCCGGAGGGGGGAAATCGACTCTCATCCGTTGCATCAACCGGTTGGAGAAACACGACGCCGGCAGGGTCATGGTCGATGGGATCGAGCTCTCCGACGATCTGCGAAACATCCAGGAGGTGCGCCGGGAGACGGGCATGGTTTTCCAGCAGTTCAATCTCTTCCCCCATCTCACCGTGCTGGACAATGTCACTCTGGCCCCGCGTCAGGTGCGGAAGCTGCCGAAGAGGGATGCCGAGGAGCTGGCGATGCAGATGCTGAAGAGGGTGAAGATCCCCGAGCAGGCGCGCAAGTACCCAGGGCAGCTGTCGGGGGGACAGCAGCAGCGTGTCGCCATCGCCCGTGCCCTGGCCATGCAACCCAAGGTGATGCTCTTCGACGAGCCGACCTCGGCTCTCGACCCCGAGATGATCAAAGAGGTGCTCGACGTCATGGTCGAGCTGGCCCACGGCGGGATGACGATGATCGTGGTCACCCATGAGATGGGCTTCGCCCGTGCGGTGGCCAACCGGGTTGTGTTCATGGCTGACGGGGAGATCGTCGAGGTGGGCACTCCCGAGCATTTCTTCGCCGATCCTCAAGAGGAGCGCACCAAGCTGTTCCTCAGCCAGATCCTCTGAGCCGGGCACCGTCGCTTATGGCCCTGCGGGTCTTAGCCTGACCCTCGCGTGTCCCGCTCTCTCATGCTCGTCGTCGTGTTGATAGGTGGCGCACTGGCCGGGTTTGCCGCTTACACCATTTGGGGGCCGGATCCCTCGGCTGCGACTCCTTCTACCTCGACGACCTCCTCCTCTGCCACTTCCATCGCCACCGGGGCGGCCAGCGCGACCACCGTGGGCAGGACGTCTCTGGCTCCGTCTGTCACTTTCCCACCCACCACCCGCACTCCTCCTCCCACCACCACGACCTCCACCCTCCCACCCAAGGGCTTCCTGGTGATACAGGGCGCCGGTGACGTGGCCGTGGACCCCAACTACATACCGTCCCTGGCCACGTCGGGATGGGATCACGCCTGGTCAGGGCTCGACGGCCTGTTCCTCGAGGACGACCTGACCGTCGTCAACCTCGAGTGCACGCCTTCCGACATCGGAGCCCCACTCGACAAGGAGTTCACCTTCCGATGTCCGACCGAGGCCCTGCCCTCCCTTCCCGCCAACGGCATCGAGGTTGCGAACATGGGAAACAATCATTCGGGGGACTACGGGAAGGAAGCCCTTGTCGACGGTCGGGACCAGCTCCTCGCGGCCGGGATCGCCCCGGTCGGCGCCGGGCGAAACATGGCGGAGGCCGGCGAGCCGGCGATGTTCGAGGCCGAAGGATGGACGGTGGCCGTGGTCGGCTTCGGTGGGGTGGCTCCCGATGACTCCTGGTACGCCACCACCGACACCCCCGGCATGCGCAGTGGAGACGACACGGCTTCGATGGTGGAGGCGGTCGAGACGGCGGCCAAGGTGGCCGATCTGGTCGTCGTCACGGTGCATTGGGGCATGGAATTGGACACCACACCGCGTCCGGACGACGTGGAACGGGCACAAGCGATGATCGAGGCCGGCGCCGACGTGATATTCGGCCATCACTCACACCGGATGCAGCCCCTCGAGATGGTCGGCGATGCTGCGGTCTTCTGGTCGTTGGGCAACTTCGTATGGCCCCACAACTCCGAGGCGAGCGCCACGACGGCGGTGGCCAGATCGGTCGTGGCCCCCGACGGGACCATCGACGCCTGCCTGATCCCCGCATACATCGAGACGCACGGCCATCCTGTGCTGACGGGTGAGGCCACATGTGCGCCCCCGGCTTAGGAGGAGCACGAGGTGAACGAGAGAGCGGGTCAGGTGATCATGGTGGTCGCCGCCGGGTTCATCCTCGGTCTCGCCGTCTACCTGGTCACTCGTGACGACGACCCCGCTTCTGCGCCACCGTCCGAGGTCGGCGCGTCACCGACCAGTACGGCCTCCGCAGGCACCGAATCGCCCCCGGCCCCAACCACGACGTCGGCTGCCCTCTCCACCACCACAACGATGGCGCCCCAGGAGCGGGACCCGGGAACCGTGCCCGCCTTCACGATCGGCCGGCCCTGGGGCACCACGCCCGGGGTGACGATGTTCCGGGGCAATCCCACCCGCACCTACCACGGCGCCGGGCCGGTGCCCGACACGCCAACGGTTGCGTGGAGGTACCCCGACGAACAGATGTGCAGCCCGTCCTCGGAGGGGGGCGTCACCAGGATCTGGTGTGGGATGGGGTGGACCGGGCAGCCTGCCCTCTGGGAGAGGCCAGATGGGATCACCGAGCTCATCTTCGGGGCCTACGACTCGGCGGTCCATTTCGTCGATGCTGCCACCGGGGAGGACCTACGCCCCGAGTTCCAGACCGGCGACATCATCAAGGGATCGGTCACGCTCGACCCCGACGGATACCCGCTTCTCTACTTCGGCTCGAGGGACAACCAGCTTCGGATTCTCGCCCTCGACCGAGATGAGCCGACCGTGCTCTGGTCTATGGATGCCGGCGAGGTCGACGGGATCTGGAACGACGACTGGGACTCCAACCCGGTAATCGTCGACGACATCATGTACGAGGGTGGCGAGAACGGATGGTTCTTCGCCGTCCAGCTCAACCGCGCCTACGACGCCGAAGGGAAGGTGGTGGTCGATCCGGTCAAGCTCGTCCAGATGCCCGGATACGACGAAGCACTCCTATCCAACTCCGGTCGCAACGTCTCCATCGAGAGCTCAGTGCTCGTCTTCGACCAGCGGGTCTACTTCTCGAACTCGGGAGGGCGGGTCGTCGGGCTCGACGTCTCGGACGTCCGCAACGGCAATGCTCCCATCGTGTTCGACTACTACGCCGGGGGTGACATCGATGCCACCATGACCGCCGACGCAGAAGGGATGCTCTACGTCTCGATCGAGCACGAGCCTTCCCAGATGGGGGCCGGCGAGCTGGAGCGGAACCTCGCCGTGGGCCAACTCGTCAAGCTCAACCCCGATTCGGCCGGAGATCCCCGTGTCTGGGGGCTGGACCTGACCTCCGGCTCGTCGGACGCGGGCTCGTGGTCCAGCCCGGCGGTTCGAGAAGGCGTTGTCTACCTGAACACTCATCAGGGCTCACTGATCGCAGTGGATGCCGCTGACGGCACCCTGCTCTGGGAGGATGCGGTCGGGTTCCACTCCTGGTCTTCACCCGCCATCGTGGACGAAACCCTGGTCACCGCCACCTGTCTCGGCGACGTCCGGGCCTATTCCCTGGCCGACCCCCGGGCCCCGGCCCGATTGTGGTCGCTCAGCCTGGGCGAGTCCTGTCTCGAGGCGACCCCGGTGGTGTGGAAGGGCTCCATCTACCTCGGGTCCCGAGACGGGTTCATGCGCGCCTTGCGATAGCGGCCCAGTCCCGCAAGATCCAGAAGAGACGGGCCGGTGACGCGCCGCGGCTAGATCTACTGTCAACCCGACTGCGTTTTAGAGTGAGCAGATATGGATCCCGACCGTCTGGATGCCGATTTGGAGCCGATAGGCTCACTGAGCGATCCGACCCGGCGCCGGCTGTATGTTTTCGTCACCCGCTCGACCTCACCGGTCAGCCGCGACGAGGCGGCCGATGCGGTCGGCGTTCCTCGACAGACCGCGGCGTATCACCTGGATCGGCTGGCGGCACAGGGTCTCGTCGAGATCGAGTTCTCCAGACGAACCGGTCGGACCGGGCCAGGGGCGGGAAGGCCGGCGAAATTGTATCGGCGATCGCAGCGAGACCACGAGGTCAGCCTGCCCCCCCGTCGCTACGGCCTCGCCGCCCGGATCCTTCTCGCCGCGGTCTCGGCGGGCTCGGTGCGGCGGCGTGATCTGGTCCGGGCGGCGCGGTCGGTCGGCGTCGAGATCGGTGCGGGCGGCCTCGAG
>JAICRU010000048.1 GCA_025937235.1 Acidimicrobiia bacterium
CTGGCGGGAACTCGACGTCGATCACCGGGCCGGCGACCTTCACGATCCGCCCGACGCTGGTGGCGTCACTCATTGCTGTCTCGGTCGTCCACGAACTGGGCGACGACGATCCCAAGTGTCGAGCCAAGGGCCGACGCCATGACGAGGGGCGGGCCGATCCGCTTGATCGTCTCCGTCGGCGACGGCGCCGACACGGTCGCTTCAGTGGTCACAAAGGGTCATCCTGAGTATCGCTTGACTGGTCGATACCAAGATCGGCAGCAGAAGCGCTCTACTCAAGCCCTGAGAAGAAGGGTCCCGATCACCCAGCATACGAGGAGCCCGATCGACGCCGCCAACACCGGCCCGGTCCGGCGCCAGCGAAGCCCCGACCAGACGGCGATGACCGTCACCGTCACTGCCATCAAGATGGTCCACCAGGTCGGGACCAGCCCGGCCGAAGCGGCGCCCGCGACGAGGACCGCCACCACCAGCAGGAAGCCGCCAGCCACCAACCCATACAACACCTGCCGTGGACTGGGCTCGCTCACAGGAGACCGGCGTCTTCTCCGGCCCGGCGATACCAGTTCGCCAGTGAATCGGTCGTCTCGTGCGCGTTGAGACCGCTCGGGTTGGGGACGACCCAGAGCCGAGTTTCTCCGATCGTCTCCGGCTGTCGGCCTAGCACGGCCCGGGATCTCTGGAACGCGGTGCGATAGGCGGTGAGCCCGGCCACGGCCGCCACCACCGGCGCGACCTCGGTCACCACCCGTTCTACCCGCTCCCTGCCCTGGCGGAGCTCCCGCGCGCCCAACTCCGACGCTCGGGCTGTCGCCCGCGGCACCAGGTTGGTGATGCCGATCCCGGCCTGCTCCAAGCGCTCCCTCTCCTCGATGCTCATCCCTGCGGAGGTGTCGAACCCCCAGTCGATGAGACCGGCCCTGCGCAGGGCCGGGTAGAAGCGATTGGATGGGTGGCAGAAGTGGGTGTTGGTGGCTGCGGTCCAAAGACCTGGGTTGATGCCTACGAAGAGGAGCCTGACATGTGGACCGAGCAGGTCATCGACCGTCTTGCCTGCGAAAGCGGCCAACTGCTCCCTGGTGAAACCCATGAGTGACCCCGGCTCAGCCGATGGAGAGCCAGGGCGGAGGCGGAGCGTCGATCCTGGCCAGCCTGGACGACACCGGGCCGAAGCGGTCGAGGTCGTGGGTCTGCCAGGCGCGCCAAGCGGCTGTGATCTCCTCCTTGGAGCGAGCGACGAAGTTCCACCACATCTCGATCGGCTCACCGAGGGGTGACCCGCCAAGCACCAGCAACCGTGCCCGATCGACACTCGCTTCGATCGGGAGCGACACCGTTCCCTCGGGGACGAGTGCCAGCCAGCCCGGCTCCACGATGGCGTCGTCGACCTTGAGGTTGTGATCGATGGGGATCACGGCGTGCTCGAAGGCCGGATCGGTGGGTATCTCGGCGCGTCCGTCTCGAAGGCTGATGTCGAGCCCCACCGTCGGCCAGTCCACGAGCGCAGGAGAGACGAGATCGTCGAAGCCTCCGACCATGATCTTCACCTCGGCACCGGGGAGATCGGCAACGGGCAGATCGGGGATGTGCTCGAATCGGGAGGGGCCGTGCCTCGTACCTTCGGGCTGAGCCAGCCACATCTGGATGCCATGGATCCCTTGCGACGTGCCCAGCTCGGCATGGGCGATCCCTTCGCCGGCCGACATCAGGTTGAGCTGGCCGGGCTTGATCGGCTGCTCACTGCCCAACGAGTCGGTGTGCAGCGCCTCGCCATCGAGAAGCCAGGTGACGGTGGCCAGGCCGGTGTGTGGGTGGGGGCCGACCTCCAACGGATGCGGGTCGTCGAAGTCGGGAGGCAGGATCAGGTCGACGAAGCACCAGGGTCCGACCGTGCGTCTCCCCTTGGTGGGGAGGACCCTGCTGATCGGCACCCCTCCCACCGTCGTGGAGCGCCCCTCGCGTACGTCGATGCGTGCCAGGGGGCCTTGTTCGATGGCAGCATCGATCGGGGCGTCGACGGGCTGGACCGGCCCGCTCATCCCGTGACGACCATCTGGGCCGATCTACTTCTTCTGGCTCTGGTAGTAGGGGTCTTCCCCGGAGGCATGATCGGTGACATCGACCACCTGGGTGAGGGCGGGAATCGATTCCAACAGGATCTTCTCGATCCCCTGTTTCAGGGTGACCTGAGCGAGACCGCAGCCCTGGCACCCACCGAAGAGACGGAGATAGGCGATCGTCCCATCTATCGAGACCAATTCGGCGCCGCCGCCATGAGCGGCGATGGCGGGATTGACCTGCTCCACCAGCACCTGCTCGACCTGGTCGACCAGCGGACCGCTGAGGTCGCCGGCCGGCGCGCTGATCGGGGGCGGGGCCGGGCTGTTCGGGTTGTTCATGGAGAGACCCTGCTCGCTCAGCTCCAGGGCAGCGCCATCGAGCTTCTCACGGTCGATCTCGGGGAAGATCACCGCCAGGTCGCCATGTCGCTCCTCGGCCCAGTCGTCCTTCTTGTCGGCCAGGGCGACGAATGCCAATTCGTACGTGAACTGAGGGCCGCGAAACCCGGTCACTTCTATGGACAGGGCGAACTCGCCTTCGCCGGGCTCCTGATCCCTGAGCTGAAGGATCATGTCCAATGCGTCCGAGGCGATGCTGAGGACGGTCTGTTCCGACATCTGTAAAGATGGTAACGGGTCCACGACCCAAGCCCATGCCCACCCTCCCATGCCCACAGCCGTAGTCCTCCTACCCAGCACCACCTACCGGGCCTCTGACTTCCTCCGGGCGGCCGAAGGGCTCGGTGTCGACCTGGTGGTGGCCTCGGAGAACCCGCCTCCCTTCGACATGGGAGATCGTTATCTCCAGGTCGACTGCTCCGATCCCACCATGGCGGCCGAGGCCATCGTCGCTCTCGGTGACCAGGTCGCCATCGATGGCGTCGTCGCCGCCGACGATGCCGGGGTGGTGGCCGCGGCGATCGCGGGACAGAAGCTCGGGGTTCGGGCAAACGACCCCGATGCGGCCGCTGCCACCCGGGACAAGGGGATGCAACGCTCGCTCCTGGCCAGGGCCGAGGTTCCCCAGCCAGAGTTCGCCGTTGTGCCTGCTTCGAACGACGGGAGAGAGGCGGCCGCGCTGGTGGGTTTCCCCCTGGTGCTCAAACCCCTCGATCGGTCAGCCGGTCAAGGTGTGATCCGGGTGGACCGGCCGGAGGAACTGGGACAGGCGGTGGCCAGGGTGCGTTCGATCGTCGGCGAGACGAGCACGCTCGTGGTCGAGGAGTTCATGACCGGGGACGAGATCGCACTCGAGGGATTGGTCAGGGAAGGCGAGCTCACCACCCTAGCGATCTTCGACAAGCCGGGAGCGACGGAGGGCCCATACTTCCCGGAGACGATCCTGGTGACACCGACCCGACTCACCGAGAGCTCCCAGGCAGAGTGCAGTCGGGTGGCGGCCGCATCCCTGAGCGCGATGGGGATCAGCCACGGTCCGGTCCACGTGGAGATGAAGGTCGATGGCGATCGTGCACGTGTCATCGAGGTGGCGGCGAGGTCGATCGGTGGCCTTTGCTCTCGGAGCCTCAACTTCGGGCTTCTGGGGACGACACTGGAGACGTTGATCCTTCGCAACGCGATCGGGCTGGAAAAGCCCGAATTGAGACGAGAGCAGACGGCGAGTGGGGTGCTCATGGTCCCGATCCCCCGACCCGGCAGATTCATCTCAGTCGAGGGTCTCGACCGGGTGCGCTCACTGGAGCACATCTCGGCGATCGACATCACGACCACTCCGGGTAGCCGCGTCGACCCCCCACCGGAGGGTGACCGCTACCTCGGGTTCGTCTTTGCCCGGGGCCCGGAGCGTGCCGGAGTCGAGGGGGCGTTGCGCCAGGCGATGGGGATCTTGAAGGTCGTGATCGAATGAGGTGGGCAATTCGTTCGACGTCGTCTCGGCTTCCAGTCTTCAACCTCTACTTGAGGGTCAGGGCTTACCCGCGAAAGCGCGCGTAAGACGATTTTGTCATTATGGACACGATCCTGGTCTTTGCCGGTGGTGATTCCCTCGAACAGGACCTGGCTCAAGAGTTGCCCATCGCCGACCTGGTCATGGCCGCGGACAGTGGTTACGATGCGGCCCTCTCCCTGGGTTACGCCGTCGACGTGCTGGTCGGCGATCTCGACTCGATCACGACCCGGCCCATCCCTGGCCACGTCGTGGTCGAGCGTCACCCTGTGGACAAGGACCAGACCGACCTCGATCTCGCCCTCGAGCTGGCGATGCGCGACGAGCCGTCGCGAGTGGTCGTGGTGGGCGGGGCCGGTGGGCGACTGGATCACGAGCTTGCCACCGCCTCCCTGATCTGTGACGAGCGCTGGTCTGAGGTTGAGATGGACTGGGTCTCCTCGAGGGGGCGGGCACATGTGATCAGACGACGCCGAATCGTCCACGGCGACCCAGGTGCCACCGTCACCCTCCTCGCCGTCGGCGGTGCGGTCACAGGGCTGACCACCCGGGGGTTGAAATGGGAGCTGGAGCGGGCCACGTTCGAGCCCGGCTCCACCTGGGGAGTCAGCAACGTGATGAAGGCCCCCATCGCCGACATCGCGGTGGGCTCGGGATGCCTGCTCCTGGTCTTCCCCGCCTGATGGAGGGGCAGACTCAGAGACCGGAGGCCACCACCGGATCGAGCATGGTGTAACCGGCGAGATACTCGGCGCGCTCCTTGCCGAGGCGAGCCACCATCTCCTCGTACTCTCGCTCCCTCCCCGTTCTGGCGTAGAGGCGAGCGGGTTGGAGCAGCTCGAGGTCATCCACCCCAGGGACCGAGGTGGCCACGTCGTAGCCGAAGTCGCGATCGGTCTCCCATGAGATCGTCCCTTCCACGATCCCCTGCACGATCGCCGAAGAGTCCTGTATCCGGACCTTCTTCGACCCCTCCCCCTCGCCGCCGACCCGGCCCGTGTTCAGGACGAAGGCCTCCAGATCGGGCATCGTGGCGAGGAGCTCGAGGAGCCGGTTCCCTTGCAGGGCGTTGTCGTCGAAGAAGAACGGGTTCGTGCCCGGCACCCGGAGGCTCTTGCCCGCCTCGGCCGCGCCACCGGCCGACGTCCCCTTGGTCTCCCCCAGCATGAAGTACGCCGGGATCTGGTCACGGTGAAGACGGGCTACCCCGGGAATGATGTGGTCGGACCGGTTCAGCATCAGCAGATACCGGGCGCGGGGTGCGTCCTTGGGGTCGCGATGCCGGATGTTGGCCAAGGGAAAGGTGCTACGCCCGTTGGCGGTGTAGTTGGTGTCGAAGAAGTCGACCTTCCCGTCGGGAGTCACCGACACGTTCTCGAGCCATGCGTCGGGCCTGGTGGTGCCGCCGTATATCGTGGGCTCGTCATCGGGATCGAGGCCAAAGGTCTTGGCGAAGCAGCCATTCTCGGTGGTATGGATGACGCCGCCGGGCATGAGGGCCACGAAATCGTCCTGGACCGGGAGGGACCCTGCCTGCTGACGGAAGGTGGTGGTGGTCTTTCCGGTGCCCGAAAGCCCGATGATCAGCATCGACTCCTCCTCGCCAGACCGGGTCGACTCGGCTGGAAAGGTCTTGAGCCCGGCGTGGAGTGCGAGACCACCCAGGTCATGGGTCAGCTTGCCCCACATCCGGAGACTGCCCATCTTCGACTCACCGAAATAGTCCGATCCCAGCACTCGGGTGACCCAGTTCTCCAGGTCGACGATGATGAGTCGGTCGTCGGGCTTCCCCGGGGCGGGCAGCGATGGCGTGTAGATGACGGTGAACTGGGGCGACCCACCCGGGGCCGGTGGAAAGAAGAGCTGTGATTGCATCCCGGCGATGTTGGCTTGCCCCGCCTCGATCATGAGCCGGCTGGGAATGCTGAAGGAGGGATCGGGGCCGACCCGACCCTCGATGAGGAGCATCTCCTGTGAGGCGACGTGCTCGTCCTGGAGCCGGGCCCACTCGTCCGCCTCGGCTCTCGAAATCCGGTTCTGATGAATCTCGTGGTCTGCCACGAAGAACGTGGACTTGCTGAGACGGGAAGTCACCTCGGCCTGGTAGTTGAGGTTGTCGAACTCCGTGACCGTGACCCTGGGCGTTCGCTCGAGCGTGAGCTCGCGAAGCCGGTCCTGGCCGGGATTGACTTCGAGAGACTTGGACTTGGGCAATTCGAGCATGACGCAGGCTTATCCGGCTAGTGGAGGGGGACCGGTGCCAGGGTAGTCGCCCTGTGGTTGCTGGGCACTCCCGGGCAGCCATGCAGGCATCGGCTGCTGCCGCAGGTAAGCAGTGAGGTTGGCGACGGCCAGTGTTGCCATCGCACGTCTCGCTCCAATCGTGGCGCTCCCGATATGAGGTACCACCAGGCAGTTGTGGAACTCGAGGAGGGGATGGTCCGCCGGCAGCGGCTCGGGATCGGTCACGTCCAACGCAGCACCACCGATGACGCCGGCAGCGAGAGCCGCGACCAGGGCATCGGTGTCGACGATCGGGCCCCGCGCGACGTTGACGAGGAATGCGGTCTCCTTCATGAGCTTCAACTCTTCCCGACCGATCATCCCCCGTGTCTCGCCATCCAACCCGACGGAGATGACCACGATGTCCGACATTCGCAGCAAACCGTGGAGATCGATCTCGGTTGCGTCGGCGATCTCCTTGCGAGACCGTGCCGTGTAGACGACCTCCATGTCGAACCCTCGAGCGCGGCGGGCGATCGCCTGCCCGATCCGTCCCATGCCCACGATGCCGATGGTCGCGCCATGGAGGTCGCCACTGAGGAAGTGCCACGGATCCCAAGGCCCCCATTGGCCGCTCTTCACGATCTGGGCTCCCTCCGGGATCCTCCGCACCGCGGCGGCCATGAGCGCGAAAGCGGTGTCGGCGGTGGCCTCCGTGAGCACATCGGGAGTGTGGCCCACGGTCACGCCGTGCTCGCGGCAGGCGGAGACATCGATGTTGTCGACCCCAACCGACATCTGGGAGATGACCCGTAGGCCCTGGGCCGCGTCGAGCAGCTCGGCGTCGATGTCGTCGGAGAGCATCGAAAGCCAACCCTCACAACCGGGGAGGTGCTTCAGGAGCCAGGCCCTAGGCGCTCTCCCCCCCTGGTCCCACATCTCGATCTCCGCCATCCCGGCGAGAGGATCGAGAAGGTCGCCCGGGATGAAGTCGCTCACCAGGACCCTCGGCATCGGCGGGCAGGCTAACCGGCCGCCATTATCGTGAACAGTCGGCCTCGACATGTGCCGATACCATCCCTCGCGATGCGTCGACTCACCGTGTTCGCGTTCCTCTGCGCGCTGTTGGCAGCCTGTTACGGCGGCCAGCGGACCGAGCCCGCGCCAACAGCCGACTCCACGGCGCCGGTGTTCACCGCCCCGAGCACCACCCTGTCGCCGTCGAGCACCTCGCCTACGTCGAGCACCACGACCACCGCCGTCGAGACATTGGATGTGGAGTCGCTCCCCGAGGGGGCCTCACTCGTCCTGGGAGCCAGGGACGTTGTCTCTGTGTTCGCCGAGCCGGGCGCAACCGAGCCCATCCGGGCCATCGAACCGACCACCATCCTCGGGACGAACACCGTGCTGGTGGTTCTGGAAGGCCCTCGGGCGGGATGGGCCCGGGTGATGCTCCCGATACGGCCCAATGGGTCTGAGGGATGGGTTCGAACCGATGGCATGGCGATGTTCGTGGTGGAAGGAAGCATGCTGATCGACCTCTCCGATCGCACCCTCTCCTACCGGGTCGGGAGCAGCGAGGTGTTGACCACCGAGGTGGGGATCGGGACCGATCGCAACCCGACGCCTACCGGCCGCTTCTTCGTCACCGACAGTGTCACCATGGCCAACCCCGACAGCACCTGGGGCCCGCATGCACTCGGTCTCTCCGCCCGGTCGGACACGATCACCGAGTACAACGGTGGCGACGGCATCATCGGGATTCACGGGACGAACATCCCATGGTCGATCGGCCAGGCATCATCACTGGGCTGTGTGAGAGTCCCCAACGAAGTCATCACCAGGCTCCACCAAATGGTGCGCTTGGGCACGCCGGTGGAGATCGTGGCCTAGAGATCTAGGGGCGTAGCCAGATCTGTCCGTTGGAGAGGACGGTGGTATCACGTTCTCTCACGTCGGCGCTGACCAGGATCCTGTCCCCCTCCTCCCAGACCGAGGTGACCAAAGTCTCTCCCGGATAGACGGCACCGGAGAATCTGGCCTGGAACGACGCGACCGCACCAAGCCCGGCATGCACCGCCCGGTCTACGACCGCCTTGCACACCATCCCGTAGGTGCAGAGCCCGTGCAATATCGGCCGGTCGAATCCGGCGAAGGCTGCGAACCCGGGCTCGGCATGCAGCGGGTTCTTGTCGCCCGATGCCATTCGGTACAGCAGTGCCTGTTGGGGCAGGGTCGGGCTCTCCACGACGTGATCGGGTGGCCGTCGCGGTCTGAGATCGGCTGTGGAGGGGCCGCTCTGACCGCCGAAGCCGCCCTCGCCCCTCATGAATATGGAAGCCCGGTTGGTGAACAGGGGGCGGCCGGTCTTCTCCAGGACGGAGACGATCTCGACGATCACCAGCGCCCCCTTTCCCTTGTCCAGCACATCTGCCACCCGGCCCGTCTGGGCGACCGTGCCTGCGGTGGGGATGGTGTCGTGGAGGACGATCTCATGCTCCCCGTGGAGGATCATCGCCGGGTTGACGTCGAACCCGGGGGTGACACCGATGCTCATCATGATGGGGAATTGGGGGATGGTGGCGTAAGTAGGCAGCACGTGAAGCTCCCCCTCGTACACGTACCTCAGCTCGGCGGGGTCGGTTGGCGGGACACCGGCTCCGATGCCCAGGTGATAGAGGATGACATCGTCTTCGTCCCAGCTGAACGTGGTCCCCTCCAGCTCGGCGCCGACTGCCTGCTCCAGATCGATCGGCATCGCTCAGCCACCCGCCAGGCGAGCCAGGATCATCAGCTCCTCATTGATGTCCCCGGGCACGACGTGCTCGGTGATGTCGCGGATCTCGGGAATGTGCTCCCTCACCTCTTCGATCGACGGCACCACACCCTGGCCGGCGAACCAGCCCGTGTTGGTGCCGATGAACACCCGGCCGTAGCGCCCACCACCGACTGTGAAGATCTCATGGGTCAGCTCGTTCTGCTCCGAGCAGAGGTACACGACCATGGGCATGACCTGGGCGGGGTCGAACATCTCGACGAACGGGCCTAGGACCTCCTCTGTCATCCGGGTGCGGGCGGTGGGGGCCACTGCGTTCGACTTGATGTTGTACTTCGCTCCTTCGATGGCGAGGACGTTGGAGAGCCCGACCAGGCCGGCTTTGGCCGCGCCGTAGTTCACCTGCCCGAAGTTGCCGAAGAGCCCCGAAGCCGAAGTGGTGTGGACGAATCTGCCATAGCCACGCTCCTTCATCACCTTGAACGCGGGGTGCGACACATGGAACGCCCCCCTCAGATGGACGTCGAGCACGGCGTCGACCTCGTCGAGGGTCATGTTGGCGAAGGACTTGTCCCTCAAGATGCCGGCGTTGTTTATGACTATGTCCACCCCACCGAAGCTGTCGACCGCGGTCTGGACGATGGCCGCTCCGCCTTCACGCGTGGCCACCGAGTCGTAGTTGGCCACCGCATCTCCGCCGGCCTCGCTGATCTGGGCAACCACCTGATCGGCGGCGGACTGTGACGAGCCGGAACCGTCCACCGCGCCACCCAGGTCGTTGACCACCACCATGGCGCCCCGTCTCCCCAGCTCCAGGGCGTACTCCCTGCCCAGGCCACCCCCGGCCCCGGTGACGATCGCCACCCGCCCATCGAACGTGATCGGCTCACCCATCGCTCACTCCCTGATCGATACTGCTTCGTAATTGGGTTGCATCGTGCCGCTTGTCGAACCTGGTTGTCCCGATTTCGGATGGCTCAGAGACCCAGAGACCGGCCGATGATCTCCTTCATGATCTCGGTCGTGCCCCCATAGATGGTCTGCACTCGTGAGTCCCGATATGCCCTCGCAATCGGGTACTCCTCCATGTAGCCCCAGCCCCCGAAGAGCTGGAGACATCGATCGATGACCCGTTTCTCCATCTCGGTCACCCACCACTTCGCCTTCGCCGCCTCTTCGGCGCTCAGCTCGCCGCTGTTGAGGGCGAGTACCTGACGGTCCACGTAGGTCCGGGCGATGTCGAGCTCGGTCCTCATCTCCGCCATCTGATGCCTGACCGTCTGGAAGGCACCAATAGGCTGTCCGAACGCCTCACGCTCCCGCACGTAGGCCAGGGTCCACTCGAAGGCTGCCTCGGCGTGGGCCACCGATCCCGTGGCCAGGCTGAGACGCTCCTGCGGCAGGTTCTCCATCAGGTAGACGAAGCCCCTCCCCTCCTCGCCCAGGCGGTTCGAGACGGGGACCCGGACATCGTCGAAGAAGAGCTCGGCGGTGTCCTGGGCATGGAGCCCGATCTTGTCGAGATTCCGGCCCCGGCTGAACCCTGCCATGTCGTCCTCGAGGACGAGGAGGCTCATCCCGCTGTGGCGCTCGTCGGGGTTGGTCTTGACCGCGGTGATTATCAGATCGGAGTTGATCCCGTTGGTGATGAAGGTCTTGGACCCATTGACCAGGTACACGTCACCGTCCCGGATCGCCGTGGTCTTGATGCCGGCCAGGTCCGACCCCGCCCCGGGCTCGGTCATGGCGATGGCGGACATGAGATCCCCCGAGACGAGGCCCGGCATCCACCGCCGGGCCTGCTCCCCATCGCAGAGATGTATGAAGTAGGGCAGGCAGACGTCGTTGTGGAGGGTGATGCACATCCCCGAGGCCATGGCATCGCCACGCATCAGCTCTTCGCCGATCACCATGTTGAAGCGGAAGTCGGAGACGCCCCCACCGCCGTGTTCCTCCGGGATCGCCATCCCCAGCAGACCCGCCCGGCCCGCCCTGCGGAACATCTCCTTGTCGACCCTGCCCTCGGCCTCCCACTTGGCCACGTTCGGAGCGACCTCGCGTTCGACGAACTCACGGACGGTCGAGCGAAAGATCTCGTGGTCGGCTTCGAAGAGGTCTCGTCGCATGACTGCCCGCGGGGGCCGCCCCTCAGACCCCTGCGTAGAGGCTGTCTATCTCGTCGGCGTATTTCTCCAGCACGATCTTGCGCTTGAGCTTCAGAGACGGGGTCACCTCACCCGAGTCGGGGGTCCACTCGTCCGGCACCACCACCCATTTCTTCACCTGCTCCACAGACGACACCGTCAGGTTGGCCTCTGCCAGGGCGCGTTCCACTTCGGCCGCGACCTCGGGCAGCCTGGAGAAGGCGGCGAGGTCCTCATACACCAGCCCGTTGGCCTCGGCCCACGCAGGCGCCTCCTCGTGATCGAGGGCGATGATCATGGCGAGGAACTTGCGCCCGTCGCCGACCATGCATGCCTTGGAGATCAGAGGGTGGTTGCCCAGGATCGTCTCCAGCTTGGCCGGGGCGATGTTCTTGCCCCCGGCAGTGATGATGATCTCCTTCTTCCTGCCCACGATCCAGACGAACCCGTCGTCATCGATGCGGGCCAGGTCGCCCGAGTGGAGCCAACCCTCGGCGTCGAAGGTCTCGGCGGTGTCGACCGGCAGCTTGTAGTAGCCGTCGGTGATCACCCCGCCCCTCATCAGGAGCTCATCGTCCTCGGCCAGACGCACCTCTACTCCCGGCAGCGCCTTGCCAACCGACCCGAGTCTGAAGGCGCCGGGGAGATTGGTCGTGGCGGGACCGGTGGTCTCCGACATGCCGTACAGCTCGAAGAGCGGGATGCCCAGGGTCTGGAAGAACAAGACCAGGTCCGGATTGACCGGGGCGGCGGCGGTGATCGCCAGCTGAACCTGGTCCATCCCCAGTTGCTCACGGACCTTGGAGAGGACTATCGAGTCGAGCACCCCGGCCAGGGCCGAGCCCGATTTCCCGTCCTGCTCGGCCAGGACACGCTTCTTGTTGGCGTGCAAGGCGCGATCGAGCAGAGCCTTCTTGACCCCGTGGGTCTCGGCGAAGCGAGCCGTCAGCCTGGAGTGGAACTTCTCATATACCCGGGGCACTCCGACGAAGAGGGTCGGGCGCGCCTCCTGGATGTACTCCAACACCCCGGCCAGGTTCGGGCAGTACCAGACCTGTCCGGCCAGATAGGTGGCCAGGTAGTGGGTGGCCAGACGCTCTGCGATATGGGCGAGGGGCAGGTAGGACACCATCCGCGGCCCGAGATCGATGTCGGCGGCCCGGCGCAGGCACTCCGCGGTCCAAACCACGTTGCGCTGGCTGATCATGACCCCTTTGGGGGTGCCGGTGGTGCCCGATGTGTAGATGAGGGTGGCCAGGGTGTCAGGAGTGATGGCGTCTGCGGCTCGCTGCACCGCCCCGGGATCGGATTCGAGCCGTCTCCTGCCCCTGTTCAACAGATCGTCCCAGCTCAACACCCACTCGGCGGTGTCGTAGTTCTCGGCGCCGGACATCAGGACCACATACCGGAGATTGGGGAGCTCGGAGCGGATCTCCTCCCACCTCTTCATGAACTCGAGGTTCTCGAGGATGGCCACTGTCGCTTTGCAGTTGTCCGCGATGTACTGGACCTGGGGAGCAGTCAGGGTGGAGTAGATGGTCACCGCAGTGGCGCCGGAGTGGATCGCGGCGTAGTCCGCGATCACGTGCTCGGGACGATTCCCCGCCATGATGGCGACGAACTCGTCCTCGCCGACACCAAGGTCCTGCAGTCCGGCGGCAGCCTCGTGAACGGCCTGGCGGTACTCGCGCCAGGTCAGGCTCTTCCAGTCGCCGTCCTTGTAGTGGATGGCGGGTTGATCGCCGCGACGCTCGGCGTTCCTGTTGAGATAATCGACGATCGTCTTCCCTTCCACCTCGGCATCGATCGCCTCACGCTCAGCCAAGATGGCTTCCTGGGTCATCAGTCCTCCGCGGTTCAGGCCACTGCTCCGACGCGGCGGAGCATACCTGCCTGCTCTTGGCTAAAGCCGAGCCCGGCCAGTACCTCGTCGGTGTCGCGACCAGGGAACGGCGGGCCCTCCGGTATCCCGGCCGGAGTGCGATCGAATCTCGGCGCAGGTGCCGGCTGCAACACCCCTTCGACCTCCACGAAGACCGAGCGCCCCCGGTTGTGTGGGTGCTTCGGGGCTTCCACGGCATTCAGAACCGGGGCGACACAGGCGTCGATGCCAGAGAAGATCCCGGCCCACTCGTCCCGGGGCCGCTCGAGGAACCGGGCCGCGAAGACCGACCTGATCCGGGGCCATGACGATCGATCCGTCCGGTCGGGCAGAGAATCCGGCGCGATTTCGAGACCTTCCAGCAGCAGTTGGTAGAACTGCGGCTCGAGAGCGCCCACCGCCACATGCCCTCCGTCACGTGCCTCATACACCGCATAGAAGGGCGCCCCGCCGTCGAGCAGGTTCGATTCGCGGGTGGCCGGCACCCACCATCCCTCGGCGATGTGGCCGTGCATGGCAGTGGTCAACAGCGCTGAGCCATCCACCATGGCGGCATCCACCACCTGGCCCTGGCCGCTCTCCCTGGCGTGGATGACACCGGCTAGCACCCCCACGGCCAGGAGCATGCCCCCACCCCCGAAGTCTCCGACCAGGTTCAGCGGAGGGGTGGGCCGGTCCTCGGGCCCGATGGCGGCCAGTGCCCCGGACAGGGCGATGTAATCGATGTCATGGCCGCTCCGAGCAGAGAGCGCGCCCTCCTGGCCCCAGCCGGTCATTCGCCCGTAGGTCAGACGCGGGTTGCGGGCGAGACAGGGGGCAGGGCCGATGCCGAGACGTTCGGTGACACCGGGCCTGAAACCCTCGATGAGGGCAGCGGAGCCCTCGACCAGACGCAACACGACATCCACTCCCCGCTCGTGCTTGAGGTCCACGGCGATCGACCTCTTCCCCCGGCACATGAGGTCGTGCCTGGAAGTCTTCGTGTGTCCCGGGGCCGCGGCATCGGCCCGGTCGACACGGATCACATCGGCGCCGAGGTCGGCCAGGACCATCCCGCAGAACGGAGCCGGACCGATGGCGGCGATCTCGACCACCCTCACTCCCTGAAGGGGGCCACTCATGACGTGATCAGCCCTCCGGGACGATTGGCTCCGCGCTCTCCACGAGGAGGGGGGCGTATTCGAAGTCGGGGGTGATGGTGAACGCCCCCTCGAGCACGGCAGTGGTTATGAACCTGGTCTCGGGCTCGGTGCCGGCGGGCTCGAGCACGTTCATCGACTCGGGCTCGTTCTCGATGCCGAAGCTCACCTCTTCCAGCCCGGTCCAATCACCCACGTTCCATAGCGGCCCGACCTGGGAGGGATTGTCGCCGGGCCCCTGGATCTGCGAGTTCCAGGCGAGGAGGGTTGGCCGCTGGTACATCGGGATCATCGGGGTCGCGGCCAGCCAGAGCTCGTCGGCTTGGTTGTAGGTGGCCGCCCGCTCCGAGGGATCGATGATCATATCGGTGCGACGAATCAGGACGTCCACCTCTTCGTCGCAATAGCGGAAGAAGTTCAATGCGCCGAACCCGTTGAGGGCATCTCCCTGGCAGTAGAAGCGCGAATTGCCCCACGCCGGGTCGGGCTGGGCGACCCAGGCTAGATTCGTGGTCTGCCATACGTCAGAGCCCCCTTGGAGGTTGGCGGTCTGGAGCAGCTCCGACGTGGGGCCGAAATCGGGGGTGATCTCGATCCCTATGGCCTCCAGATCGGCCCGCGCGAGCTCGAAATGGAGATCGCGCGCCTCATTGTCCGATGTGGTGGCCCAGGAGAAGGAGAGCCGCTCGCCATTGCAGACATGGATCCCGTCCTCGCCTCGCACACAGCCGTTGGTAGACAGGAGCCCTTCGGCTGCGGCCGGGTCGTATGGGAAGAGGCTGTTGTAGTGGTCCTCGTAGGAGGCGGTGCCATTGAGCCAAACGGAGTTGCCGAGCAGCTGCGCGTCGGGTGTGATCGGGCGCACCACCGCATCCATGATGGCTTCCCGGTTGATGCCCTGGGTGAAGGCCTGGCGAACGAACAGCTGCTGGAGACGCAGGTCGTCCTGGTTGAATCCGAAGTACTCCCAAACCGGCCCGACCCCGGTGACCCACTCGATGCCGTCGATGCTGTCCACCTCCTCCATCAGCGACACGTATGGCTGCGGATAGAAGACATCGATCTCCCCGTCGTCGAGTGCGTCGGCCCCGGCTGCGGCATCCGGATGGAACACGATGTTGAGTGTCTGCACGTCACCCCCAGCCTCCCCCCAGTAGTCGGGGTTGCGAGCGAGGACGATTCGATCCTCGGGCGCCCACTCGACGAAGGTGAACGGCCCCGAGCCCATGGTGATGGCATCGTCCCAGGCGGTGTCGAACGGCTGGCCCTCGAGGACGTGGGCGGGGAGGATCGTGCTGAACAACGTCTGCCACGGGGCGTAGATCTCGTTGAATGCGAAGAGGACGGTCTTCTCGTCGACCACTTCGTAACCGGTGATCAGGTCGTAGCCCTCCCGGCTGGCGATGTCATATGCGGGATCGGCGACGGTCTCGTAGGTGAAGACGAAATCGTTGGCGGTGACCGGGGTGCCGTCCGCCCACGCCGCCTCGGGGCGGATGTGATACCTGACACAAAACGCGTCGCGGCACTCGCCCAGTGAGAGACTGGTCGTGGTCGCCTCCGTGGTGGTGGTCGTGGGGGGGGAGGGTGGTCGTCACCGGGCCGGTGGTGGTTGTCGGCTCGGCCTCCCCGGTGCAGGCCACGAGGATCATGGCCAGGGCCAGTGGCATCGTCAGCCATCTGCCCGTGGCCGCTTGTTCACGCCCCCCCGAGGTCATGGCGTGGGAGTCGGCTCTGATTCGTCGTCAAGGATCACCTCGTGCTGGCTCCGTGTCTCGGAGATGAGGGCCTGGATGATGCCGGCCGTGGGCAGGGCGAGGATGACCCCGATGGGGCCGAGCAGGGCGGACCCGACGATGATGGCGCCGATGGACACGGCAGGGTGTATCTCCATCGTGCGCTGGGTGATTCGAGGGGCGATCAGATAGTTCTCGAGCTGTTGATACGCCAGGAAGTAGAGGATCACCCACACCATCGTGCTCACACCACGCGAGGACAGGGCGACGATGGCAGGCAGTATCGCGGCCAGATAGGTCCCCACCACCGGGATGAACTGGCTGAGCACGCCCACCCAGATCCCGAGCGAGATGGCGAAGGGCACATCGAGGAGCGTGAGGAACAGTGCGGTGAGCGCACCACTCACCAGAGCCAGGATCAGTCGGGAGTAGATGTAGCCGCCCATCTTCTCGACCGCTACGTCCCAGACGTGGAGGGCGTCCCGCTGTCGTTTCGCATTCATGGTGGAAAGCACTGTCCACTGCAGCTTGGGGAGCTCGGCGACCATGTAGAAGGCGAAGATGCCCACCGTTATCACGAAGAAGAGGAAGCTGAAGACACCGGTGGTGACGCTGACCACTCCACCGAGAATCGTGCCGCCCGCCCCCAGGATCAGGTCGGGAAGGCCGGCTGCCTCCTCCTGGAGAGACTCGGTCGAGATTTCCACGTTGAGCCAGGAGCTGAGCTGTTCGGACACCGTCTCGATGTAGACGGGGAGCTCATCGATCAACTCGTTGAACTGATTGACGAACAGCGGGACGAGAAGCATCAGGAACAGGGCGAAGAGGATCAAGCCCACCAGGAACACCATGCCGGTGGCTAAGCCCCTTCGCCATCCCCGCTTCTCGAGGAAGTGAACCGCAGGCTCGATTGCCACCGCGATGAACACGGCGACGAACAGCATGAAGAGCAGGCTCCGCAGACGAAAGAGCAGATAGAGCGCTGCCGCCGTGAGGAGCAGGACCCCGGCCACGACCAGCGTGCGTCTGCGAAAGACCCGGTTGTCGAGATGCTCGTGGTGGCCCTCGTCCATCGGTGAGGAGAGTAGGCAGGACAGGGCCGGTAGACCGGCAGCGATCTACCCTCGACGACGATGACGACGGGACCAGGAGACACAGTGCGGGGGTCTGGGGGTCGCCCCCCAGAGGAGATCGTTTGGCGGCCGACTCTCGAACAGGTTTCGGCATCCAGGACCAGGGCATTCATGGAGACCCACGGAATCGCCACCGTCGAAGAGCTGCGGGCCAGGTCCACCCGCGACCCGGAGTGGTTCTGGGCGGCCGTGGTCGACCACCTGGGGCTCCCCTTCGACAGCGAGTGGCGAGCGGTCCGCGACACCTCCCGTGGTCATGCCTGGGCCACCTGGTTCGTCGGGAGCCGATTCAACCTGAGTCGTGCCTGCGTCGACCGATGGGCGGAGGAGGACCCGGGCCGGGTTGCGGTTCGCAGCGAGAAGGAGACGGGCGAGAGACGTGAGCTCTCCTTTGGCCAACTCCGGGAGGAGGTGAGCCGTCTGGCCGGCGCGCTCAACGGCCTCGGTGTGTCGAGAGGCGACGCCGTAGCCGTCTTTCTCCCGATGAGCCAGGAGGCGGTGGTGGCGCTGCTGGCGGTCGCCCGGATCGGCGCCATCTTCATTCCGGTCTTCTCCGGGTACGCCGCCGACGCCGTGGCCACCAGGTTGGATGACCCCCGGCCACGGACGCTCATCTGCGCCAACGGGTTCCGGCGCCGCGGCGGTCTCGTAGAGATGAAAGAGGTAGCCGACGAAGCGGTTGACATGGTCGGTGGCATCGACGACGTCATCGTCCTCGACTACACAGACCGCGCCGAGACCCCGATCAGGGCGGGGCGGGATCATTGGTGGCACGAACTGGTGCCGGTCGCCGACGCGGTGGGGCCAGCTCCCACCGGCGCCGAGGACCCCGTTCTGATCGCCTACACGTCGGGCACCACCGGCCGGCCCAAGGGCGCGGTGCATGTACAGGCCGGCCTCACCGTGAAACTGGCCGCGGAGGGTGCCTTCCACGCCGAGATCGGGCGGGAGGACGTGGTGATGTGGGCCACCGACATGGGATGGATCATGGGACCGTGGACGGTCGTTGCCGCCCTCACCAACGGCGCCGCGATCGCCACCTATGACGGGGCGCCGGACCATCCCGGCCCTGATCGGCTCTGGGGGGTGGCCTCCGGGCTCGGCGTCACTTTCCTCGGCATCTCACCCACACTGATCAGGGCGCTGCAGCCACACGGTGCCGAGCAGGCGAGCAAGCACGACCTGTCCCGTCTCCACACCTTCGGGTCCACCGGCGAGCCATGGAACCCCGGCCCCTGGTGGTGGCTGTTCGACGAAGTCGGTGGTCGGACGCGGCCCATAGTGAACATATCCGGGGGAACGGAGATCGGGGCGGTCATCGTCGGGGTGAACCTGCTCGACGGGCTCAAGCCAACGTCGGTGGGCGCGCCGTCGTTCGGCGTTGATGCGGACATCTTCGACCAGGAAGGGAACCCGGTGAGGGACGAGGTCGGCGAGTTGGTGATCCGCGGCTCCTGGCCCGGGATGACCCGAGGGTTCTGGGGCGAACCGGACCGCTACCTCGAGACCTACTGGTCCCGCTTTCCCGACGTCTGGGTCCATGGTGATTGGGCGTCGATCGACGCCGATGGCTTCTGGTTCCTACACGGAAGATCCGACGACACCCTGAACATCGCGGGCAAGCGGATCGGGCCTGCCGAGATCGAGTCGGCGGTGGTGGCCTTGCCCGAGATCACCATGGCGGCGGCCATCGGCATGCCCGACGATGTGAAGGGCGAATCGATCGCGGTCTACGTCGTCCCTGCACCGGGCATCGTCGTCGACGAGATGCTGACAGAGCGGGTAGAGGCGGCCGTGATCGGGAACCTGGGCAAGGCCTTCCGACCCGGAAGCATCAAGTGGGTCGGGGATCTGCCGCGAACCCGTTCCGCCAAGATCATGCGTCGGGTGATCAAGGCCGTGGCCTTGGGGCAGGAGCCGGGTGATCTGTCCGGCCTGGAGAACCCGGAGAGCCTCCAGGGTTTGTGATCGTTCTGTTGGATTGACCGCGGCTGAAAGAGCCCGAATCCTCGTGGAATGAACCAGACGGCCGTCAGCTCTCGGCGAACACCTCGCGCGGGGCGGCGAAATGGCAGGCGGCCAGGGTGTCGAAGTGTTGCTCCAGCGGTGGCTCCACCTCGGCGCAGATCTCCTGCGCCTTCCAACACCGGGTGCGGAAATGACAACCCGAGGGCGGGTTGGCCGCCGAAGGCACATCGCCCTGGAGCAAGATGCGTGTCTTCTTCTCGCTGGCGGGATCGGGAACCGGCACCGCGGAGAGGAGGGCCTGGGTGTAGGGATGGGACGGGTTGCGGTAGAGGTCGGTCTCCACACCTTCCTCGACGATCTTTCCCAGGTACATCACCGCCACCCGGTCGGAGATGTGACGGACCACCGACAGGTCGTGGGCGATGAAGATGTAGGAGAGGTTGAACTCGTCCTGGATGTCCTCGAGCAGGTTTACCACCTGGGCCTGCACCGAGACGTCGAGGGCCGACACCGGCTCGTCGCAGATGATGATGCTCGGGTTGAGGGCAAGGGCCCGGGCGACCCCTATCCGCTGACGCTGGCCCCCGGAGAACTGATGCGGGTACCGGTTGACGTGGTTGGGGTTGAGCCCGACCAACTCGAGGAGCTGGCGAACCTGGTCCCCCACCTTGGCCCTGGGGAGCAGATCGCTATGGATCGACCAGGGCTCGGCGATGATGTCACCCACCGTGATTCGCGGGTTCAAGGAGGCGTAGGGGTCCTGGAAGATGATCTGGATGTGCTGGCGGAGCTCACGCATGTCGCCCTTCCCCAGCGAGAAGATGTCGGTCCCCTTGTACAGAGCCTGTCCCGACGTGGGCTCGATCAACCTGAGCAAGGTCCGGGCCACGGTGGACTTCCCACAGCCCGACTCACCGACCAGCCCGAGTGTCTCACCGGGCATCAGGTCGAAGCTGACCCCGTCGACGGCCTTGATGGATCCCACCTGGCGCCGGAACACACCCTGGCGTATCGGGTAATGCTTGACCAGGTCGCGGACGGAGAGGATCGGCTCAGGCATCGGAGAACACCTCGGCGAAGTGGCAGGCGGAGCTCCGTCCCTCTTCGATCACACGCAGAGGCGGATCGTCGGTTCGGCAGACGTCCTGGGCGTAATCGCAGCGCGGGTGGAACGGGCATCCGGATGGGATGGCGAGAAGGTCGGGTGGCGAGCCCTTGATCGGGGAGAGCCGGCCACCCTTGTGGTCGGGACGGACCAGCGATCGCATCAGGCCCTCGGTGTAGGGGTGATAGGGCCGCTCGAAGAGCTCACCGATGTCGGCGTTCTCGACGACCTCGGCGGCATACATCACCGACACCCGGTCGGCGACCTCGGCCACCACCCCAAGGTCATGCGTGATCAGGATGAGACCCATCCCTGTTTGCTGCTGGAGCTCGGCCAACAGCTCCATGATCTGGGCTTGGACGGTGACGTCGAGAGCGGTGGTGGGCTCGTCGGCTATCAGCACATCAGGGTCGAGGGCGAGGGCCATCGCGATCATCACCCTCTGCCGCATTCCACCCGAGAACTCGTGGGGGTAGGCGTTGACCCGCTCGGCGGCGGAAGGGATGTTCACCATTTCCATCAGCTCGACGGCTCGTTTGAAGCCCTCCGACTTCGACATCCCTCGATGCTTGCGGAACATCTCGGCGATCTGCCACCCGACCGAGAACACCGGATTCAGGGCGGTGAGCGCGTCCTGGAAGATCATCGATATGCGGTCGCCCCGAACCTGCCGTCGTTCCTTCTCCTCCATCTTGAGAACGTCCTTGCCCCGGAACAGGATCTCCCCCCCGGTGACGAACCCCGGTGGAGAGTCGATGATGCCCATGATCGCCTGGGCACTGACCGTCTTGCCCGACCCCGACTCGCCGACGATGGCCAGGGTCTCCCCCTTGTCGACGTGGTAGCTGACCTTGTTGGACGCCTTGACCGTTCCCGATCGCATCCGGAATTCGACCTCGAGATCGCGCACCTCGAGGAGGACCCCGGTGTCGGGCCGGTGCGGATCGTACGCGGTGTCCAAAGGGGTGACTTTGGTCATCGCAGCTTGGGATCCAGGGCGTCTCGCAGGGCGTCCCCCATGAGTATGAAGGAGAACACGGTCACGCTCAGGAACAGCCCGGGGAAGAAGAGGAGGTGGGGGGCCTCCAGGATCCGGTTCTGTGCCACCGAGATCATCAGCCCCCAGGAGATGGCAGGCAGCTGCAGGCCGACGTTGAGGAACGACAGCGTCGCCTCGACTGCGATCACCACCCCGACGGTGATGGTGGCGTAGACGATGACCGGAGTGATCCCGTTGGGGAGCACGTGCCGGGTGATTATTCGCCAGTCGCTGGCGCCCAGGGCACGGGCGGCGTCGACATAGTCGAGCTCTCGCACCGAGAGCACAGAGGAGCGCATCAGGCGGAGCATGGTGGGCCAGCCGAACACGACGAGCACGGCGCTCACCGTCCAGACGCTCTTGCTGCCCAGCGCGTTGAGCAGGACGATGCCGGCCAGGATCAGCGGGATGGCGAAGAATATGTCGGCCAGGCGGGCCAAGACCGAGTCGATCCAACCACCCTTGTACCCGGCAAGCGAGCCGAGTGTGACCGCGATCAGCGTCGAGAACAGGGTGACGACCACTCCGATTGCGACCGAGTTGCGTGCCCCATGGATGGTGCGGGAGTAGTAGTCACAGCCCTGGAGATCGAAGCCGAACCAGTGCTCAGAGCTGGGGGGTTGCAGCGCATCGAGCAAATTGCAGTCACGCGGGTCGACCGAGGTGAACAGGGTGGGGAACAACGCCATCACCACCATCAGCACGATGATCACCGCCGAGATGACGAAGGTCGGCTTCCGTCTCAGCTCCTTCCACGCATCGCTCCACAGGCTGGCCGGCTTCCGCTGTGGTGCGCCGGCCGGCACCACCTCGGGCGTGGCGACATCGGGTGCGAGGACCGCCTCTGTCGGTGGCTTGTTGGTGGTGTCAGTCATACCGGATCCTCGGGTCGAGCACGGCGTACATGACGTCGACGACGAGGTTGGCCACCGCATAGATGATGACCAGGACCGTCACGATCCCCACCACGACCGAGCCCTCCTGCTGCAGGGTGGCCTCGTAGACGGCCCGGCCGATGCCGGGAATGTTGAAGATGGTCTCGGTCACGATGGCGCCACCCATCAACGCCCCGAGGTCGATGGCGAGGAAGGTGACGACGGGGATCAGGGAGTTGCGAAAGGTGTGGACCCCGATCACCCGGCGTTGACTCAGACCTTTGGACTTGGCGGTGCGCACGTAGTCGGAGCGAAGGTTCTCCACCAGGCTGGAGCGGGTGAGACGAGCCACATAGGCAAGGGAGACCGAGGCGAGGACGAGTGCGGGTAGCAAGTATCCGTAGAGACTCGGTGGGTTGCCCGCCGTCACCGGCAGCCAGCCCAGCCGGACTCCGATGATGAGCTGGGCCATGAAGCCCAATACGAATATCGGGACCGAGATGACCGCTACGGTGCTGATCTTGACCAGGGAGTCGAAGAACTTGTCCTTCCGGATCCCGGCCCAGATGCCGGCAGAGACGCCGATCACCACCTCGATGATGAAGGCATATATGGCGAGGCGGAGGGTCCGGGGGAAGCGCTCGGCGATGATCTCGGTCACCTCGCGATTGTTGAAGCTGGTGCCGAGGTCACCCTGAAGGACGCCGGTGATGTAATACCAGTACTGGACCAGGAGCGGCTCGTCGAGGTGATACTGCTGGGTCAGCGTCTGCCGGAGCGAGGCGGGCATCGGCTTGTCGCCGGCCAGGGCCCGGATCGGGTCTCCCGGGATGGCGAACACCATGGCGAAGATGAGGAATGTCGCCGCGAAGAAGACCAATACGAACTGTCCGAGCCGTCGGATGATGTAGCTCGTCATCGATCAACCTTCACCCATGCCTCCTTCGTCCCGTAGGTCGAAGCCCCCATGTCCCGTCACCCTTTCGCAACCATAGTGTGGAGGGGGGCCCCCACGGGTGCGCCCCCCCACATTTGGGGCCCCAGGAACGCCGCCCCCCGCAAAAAACCGCGGGGCCCCCCCGGCGGGGAGGAAGGCGGGGCCCAC
>JAICRU010000107.1 GCA_025937235.1 Acidimicrobiia bacterium
ACAAGGACTCCCGTGAGCACTTCGAGATGCGGATCCACAAGCGCTTGATCGACATCCTGGAGCCGACCCCGAAGACGGTCGATTCGCTGATGCGTCTCGAACTACCGGCTGGAGTGGAAGTCGAGTTGAAGCTGTGAACGCATTTGTTGCCATCGCCGTGGGCCTGCTTCGAGTTGGAGGAGACGCGAGGGCCTCTCGGTCTTCGTATCAGGTCGAGCGCGCCAACCCTGCCATGGGCGGGGGGCGCAGGGGGGTCGTCCCCCCGCAGGAGTCACGGTGAACGCCATCCTCGGAACCAAGCTGGGCATGACCCAGGTCTTCGACGAGCAGGCGCGGGCCATCCCCGTCACCGTTATCAAGGCGGGGCCCTGTCGCGTCGTCCAGATCAAGACCGAGGAGACCGACGGGTACAACTCCATTCAGATCTCCTTCCGAGATGCCAAGCCGGGCCGGGTCAACAAGCCGGACGCGGGTCACTATGCCAAGGCAGGGGTCGCACCCGCCCGTCATCTCGTCGAGCTCCGCGTGGACGATCCCAGCGCGTACAGCTTGGGCCAGGAGATCCGCATCGCCGACCTCTTCGAGCCCGGGTCCAAGGCCGACGTCTCCGGCGTGTCCAAGGGCAAGGGCTTTGCCGGCGTCATGGAGCGACACAATTTCTCGGGTCAGGGTGGCTCACACGGCAATCACAAGAAACACCGCGCTCCCGGGTCGATCGGCGCCTGCGCCACCCCGGCTCGCGTCTTCAAGGGCATGCGCATGGCCGGCCGTCTCGGTGGTGAGAAGGTGACCATTGTGAACATCGACATCGTGGGAGTGGACGGTGAGCGGGACCTGCTCCTGCTCGGCGGCGCCGTGCCCGGTCCCAAAGGATCGGTGGTGTTGGTGCGTGAGGCGGTGAAGGCTCGTGGCTGAGGTGCTCGCCCCTCTCTACACCTCGGACGGGACGTCCAAGGGTGAGATCAAGCTCGACGCCGAGGTCTTCGGCATCGAGCCCAACCTCCCCGTCCTGCATCAAGTCATCACCGCCCAGCTCGCCGCCAAGAGGTCGGGGACATCCTCGACCAAGACCCGAGGCGAGGTGCGTGGCGGTGGGCGCAAGCCCTGGCGTCAGAAGGGGCTGGGTCGTGCCCGTCAGGGCTCGATCCGCGCTCCGCACTGGGTCGGCGGGGGCGTCGCCCACGGTCCCAAGCCCCGGGACTACACCCAGCGCACCCCCAAGAAGATGAAGCGCCTGGCTCTGCTCAGCGCTCTCTCCGCCCGCGCCTCCGAGGAGGCCGTGATGGTGATCGAGGACTTCGCCTGGAACGCACCCAAGACCAAGCAGGCGGTCACCTTGCTCGAGGCCATCGGGGCCGGGGGGAAGTCCCTCGTCGTCCTCGGGGAGCTCGACGGGGCGGCCGGCAAGTCATTCCGCAATCTGCCCGACGTCGTCCTGTGCGACCCGGGGCATCTCACCCCTTACGACGTGCTCTGGGCTGACCAGGTCATCTTCACCACCCACACCGTCGGCTCGGTGGGTCGCTCCAGCTCGTACGAGATCAGCAAAGAGGACTTCGTGAAAGAAGATGGGGGTGAGTCCTGATGAAGGACCCGCGTGACGTGATCCTCGCCCCCGTCGTCTCGGAGAAGTCCTACGACCTCATCGAGCGCAACAACACCTACACCTTCGTGGTCGACCCCCGCACGAACAAAGAGGAGATCAAGGACGCAGTCGAGTCGATCTTCGACGTCCGGGTCGTGCGGGTGAACACCGCGAACCGCAAGGGCAAGATGAAGCGCCAGGGATGGACGCGGGGACGTCGCAAGGACACCAAGCGCGCCCTGGTCACGCTCGCCGACGGCAACTCGATCGATCTGTTCGGAGTCTGAGAATGGCAGTCAAGAAGCGCAAGCCGACTTCAGCGGGCCGCCGGTTCCAGACCGTGTCGGATTTCGCCGAGATCACGACCGACAAGCCCGAGAAGTCGCTCATCTCGAAGAAGGCGAAGACCGGTGGACGCAACACCCAGGGGCGGGTCACCTCCCGTCACCGCGGTGGGGGCCACAAGCAGCGATACCGGGTCATCGACTTCCGCCGTGACAAGGACGGTGTGCCCGCCCGCGTCGCCAGTGTCGAGTACGACCCCAACCGCAACGCCCGTATCGCCCTGCTCAACTACGCGGACGGGGAGAAGCGTTACATCCTCGCCCCGGTCGGAGTCAAGGTCGACGACCGACTCGAGTCCGGGTCCGGCGCCGAGATTCGCCCGGGGAATGCCCTGCCTCTGCGGAACATCCCGGCTGGCACGAACGTTCATGCTATCGAGATGCGCCCGGGCGGGGGAGCCAAGCTGGCTCGTTCCGCCGGGAGCTCGGTGCAGCTGATGTCGAAAGAGAACGACCTCGCGCTGCTCCGTCTTCCCTCCGGTGAGATGCGCCAGGTGCCGCTCGACTGCCGCGCCACGGTCGGTCAGGTGGGCAATACCGAGGCCGAGCTGGTCAAGCTGGGCAAGGCGGGGCGCAACCGTTGGAAGGGTGTCCGTCCCCAGACCAGAGGCGTGGCCATGAACCCGGTCGACCATCCGCTCGGCGGAGGTGAGGGCAAGTCGTCGGGGGGACGTCACCCGGTTAGCCCGTGGGGCAAGCCCGAGGGTCGCACCCGCAGCAAGAAGAAGGCCTCAAACCAGTACATCGTCCGTCGTCGCGCCAAGAAGGGCCGGAGATAACAAATGTCGAGAAGTCTGAAGAAGGGCCCGTTCGTCGACGACCACCTCGCCAACAAGGTGGACGAGTTGAATCGTTCGGGAAGCAAACGTGTGATCAGGACCTGGTCGCGGCGCTCCACGATCATCCCCGAGATGATCGGGCACACGATCGCGGTCCACGACGGGCGCAAGCACGTGCCCGTCTACATCACCGAATCCATGGTCGGGCACAAGCTGGGCGAGTTCGCCCCAACCCGCACTTTCCGCGGGCACGCCGACAAGGCCGCGAGGAAGCGATGAAGGTCAGAGCCCAGGCAAAATACGTGCGCCACTCGCCGTACAAGGTCCGTCGTGTGCTCGATCTGGTGCGCGGTCTGCCCGTGGAGGAGGCCGAGGACATGCTCCGGCTCTCGCCGCGCGGTGCAACCGAGCCGATCAGCAAGGTCCTTCGCTCCGCCGTCGCCAACGCCGAGCACAACCATGCCCTCGACGCCGATGACCTGGTCGTTGCGGAGGCATACGCCGACGAGGGCCCGACCCTGAAGCGTTACCGCCCACGTGCTCGGGGCCGCGCCACCCGCATCCGCAAGCGCACCAGCCACATCACGATCGTGGTCTCGGACATGAATGAGGAGTTGAACTGATGGGTCAGAAGACACACCCCTACTCATTCCGCCTCGGTGTGTCCACCGACTGGAAGTCGAAGTGGTTCTCCGACAAGGAATACGTCGACTTCGTCAACGAAGACTGGAAGATCCGCGATTACCTGAAGAAGGAGCTGATCCGCGGCGCCGTATCCCGGGTCGACATCGAGCGGACCCGTGACCGGCTCATCGTCGACATCCACACGGCTCGACCCGGCGTGGTCATCGGGCGGAAGGGCGCCGAGGCAGAGCGTCTTCGTGGCGATCTGGAAAAGATGGCCGACCGTCCGGTCAAGCTGAACATCAACGAAGTGAAGGATCCTGACCTCGACGCCGCCCTGCTGGCCAGAGGCGTCGCCGATCAGATCGAGAACCGGATCGCCTTCCGCCGCGCCATGAAGCGGGCCATCGCCTCCGCCCTCAAAGCGGGCGCCGAGGGCGTGCGCGTCGAGTGCAAGGGGCGGCTCGGCGGTGCCGACATGGGCCGGCGTGAGTGGTATCGAGAGGGTCGTGTCCCTCTGCACACGCTGCGAGCCGACATCGACTACGGGACGGCCACTGCGCACACCACGGTCGGGACCATCGGTGTCAAGGTCTGGGTCTACCGCGGCGAGGTAGTCAGCAGCGGCCAGGTCTCCGGTGACCGCATCGCGGCTGAGGCCGATCTCGCCACCGGTGGGCCGGCTCGCCGCACCCAGAAGAGCATCAAGTCCAGGGCCGAGGAGGCCGCCGGTGCCGGTGAGCGCAAGCCTCGCCTCATCGAGGCCGGTGGCGGCAAGCGTCTGGTCGAGGCCGGCGGCGCCCCCAAAGAGGGTGGCCGCCGTTTGATCGAGGCCGGCGGGGGGCGCAGGCCCACCGCAGCCGAGGCAAAGGTCGAGTACGAGTCGGCCGTGGAAGACGTGGAGAGTGTCGAGAGCGTTCCCGGAGCGGAGGCTGGTTCGCCGGTGACGTCGGCCTCCGAGGCGACCGGGTCGCCCGTTTCGGAGACGACCGAGTCCCCCGCTTCCGAGACCACCGAGCCCACGGCTCCCGAGACGACCGAGGCGCCTGCTCGCGACGAGACCGTCGCCGATGAGACGGTCGAGCCGACCGATGCCGCACCTGCCGCCGACGAGGGCTCGGAGGAGGAGTAGGCCATGTTGATGCCCAAGAGGACGAAACACCGCAAGGTGCATCGCGGTCGCCGCTCCGGCGTGGCCAAGAGAGGGACCCATGTGGTCTTCGGTGAGTACGGGTTGCAGGCACTGGAGTCGGGCTGGATCACCGCCCGGCAGATCGAGGCCGCCCGAGTCGCCATCACCCGTGCCGTCAAGCGTGGTGGGAAGGTGTGGATCACGATCTTCCCCGACAAGCCGGTTACGCAGAAGCCCGCCGAGACCCGGATGGGCTCGGGCAAGGGCAACCCCGAGTTCTGGGTATCGGTGGTCAAACCGGGGCGGGTCATGTTCGAGCTGGCCGGAGTCCCCGAGGACCTGGCCCGCGAGGCCATGCGCAAAGCAGGCCACAAGCTTCCCATCCGAACTCGATTCGTCACCCGGGAGGACTCATGACCCCTTCCGAGGTTCGTGAAATGACCGACGCAGAGTTGGTCGAGGCGCTGGCCGAGGCCAAGGAAGAGAGGTTCAACCTCCGCTTCCAGCTGGCCACCAACCAGCTCGACAACCATGCCCGCATCAAGGCCGTCAAGCAGGACATCGCCCGGATCCTCACCGTGGTCCGTGAGCGCGAGCTCGCCGCTGTCGACGCCAGGAGCGGCACCAAGGAGCGTGCCTGATGCCAGACGGCAACATGACAGACAGCAACACGAGAGGGCGTCGCAAGGTCCGGGTGGGTGTCGTCGTATCCGACGCCCGCGACAAGACCGTGACCGTCGAAGTCCCCAACCAGATGAGCCACCCCCGTTACGACAAGGTGGTCCGTCGCAGCACCAAGTTCCATGCCCATGACGAGGCAAACGATGCCAAGCTCGGCGACACGGTCCGGATCATGGAGACCCGCCCGCTGTCCAAGCAGAAGCGGTGGCGCGTCGTGGAGATCGTGGAGCGTGCTCGATGATCCAACAGGAGTCCCGGCTCAAGGTGGCGGACAACACCGGCGCCCGCGAGGTGCTCTGCATTCGTGTGCTCGGTGGGTCTTCCCGCCGCTACGCCGGGGTGGGCGACGTGATCGTGGGAACGGTAAAAGACGCCAATCCGGGTGGGTCGGTCAAGAAGGGCGAGGTGGTGAAGGCAGTGGTCGTGCGCACCAAGAAGGAGTCCCGGCGCCCCGACGGCACCTATATCCGATTCGACGACAACGCATGCGTGATCATCGACAACAACTCCCAGCCCAGGGGCACCCGCATCTTCGGCCCCGTGGCCAGGGAGCTGCGTGACCGCAAGTTCATGCGAATCGTCTCGCTCGCCCCGGAGGTCCTGTGATGAAACTGAAGCAAGGAGACAAGGTGATGGTGATCTCCGGCAAGGATGCCGGCAAAGAGTCACGTATCACCCGAGTCATCCCGGCCAAGGGCAAAGTCCTGGTCGAGGGGGTCAACACGGCCAAGCGGCATCGTAGGCCCACCGGGCAGACCATGCAGGGCGGGATCATCGACAAGGACATGCCGATCGACGTCTCCAACGTGATGATCGTCTGTGAGAAATGTGGCCCGACCCGCATCGGCCACCGCTTCGACGACAAGGGCAAGAAGCACCGGACTTGCGTGAAGTGCGGAGGTGACCTGTGAGCGACTCCCAGATGAGTCAGCCCAAAATGAGTGGGCCCCGCCTCAGGACCCTGTACGCCGAGCAGATCGCCCCCCGACTCAAGGACGATCTCGGGCTGGCCAACGTCATGGAGATCCCGCGGCTCGAGAAGATCGTGGTGAACATGGGTGTGGGTGACGCGGTCCAGGACAAGAAGTCGATCGACTCCGCCATGGACGAGCTCACCCTCATCACGGGGCAGAAGCCGAAGCTGAATCGTTCCCGCAAGTCGATCGCCAACTTCAAGGTGCGCGAGGGGATGCCGGTGGGAACCTCGGTGACCCTCCGCGGGATCCGCATGTGGGAGTTCTTCGACCGGCTGCTCGCCATCGCCATCCCCCGGGTCCGTGACTTCCGCGGTCTCAACCCGAAGTCGTTCGACGGGCGGGGCAACTACACGTTCGGTGTCACCGAACAGCTCATCTTCCCGGAAGTCGACTTCGACCAGGTGTCGACGACCCGGGGCATGGACATAACGATCTGCACGACTGCGACCAACGACGAGCACGCCAAGGCGTTGCTCGATGCCTTCGGCTTCCCGTTCCGCAAGGCAACCACCGGGGTCTGAAGGAGGATTCTGAATGGCAAAGAAATCGCTGGTCATCAAGGCCAGTCGCAAGCCGAAGTTCAAGGTCCGCGGGTACACCCGATGCCAGCGCTGTGGCCGCGCCCGCGCCTATCTGCGCGACTTCGGCATGTGCCGAATCTGCGTTCGCGAGCTGGCATCACGTGGTGAGCTGCCCGGTGTGAGAAAGGCGTCCTGGTAATGGTCACTGACCCAATAGCCGACATGCTCACCCGCATTCGGAACGCGCTCGCCGTCGGTCATGAGCGCGTCGTGATGCCGTCCTCGAAGTTGAAGGTCGGCATCGCCCGCATCCTCGTCGATGAAGGGTTCATCGACCGTTACGACGTGAAGAGCGAAGGGGCCCTCAGTGAGCTCGAGCTGGTCCTTCGATACGGCACCCGCCGGCAGCCTGCCATCGAGGGGATCAAGCGCATCTCCAAGCCAGGTCACCGCGTCTATCGCGGGGCCTCCGAGCTGCCGAGGGTCCAGGGCGGCCTGGGTGTCGCCGTGGTCTCCACCAGCCAGGGTCTTCTTCCCGACCGTGAGGCCCGTCGCCGTCGTCTCGGCGGCGAGGTCGTGTGCGAGGTCTGGTGAGATGAGCCGTATCGGGAAGATGCCGGTAACTGTTCCGTCCGGAGTCGACGTCAAGGTCGACGGGACCCACGTGACCGTCAAGGGCAACAAGGGCGAGTTGTCCCGCGAGTTCACCGACAGGGTCAGCTTCACCCTGGACGATGGCGTGATCAACGTCGGGCGTGGAGACGACACCCGTGAGTCACGGGCATTGCACGGTCTCAGCCGGGCCCTCCTCGCCAACATGGTGGAAGGGGTCTCGGAGGGGTTCAGCAAGGTCCTCGAGATCCAAGGGGTCGGTTACCGTGCCAGCCTGAAGGGCTCCGACATCGAGCTACTGGTGGGTTTCAGCCACCCGGTGAACGTGAAGGCGCCCAAAGGCATCACCTTCGAGGTTCCCGAGCCGACCCGGATCATCGTCTCCGGGATCGACAAAGAGCAGGTGGGCCAGGTGGCCGCGGACATCCGCAAGGTGCGCCCCCCCGAGCCCTACAAGGGCAAGGGGATCAGGTACTCGGGCGAATACGTCCGGCGCAAGGCCGGGAAGGCAGGTAAGTGATGCGTGGCGCACGACAGACAGCGCGGGACCGGCGTCACACCCGGGTGCGCAAGCGTGTCCACGGCACCGGAGATCGTCCCCGGCTCGTCGTGTATCGATCCAACAAGTACATCTACGCCCAGGTGATCGACGACGTCGAGGGTCGCACTCTGGCCGCCGCCTCCTCGCAGGAGGCGGATCTTCGCTCGCAGAACCTGAACCTGGCCTCCGCGGCCAGGGTGGGGGAGGCCATCGCCACCCGGGCCAAAGACGCCGGTGTGACCGAGGTCGTATTCGACCGGGGTGGTTACAAGTTCCACGGCAAGGTCAAGGC
>JAICRU010000079.1 GCA_025937235.1 Acidimicrobiia bacterium
GCATCCGTCGGAAGACCTCGTCCCGCCGGTCGGCCTCTTCGGGGTCGGTCAGCGCATCGAGCGGCTCGTAGCGCACCTCGACGGCGGCGGCGGCGCGGCGCGCCGTGTCGGCGTCCTCGGCGGAGAGCACCGCCACTGGCTCGCCCCAGAACCGGGCTTCCCCGCCCGCCAGCACGGGCTGATCGGGATGCTCGAGCCCAAAGGTCGCCCGCCCGGGGACATCATCAGCGGTCAGACAGGCGTGGACCCCACCCATGGCCAGGGCGGGGGCGGGATCGATGGAGGCGATTCGGGCTCGGGCGTGGGGACTACGGACCGTCGCCGCCCAGAGCATGCCCTCGGCCTCGAGGTCCTGTGCGTATTCGAACGTGCCCTGGAGCTTCTGGATCCCGTCTGGCCTTGGCGGCGATGTCCCGACCACCCCCTGTGGTGTGCTCACCTTCCTCCCGGTCCGGGTGGTCATCGGTCAGCCACGATCTCGGTGCCTTCGAGGGCTCGCACTATCGCGCCATATCCGGTGCAGCGGCATATGTTGCCGGCCAGAGCCTCTTTGATCTCGGTCGCGGTCGGCTGCGGGTTGACGGCGAAGAGATCGGCCGCGGCGACGACGATCCCCGGGGTGCAGAAGCCACATTGGACGGCACCGGCCCGTTGCATCGCCTCCTGGACAGGATGAAGCGAGCCGGCTGCAGAGATCCCTTCGACGGTGGTCACCGTCGAGCCATGGGCATCGGCCGCCAGCACCAGACAGGAGCAGACCAGTTCTCCGTCGAGGATCACCGAGCAGGAACCGCACTCCCCCTGCTCACATGCGCTCTTGGAGCCGGGGAGGCCGAGGTCGTCGCGAAGCAGGTCGAGAAGATTGCCCGGGTAGGCGACCCTGGCTGTCACCGGGTCGCCATTTATCGTGAGCTCGACGATCATCTCAAGCACCGCTCCAGGAGACGACGAGCCAGGACCCCGGCCCCATGCCGCCGGTACTCCTCGGTGGACCTGTGGTCGGTGATGGGACGGACCTCCTCGGAGACGAGACGCTGGAATTCGGATAGATCGGCATCCGTCGGCCTGGCGATCGAGGAGATCATCGTCTCGGCCCGCGGGGCGCGCATAGGCGTGGGGGCCACCGAGCCCAGACCGACGGTGGTGCGCCTGTCATCGGATCTGGTGACCACTGCACAGACGGTTGCGATCACCATGGCGTTACGTATCCCGATCTTCCCGAAGGCCTGGCGCTCGGGCAGCTCCCCGGGGAGCTCGACCGCGGTGATGAGCTCGTCGGGTGCACGTGCGGTCTCCTTCACCCCGACGAAGAACTCGTCCCATGTGACAAGACGGCTCCCATCGGCCGAGGTGAGCTCGATGGAGGCGTCGACGGCGGCCAGGAAAGGGTGGCCGTCGCCCGCCGGGCTGGCCGTGCCCAGATTGCCGCCGATGGTGCCGGCATTCCGAATCTGAGGAGAGCCGACTGTCCGGGCGGCCTCGGCAAGAGCGGTGGGCCCTTGCCTCTCGATCCGCCGCCAGGTGACACCGGCCCCGATTCGGGAGCCGGCCCATTCCTTGAGGGGCTCGAGTCTGCGCAGGCCAACCACCTTCTCGGGTCTGATGTGCCCGAAATTGACCTCTACCATGAGATCGGTCCCCCCTGCCAGCGGGACCCCTCCATCGCTCAACCCGGCGAGCGCCTCTTCGATCGAACTCGGGTGAACGATCTCCACTGGCCGGTGAAGTTAGTGGAGCCACCGCTGTGCAGGCCACACCTCGGCTACTCGACGCATGAGATCGGTCGAGATCGATCCATAGACGTGTCCCAGCCATGCCTCCGTTTCTTGGGCCTCGGGGCGCCACTCCGGTCCCCACCCCAATCCATCACACGAGCGTCGCGGCGAGACGGTTGTGCTCCTGGACCAGATCCGCAAGGTCCAGACCCGGCAGCCGGCGATCCTCGACCACCTGCCGCCCGGCCACCCACGAGTGGTCGACGGTGACCGGAGCACACATGACCACGGCAGCCACCGGGTCGTGCCGCGCCCCGGCGAACTCGACCCGGTCGAGGTCGTAGGCGATGAGATCGGCGCATCGGCCCGGCGCCAGGATCCCGATGTCATCCCGGCCCAGCACCCGTGCCCCACCGACGGTGGCAAGGCCCAGCGCCTGGCGCGCGGTCATCTGCGGGCCCGACCCGATCCCGGGCGAGACGGCGAGCCGGTTGAGGAGGAGGGCCTGACGCGTTTCATTCATCATGTGCGACGAGTCGTTCGAGGCAGAGCCGTCGACACCGAGGCCGACGGGGACCCCGGCGTCCAGGTAGCGAGACACGGGGGCCAGGCCGGAAGCCAGACGCATGTTCGACGTAGGGCAATGGGCCACCCCGGTTCCGGCAGCCCCCATCCGGGTCACCTCGTCGTCGGCGACGTGTACGGCATGGGCGTACCAGACATCGGGCCCGGCCCAACCCAGGTCCTCCAGGTACTGCACCGGCCGGCTCCCGAACGCCCCCAGACAGAACTCCTCCTCGTCGGCGGTCTCGGCGAGATGAGTGTGCATCGTCACCCTCAGCTCACGAGCGAGCTCTGCTGTCGCCGTCATCAGGGTGCCCGTGACGGTGAACGGGGAGCATGGGGCCAACACCACCCTGGTCATGGACCCTGGAGCCGGGTCGTGATACGCCTCGACGACCCGCCGTGAATCCTCGAGGATCAGCTGCTCGGGCTCGACCACGGCATCGGGGGGAAGCCCTCCCTCGGATTCGCCAAGGCTCATCGAGCCGCGGGAGACGTGAAACCGGATCCCAACCGGGATCGAGCCCTCGATCTGGTCGTCGACCAGGGAGCCGTTCGGCCAAAGGTAGTGATGGTCGAATGCGGTGGTGCACCCGCTCAGGGCGAGCTCGGCGAGCCCGAGCCGCGTGGAAACCCGGACGTGGTCGGGGCTCATCCGGGCCCATATCGGGTAGAGGGCGCGCAGCCACTCGAACAACCCGGAGTCCTGCGCCGCGGGCACCACCCGAGTGAGCGTCTGATAGAGATGGTGATGGGTGTTGACCAGGCCGGGAAGCACGACATGGCCGCTCAGGTCGACGGTCACGTCGGCCGTGGCGGGGAGCTCCGAGGTGGGCCCCACCTCATCGATCCACCCGTCCCGGGCGAACAACGCCCCATCATTGATCTCCTCCCCGTCCATGGTCACCAGGACTTCGGCATGACGGACGAGAAGGGTTCCCATCGCCACCAACGCTAACGGCTGGCTTAAATCGCCGGGCATGACCTTGCGTGACGACTCGATGGCTCGCTGGGAGGGGCGACTGAGTGCGGTCTCCGCCCGTCTCGGGACCGACTTTCCCGGTGAGGGGCCGGAGCGCCAGCCGGTCCACACCGTCTACGGGGGCGCCCACCTCTTCACCGCCAACACGGCGTCGAGGTTGGGAGAGCTGGCCCTTGCCGCACTCGATCGATGGGTGCCCGCCGCCAGCGACCTGGCCTCGATCCTCAGGCTCCCTGAGGACCTGGCTCCACGGGTTCACGCCCTGGTCCGCGCCAAGTTGGAACGGGAGCCAGTCGAGGACTTCCGGATCGATTTCGAAGACGGGTACGGCCACCGGCCGGACGAAGAGGAAGACGGCCAAGCCCGGGCGGCGGCGTTGGAGCTGGCAAACGGGATGAAGACCGGCAGCCTCCCCCCGTTCACCGGGATCAGGATCAAGTCGCTCTCTGCCGAGTTGCATCGGCGAGCCCTCCGCACACTCGACCTGTTCGTGACTGCCGCGGTCGAGGAGGGTGGAGGTCTGCCGCCCGGTTTCACCGTGACCCTGCCCAAGATCCAGGACCCTGAACAGGTTGTGGTCCTCGCCGAGGCACTGAAGGAACTGGAGGAGGGCCTGGGCATCGAGCCGATCCCCATCGAGCTGATGGTGGAGACCCCCCAGACCATCATCGACCGGGATGGCACCACCGGGATACGCAAGTTCGTCGACGCAGCGGCGGGTCGGGTCCGCGGCGCGCATTTCGGCACCTACGACTACACCGCGTCCCTCACCATCACCGCGGCCTATCAGACCATGACCCATCCCGCCTGTGACTTCGCCCGGCATGCCCTCCAGGTCGGCCTGGCCAGCACCGGGGTGTGGATCTCGGATGGGGCCACCAATGTGATGCCCGTGCCGCCACATCGAGGGGAGGGGCTGACGGCGGCCCAGGTGGAGGAGAACGCGACGACCGTCCACGAAGCGATGCGTCTCCACTACGACCACGTCCGCCATTCCCTGACCCACGCCTACTACCAGGGCTGGGACCTCCACCCTGCCCAGTTCCCCACCCGCTACGCCGCGGTGTACGCCTTCTTCCTCGAGGGTCTGGATCAGGCCGGTGCGCGTCTCTCCAACTTCGTCGAGTCGGCGGCCAAAGCGACGCTCGTAGGGGAGGTCTTCGACGACGCCGCCACCGGCCAAGGGCTGCTCAACTACTTCCTGCGGGCCATCAATTGTGGGGCCATCGACCCGAGCGAGGCGACCTCCAGGACCGGTCTCACCTTGGACGAGATCCAGACCCGTTCGTTCCTCGCCATCCTCGAGGGGAGGACGGGCCTCTAGCCGGCGAAATTGGGACGATCAGGTGCCGAAACGGTGCCTTGGCGTCCCAATCATTCCATGAGACTCACCGGGTGACGGTGAACCCGATGTCCCCGTAGGGCTCGCTCACCGGCTGGAAGACAACGCCCTGATCCTCCATCCCGAACCGGGACAGGTCGTAGTTGAGATGGTGCTGGTTGGGGAGGCGGAACTCCACCTCCTCGATCTCCTCGACCGCCTGCAAAAGGGCCTCGGCCATCATCCAGCCCTGATGCTGCACAGACGCCGAGTGCTCGGAGAAGAAGCTGTCGATCATCGCCTGACGGGCCTTCTCCCAGGTGGCGGTGGTGTTCGACGGTGTGACCGAATAACGCCACACCGCCCTGACCGACGTGGCCAGGATTCGCTCGTCGGTCTCGGGCAGCACCGTGAACTCATCGCGTGGGAACCCGGAGAAGGCCGAGCCGGTGGTCTTCAGGACTACCAACCCGTCCAGTCCTGCCCACACCCCGCCGGCGGCATCCCCGGTAGTCGTGAGCGCCACCCGAGCCAGCCGGCGACCCGAACCGCCACCGACGAATCCGGTGGGACCGACCCGGTCCCAGGCCCGCTCCGACAACGACACATCGGCTCCGCTGATGCCGTCCCGCTCCAGGAAGTGATCACAGAGGACGGCAGCGAACGCCTCGAGATCCCGGGTCAAGTGCTCCTGGGCGAGGGCGTAAACGGTGTTCTTCATCGTGTCGGTGGGTAGCACGCCACGGTTGTCACCTAGGACGTGGGCCGCCTCGACATCGCCCTTGAGCAGCAGTTGGACCGTCAGGTCGAGGAAGTCGTCACCGGACTCGGCACGGTGGATCTTAGAGACCCTCACATCTGACTTGCCCCATCGGTTCTCACCGAGACGAGCCATCAGCTCCCCCGATAGGTGGTGTAGCCATACGCACTGAGCAGGAGCGGGATGTGATAGTGCTCCCGGTCCCCGTCGATGTCGACGATCACGTGCACCTCAGGGAAGAAAGCGCTCCCCGCATCCCCGGTTGCGAATACCAGGCGGTATATGCCCGAACCGAGGGCGACACCCAGGGCGGCCACCCTGCCATCCTCGTCGGTGACCCCCTCCCCAACGTGTTGCCAGGCCCCATCCGCAGAGCGCTCGAGGGTGACGGCCACCCCGACGGCCGGGGAACCGGTGGTGGTGTCGAGGACATGGGTGCTGATGCCGGTCACGGCGCACCTCCCACACAGAGCATTCGGCGCAGTCGCGTCTCTGTGATGGCACGTTGCTCCCCGGCCGCGTTGGCGATCTCGACTTCGGTCTCGTTGCCGAGACGGGAACGAGCGATGGACAGCATCTCCTCCGCAGTCTTGCCCGTGGCGTAGACGATGTAGGTGAAGCCGTGGGCCCGCTCGTAGGCGGAATTGACCTCCGCCAACTCGGCGAGGATCGATTGGTCGGCCCCGGCTGTGCCGCGCTGCTCCCGGTTGGCGACCCGTTCTCCCCTCTCGCCGATGCGGGGATGTCCGGCGAAGGCATCCCTCCAATCGGACTCCGCCAGCGTTTCGAAGGCAGACGACGCCGTGGTCAACACGGAATCGACGCCCGGGTAGGGCCGTCCCGCCATCATCTGATCGATCCACGCCTGGGAGGCACAGGCGCTGTTGAAGAACCGACGCCCTTCCTCGTCGAACAGCGAATTGAGGTAGAGCAAGCGAAGCGCGGCCGCCCCCTCCGCGTCGGGAGTGCCCTTCACCCGGAGACGGGCCACGCCGCCGTCGGGATGGATGTCGAGACGCAGATGGCCGGCGTGAGTGGCTTGTTCGATATCGACGACATTGATCGCATCCGGCTTCACCTCCGCCCGGTCGATCGACTCTTTCCACTCAGACCCGTCCTCCGACAGATGGATCGAGACCCAACCGGGGGAGTTGCCGCGGAAATAACGGGTGTCGACCACGACCGACTCGACGAGCCCGGGGAGGCCGAGGCGAAAGGTGGCCCAGTCGTTGCCGGGGCCACGGCGCCGCTTCGTCTCCCAGCCATCCCACATGCCGGCCGGCTCGGTCGGGCGAAGCATGTTCGAGGGCGGCGAATAGTGGACGTCCGAGGCGTCGGTCGCCTCTCCCCACACCAGAGAGGATACCAGGTCGGTCCCACCGCCCTCCGGGCAGACCTGGCGCATCATCGGGATTGGGTCGCCCTCCACCCGGAGCCGGGCCACACCCCCGTCCGGATGGATGTTGAGACGCAGGTGGGTGACGCGGTGAGAATCGAGGACGTCGAACGTGGCCACGGAGTCACCGGCGAGCGCGGTCCTGGGTATGAGCTCTTCCCAGGTCACCGATGCCAGTCGGTCGTCGTCCCCGGTCCCGCAGGCGTCGAGCGAGAAGGACTCCGGATAGTTGCCGGTGAAGTGCGACGTGTCCATCGTCACCGAGCGGATCATCCCTGGTATCCCGAGCGCCAGGACACACCAGTCGTGGCCGGGCTCCCGGCGCCGGCGAGTCTCCCAGCCGTCCATCCACTTGCCGCGGTCGGTATAGACGCCTTCCCTCCAGACGGGATCGGACACCCGGAGCAGGTTGTGGGCCTCGGCGAAGAACTGGTCGTTGCAGTCGATCACCCTCCCGCCGACGGCCTCAGAGATCAGATCGGTCATCGCGTCGCAACATCCTGCCATTGCCCGTGGTGATGCCGTCGCCGTCGAACACGGTGGCCCCGGCCAGGACGGTGGTGACCACCGACCCGCGTAGCCTCATCCCCTCGTAGGGGGTGATCGGATGGCGATGCTCGAGACGTGCCCCCTCGACCTCCGTCACGCCGTCCGGGTCCCACACCACCAGGTCGGCGTCCCTCCCCACCGCGATCTCGCCCTTGCCGCCGAGACCGGCAAGTCTGGCCGGCTCCGCGGCCAGCCAGCGGCTCAGTTCCGGCAGGGACAAGCCACGCTGCGCCGCCCCGGTCCAGGTGGCAGGGAGACGCAACTGGAGCGAGCCGATGCCACCCCAGGCTTGCCCGAAATCTCCGTCCTCCAGACGCTTGATGCCGGCGGGAGCGGGCGAATGATCGGAGACCACCATGTTCAGCCACCCCTCGACGAGACCCGCCCAGAGGGCCTCGCGGTGCTCTGCCGACCGTATCGGAGGGACGCACTTGAACGGGGTGGCGCCATGCTCGATCTCTTCGGAGCAGAACGTCAGGTAATGGGGACAGGTCTCGCCGGTCAGTGTGGGGGGGCCCTCGGACAGCACCGCCACCGCCTCACCCGAAGAGACGTGCAGCACGTGGATGCGGGCACCAATGTCCCTCGACATCTCGGCCAGGCCGGATACAGCCTCCGCCTCGGCGCCCGCTGGCCTCGAGGCCAGGTAGGACCCGTAATCGGCCGGATCCCCGGCGACGATGGATATCCGGGCGGGGTCCTCCGCGTGCACCAGGGCGGGGACGCCCAGATCCCTCATCTCGAGTAGCGCCGGGAGCAGCTCTTTGGGGGTGACCGGCGGGAACTCGGCCACCCCGGAGTCGACGAGGAACGCCTTGAAGCCACAAACGCCGGCGTCGACCAGCGGGCCGATTTGGTCGGCGGATCCGGGGATAAGACCACCCCAGAAGGCCACGTCCACTGCGAGCTTGCCTGCCGCAGCCCTCCTCTTCGCCTCCAGGGCGGCGACCGACACCGTGGGAGGTATCGAGTTGAGCGGCATGTCGACGATGGTGGTCGTGCCCCCGGCCGCCGCGGCCCTGGTGGCGGTGGCGAAGCCCTCCCATTCGGTGCGGCCGGGCTCGTTGACGTGGACGTGGGAGTCGACGAGCCCGGGCATCACCACCAGATCGCCGAAGTCGACCTCGGGCGCCTCAGACCCGATTTCCACGATCGTCCCTTCGACGATTCGGATCGAGGCGGGTCGCACCTCGTCGCCGAGCAGGACTCTGGTGCTTCCAATGAGGGACATCCATCCAAGCTACCGGCGCAGACGCCTCTTCTTGCCAGCATCGAGGGTTGTCGAACCGTTAGCTTGATCCCCGTCTTCACCAGAGAAGGAGCAGCCATGGAGACGGTGACCAGTCCGGCGGATCGCACCATCAACTACGCCTTCCTACTCGGTGGCGTCGCCGCCCTGATCTTCGGGATAATCCTGCTGCTCCGCCAGGAGGAAGCCCTTGCGCTGCTGATGGTGGTCCTGGGCATCTGGTGGATGATCCAGGGGGCATTCATGTTGTTCGCCGTGTTCGTGGACCGGACCGACATGTGGTGGAAGGTCATCATCGGGGTCCTCGGCATCGTCGCCGGCTTCCTGGTCCTCACCAACCCGGGCGAGGCAGCAGACGTGTTCCAGGGTGTCATCGGTGTGATCCTGGGGATCATCGGGATGCTGGTCGGGGTCACTTCGATCGTCGGGTCATTCCGGGGCGGGGGGATCGGCGCCTTCGTGTTCGGTGTGGTCAGCGTCCTGATCGGTCTTCTCGTCCTCCTCAATGCCCAGTTCTCCACGAGCCTGCTGATCACCCTCTTCGCGGTCCTCCTCCTCATCGACGGCTTGGCGGGGATATACCTGGCCATCAAGTATCGATAGCCAACGCGGTTGGGACCCCCGGCATATGGCGGCTCTCCCCCTCGGAGGAGCGAAAAAGACCCGGTAGCATCCGGGAATGTCCGATTTCCTGACGCGTCACAACGACGTTTTGGCTCCGGTGCTCGCCTTCGACACCGAGATACGCGCAGTCAAAGCCGAGGGGCTCTGGGTCACCGATGTCGAGGGAAGACGTTGGGCGGATTTCTCCTGTGGCACCGCCGTCACCAACCTCGGGCACAACCATCCGTCCGTCATCGAGGCGGCGCATCGTCAGCTGGACAACCTGGTCCACTCCGGGTGCATCGTGCGTTACGACTCGATAGTCGAGGTCGCCGAGCGTCTCCGCAACATCACGCCGCCGGGCATCGAGAAATTCAGCTTCGCCAATTCCGGCGCTGAGGCGGTCGAGGCAACGGTCAAGCTGGCCAAGCACACCACCGGGCGTCAAGGGGTGGTCGTGTTCCGCGGGGCATTCCACGGTCGCACGATGGGCTCGGTCAGCTACACGACGTCGAACGCCAGATACCGGGATGGGTACCACCCCGTCCTCGGGTCCGTCTTCGTCACCCCATATCCCCACCCTTACCGCTGGGGAATGACCGAGGACGAAGCAACCGACCTGTCACTGAACGAGCTCCACATGCTGTTCAAGCACGTGGTCACACCGAAGAACATCGCTTGCTTCCTGATCGAGCCGGTACAAGGTGAAGGCGGCTACTACCCCGCCCCGGCCCGCTTCCTGGATGCGCTTCGTGCCATGGCCGACGAACACGGGATCAAGCTGATCTACGACGAGGTGCAGTCGGGGTTCGGCCGCACTGCCGAATGGTTTGCCTCGGAACATTTCGACGCAAAGCCCGACATCATGGCGATGGGAAAGGGAATCGCCAACGGGCTACCGCTATCTGCCTTCGGCTCGTCGAGGGAGACCATCGATGCCTGGCCACGCGGAGCGCACGGCACGACATATGGGGGGAATCCGGTGTCGACCGCGGCGTCGGTGGCGGTCATCGACACCATGGAAGGACTGCTCCCCCACGCCCGTGAGCTGTCCAAGCGAGCATTCGAGCGGTTCACCGAGATGGCGGAGCGGCACCCCACGGTCGGCGATGTCCGCGGCCTCGGTCTGATGATCGGGGTCGAGCTGGTCGCCGATCGAGCCAGCCGAACGCCCGATGCGGAAGCCTTCAAGCATGTCGAGAAGCATGCCTTCGACCGTGACCTGATCGTCATCAACTGCGGGCCCGACGCCAACGTCATCCGGTTCATCCCACCGTTGATCACCACGCGGGAAGAGCTGGACTGGGCTATCGATCTGGTCGACGAGGGTCTGGGCTCATGGGAGAGCAAGAGCGCCTGACCGGGAGGGCCTCGGCGACGGTCTGACCCTCAGGTGCGGGTGAAGAACTCCAGGGCCGTCTTCGTCTTGGTCTGCTGCTCTCCCGAGATATCGATACCCCGAGTCTGGAGGAAAGCCCGCCACTCCAGCGCGGCCTGGAATGCTTCGGACGGCGCGGCCTTGGTGGAGAGCTCGACCACTTGGGACCCATCCGGGTAGAGCCACAGTTCCCCGACCATCGGGCGGGCGTACCCCTCCGACCCGAACTTCACCCGGAGGGTGGGGATGGGGCCGAGCACGTCCAGGTCATCGATCTCGATGCCCTCAGGCGCGTGCTCCGCATAGAAGGCACGCTGACGCTTGGAGAACAGCTTGCGGAGCTTCGTCTCTCCAGCGGCTGCGTCCCTGATGGCTGAGTTGTCGACGGATCCCTTGAACGAGGCGGAACAGACATAGCCCCCCGGCATGGCGTCGACCTCCACCCCGAACTCGGGGTGGGAGCGCAGATCGTCAGACAGGTCGGCTGGATCGACCGGCCTGATCTTCACGACGCAGTCCCCGGTGTCGTTCTGACGACGCCGGGCACGGACCACCTCTCCTGACTCATTGAGCTGGAGGTCCGGGGTGTCGAAGAAGAACACCTGGCGGATCTGGGCGTCCATCGGATCGATCCCGAGCACCCGGGTCGCTTCATGCCTCCGATCCTCGACCACCGTCAACTTCAACTCGACGCTGTCCGCCCCCCGGACCAGGTGGAGGACCTGTTGCAGCTCTTCGCCCGACATGTCGGCGATACGGGTCATTCCCTCCTCCTGTGTCGGTCCGGCGCCGGATCTGGCTCCCGGCCCTCAGGTGATCATCCGGCCACTGCCGGCACACGCTCCATCGCGGCTGCGATGCGCTCCTCGGGGTGTTCGTAGTCGGCTAGGGAGCCACCCACGTATTCCTGGTAGGCGGCCATGTCGAAATGGCCGTGCCCGGAGAGGTTGAAGACGATCACCTTCTCCTCGCCTGCTTGCTTGGCCCGCTCCGCCTCCATCATGGCTGACGCCACGGCGTGGGTCGGCTCAGGGCCCGGGATGATGCCTTCGGCCCGGGCGAACTGGACGGCCCGTCGGAACGTATCGGTTTGATTGAGCGCCTGAGCTTCGATGATGCCCTCCTGCTTGAGCAGCGACACCAGCGGTGCCATACCGTGGTAGCGAAGGCCCCCGGCGTGGATCGGATCGGGGACGAAGTCATGGCCCAGCGTGTGCATCTTGACCAGAGGGGTCATCCCGACGGTGTCGCCGAAGTCGAACTGATAGCTGCCCCGGGTGAGCGATGGCGCCGCGGCAGGCTCCACCGCTCGGATCACCGGGTCGATGGTCCCCGCCAGCTTCTCCCGGACGAACGGGAAGCTGAAACCGGCGAAGTTCGACCCGCCTCCGGCACAGCCGATCAGGACATCGGGCGTCTCGTCGACGAGGGCCAACTGCTTCAGCGTCTCCTCCCCGATGACGGTCTGATGCATCAGTACGTGGTTGAGGACCGATCCAAGCGAGTACTTGGTGTCCTCGTCGGTGGCAGCCACCTCCACGGCCTCCGAGATGGCGATTCCGAGGCTGCCCGGCGTGTCCGGATCCCCCTCGAGGATGGAGCGGCCCGCCTGAGTGAGCTCACTTGGCGAGGAGTGGACCGTCGCCCCCCAGGTCTCGATCATCGCCTTCCGATACGGCTTCTGGTCGTACGAGGAGCGAACCATGAACACCTCACAGTCGAGCCCGAAAAGGGCACAAGCGAAGGAGAGCGCCGAGCCCCACTGTCCGGCCCCGGTCTCTGTGGAGAGCTTCTTCACGCCGGCCTTGGCGTTGTAGAAGGCCTGGGCCACCGCGGTGTTGGGCTTGTGCGATCCGGCGGGGCTGACCCCCTCGTACTTGTAGTAGATGCGGGCCGGTCCATCGATCAGCTTCTCCAGATTGTGGGCCCGATAGAGGGGTGTGGGTCGCCATAGCCGGTAGACCTCGCGCACCTCCTCGGGGATCTCGACGAAACGCTCGGTGCTCACCTCCTGCAGGATGAGATCCATCGGGAAGAGTGGTGCCAGGTCATCCGGCCCGACGGGCTGATGCGTTCCCGGGTGGAGGACGGGGGGCGGCGGCACCGGCAGATCGGGAACGATGTTGTACCAGTGCGTCGGCAGCTCGGTCTCGGGGAGCGTGATCTTGGTAACCATGGCCGGAAGTTACACACATCCCCCTCCCGGGTAGGTTGGAGATCGGCTCTCCATGGAGGTCCCGGATGACCGCCCATCGCTTGATCAACCGCCGTGTGGCCATAGCCGAGATGGGCAAGGCCGGCCTGGCCATCGTGGTGCTGGGGACAGCCGCCTGTTCCGATCCGACCTCTGGGACGAGCACCACCGCCGCCGCTTCGACCACCCCAACGCCGGTCATCACGGGCACGACCCAGCGCTCCGCCTCCACGAGCACGAGCGGCGCAGCGACCAGCACCACCGGGGCCACGGCGACCGGCTTTCGGAGGGCCGATCTGGACTTCGTGTCCGCCTACATCCTCTACCGGGGTGGCGAGGCGGCTCTGGTGGACACCGGGGTCGACGGGAGCGCTGCCGCCATCGAGGCGTCCCTGGCCGAGGCCGGGCTCGACTGGGGTGCGATAGGTCACGTGATCTTGACCCACAAACACCCGGACCATGTAGGCAGCGTCGACGAGGTGATGACCCATGCCTCTGGTGCCACTCTCCATGCCGGTGCCGCGGAAATCCCCCAGATCACGTCCGCTGCGGTCCCCGAGGCAGTGGTGGATGGAGACCTGGTCTTCGACCTGCAGATGATCGACACCCCTGGC
>JAICRU010000114.1 GCA_025937235.1 Acidimicrobiia bacterium
CTGGGCGAGACCCACCACGATCGCGTCCGGAATACGGCCCTCCATGAGCCTCCTGGCACCGGTGGCGACACGTTGCCCGATGACCAGGATCACGCCGGTGGCCACGATCTGCCACCCGACCGCAGCGACCGACTGCTGCATGCCCTCGATCTCGTCGGCCAGCGGCAGCCCGATGACTGCCGGGATCGTGCCGATACCTACGAGCAGGGCGAGTTTCCGTCCTTCGGGATTGGTCCGGAGGCGGAGCACCGCCATCACCTCGGACCGGTAATAGATCAAGACCGCGGCGAGGGTTCCGAGATGGATGACCGTGGACACGGCCAGCGATGGAACAGGGACGTCGATGCCCATCTCGGAGAGGAAGGCAGGGATGATGACGAGGTGACCCGACGAGGAGACGGGCAGGAATTCGGTGAGACCCTGGATGAGGCCCCAGATGACCGCGGCGAGCACGGCGGCACGGTAATGCTCAGGGTGGGGCGATCATGACCACGGCCCTGCCCTCACCGGCGGCCCGGGCAACGTCGGGAGCCTTCCCTGCCTCCACGGCCACCAATCCCGTGCCGGCGCCGAGAGGGTCGTCCCCGGGATCCTCGATCACCACAGCATCGGCGATCTGGTCACTGTCGAGTAGCACGATGAGAGCAGCGTCGCCCGGTCGGGATCCGAGCGGAAGCGGCATCTCCAGGCTCCACCACCCTTTGGGTGCCGCTGTGCCCGCGTTCCCGAGTTGTGAGAAGAGGACCGGATCACCAGCAGGGATCGTGATCCGCGCCACCTGCCCCAGGTCGACCCGGGTGAAGGTGCCGATCGGCACCATCCTCGTCTCGGTGTTGGAGTCGTCGATGATGGTACCGGCCGGGATGTCATCCAGTGCGAATGGATGCGGGGTCATCTCCTCGGGGCGAAACTCGATCCATAGCGAAACTGCCGCGATCAGGGTGGCGACAGCCCATCGGCCCCACGGCGGCGTCTGCAGCCAGATCACCCCTCCGAAGGTACGCAGCGCGGCGGACGGGGGGAAGAGACCCGGGTAAGACGCGCGCCGGCCGGGTATGTTCCCGGCGCCATGTCGGATTCCCAGGCAAAGACGCTGGTTGCCGTCGGGGTGATTGCGATCGTGGCCAGCGTCATCGGCCTCGTCCTGGGTATCGCCATGGTGGGAAATCTCTCCGACTACCTCGAGGAGTCGATGGGGGTGACCGAGTCGGCGCTTGGCGCGGTCGAGGAGACCCTCGGCCTGGTCGAATCGGTGGCTACCGAGATCGAAGGGGCAGTCGGTGGCGCGGCTCAGAGCATCGACGCCGTCTCGGCGGCCGCTTCCACTGCCTCGCAGGACCTGGGAACGATGGCCGACTTCCTCGACGATGATCTCTCGGGCAGCCTGGAGGCGATCCTCGACGCGATGCCTGCCGCCATCCAGACCGCTGGTGTCATCGACAGGACGTTGAGCGCTCTCTCCTTCCTCGGTGTCGACTACGACCCGACTCAGCCGTTCGACGAGTCGTTGAGGGCAGTCGAGGAGGCCCTGGTTGGGATTCCGGGCCAGCTGGCCACTCAGGCCGCGGCGATCCGTGGTCTGGGTCCGATCTCGGAGCAATTCGCCGAGGATGCCGCCGCGACGGCGGAGTCATTCGAAGCCTTGAGCGCCGAGCTCGGCTCCATTCAGCAGGTCATGGATTCGTACCGGGTCACCCTCGACCAGGCGCAGGCCGTTATCGAGAGAACCCGTTCCTCACTGTCGACGACCACCTGGCTGCTCCGGCTGATCATCGTGTTGATGACGATCACCGGTGTTGCCCTTGGACTCGGGTTGTTCACTCTGGGCAGGGCGGTCCGGGCCGAGGTGGCACCCCCGCCGCCGCCGCCCCCACCGCCCGATCCCGATGGTTTCGACGCCACCGCGTCGGGGTAGGTGGGCTCGGCGAGGGAGTGGACCGCGGTCCGTGAATCATCGGAGGCCACTGATCTTCCACGGAAACCGGTCCACCCCCGCAAACCGAGTCCGACAAGGAGGGAACATGGGCGGCGAGACCGTGCGCATCGAAGAGACAACCGTGGAAACCACCGAGACCCATCGTCTGCGGTCGATCTTGATCGTCTTGCTGATCGCGGCGCTGACGTTCGGTGTCTGGTACGTGTTGAGCGAAAGGGACTGACTGTTCAGTCGGAGCTGCTGGTCGAAGACGCAGCAGGGGCTGACGCCTCGCTCTTGGTCGTCTTCTCGCTTTTCGAAGACTCACCCTTCTTCGACGGCTCGCTTTTCTTCGACGAGGCTGCGGAAGAGGATCGTGAATCCGTCGAGTAGAAGCCCGAGCCCTTGAACACCACGCCACGGGCGTGGAACACCTTCTTCAATTCCCCACCGCACTCGGCGTGCTTGCGCAGCGGCTTTTCTGAGAACGACTGGAAGACCTCGAGGGTCTCGCCGCAGGTTTTGCAGGTGTATTCGTAGGTAGGCATGACCGACTGTGACCGCGTGGTGGAGCGACCGGATTCTACAACCGGGGGTATGGGTGTTCCATTCCCTATCGCATATGATCCGCCCTCATGCCGCCCGCCGTTGCCCTGCCGCTGGCGATAGTCGCCGCCTACCTGGTGGGGAGCATCGACTTTGCGGTGATCGTGGCCCGGATGCACGGGGTGGACATCCATCAGGAGGGGAGCGGCAACCCCGGGATGTCGAATGTTCTCCGCACGCTGGGCCGGGTTCCGGCCGCCATGGTGTTCATCGGTGACACGCTCAAGGGGACGATCGGGGCGGCCATGGGCATGGTGGCCTCCGGCGTCCCCGATCCGATGGTCCACTGGGCCTTCCTGACCGGGCTGGCAGCTGTGGTCGGGCACTGTTATCCGATCTTTCATCGCTTCAAGGGTGGCAAGGGTGTGGCCACCGGAGGTGGGGTGCTCCTCTTCACCGTGCCGCTGGTGGCACTGATCGAGATCGCGATCTGGTTCCTCATCTTCTTGATCACCAGGACCGCCTCGATCGGTTCGATGGTCATCGTCGTGATCACCGTCCCCGTGCTGATGTGGCAGGGCGTGAGCGGGCTGGCCCTGCTCTGGGTGGCCTTGATAATCGCGTTGGTGGTTTGGCGTCATCGTGGGAACATCAAGCGCATGGTCTCCGGCAGCGAGGAGAAGGTCCCGACATGAGCATCGACGTGGCGGTGATCCCTGCCGCCGGTCGGGGGACCAGGATGCGCCCGGCCAGCCGGGTGGTGCCCAAGGCGCTGCTCACCGTCATCGATCGCCCCGCAATCCAGTATGCGGTCGAGGAGGCGGCTCGGGCCGGCGCCAAGGAAGCGGTGGTGGTCGTCGACCTCGACGCCGGGCATCTGGTGGCCCAACATTTCAGCATCGAAGGCCCCCTCGCCGGCCTCGAGGACGTCCATCTGCGCCCTGTAGTGCAGGAAGAGGCGCTTGGGCTCGGACACGCCGTCAACGAGGCGGCGCACATGGTGGGGGATCGGCCCTTCTTCTGCCTCCTCTCGGACAACATCGTTCGGCCCGGCCACGACGTCCTCGTCGGTCTGGCCGAGGGAAGTCGCGACGGCGCCGTATCGGTCATGTGCCTCCGCGAGCTCACCGAGGAGTTCCTCAGCAAGTACGGGGTGGTGGTCCCTGCCTCCGACCTCGAAGATCGGTATCTCGACCTCGCCGGGGCGGTGGAGAAACCGGGCCCGGAAAACGCGCCATCGCGGCTCGGGCTGGTCGGCCGGTATCTGTTCACCCCCGAGATCTTCGAGATCCTGGGCAAGCTCGAGCCGGGGCATGGTGGTGAGATCCAGCTCACCGACGCCATCAACGAGTTGGGCTCCAGGGGGCGTCTTCGTGGTTATGTCGCCGAGGAAGACCTCCTCGATGTGGGCACGCCCATAGGCCTTCTCGAGGCCTCGGTCGAGTTGGGGGAGCACGAGTTCGGGGATGAGTTCAGGTCTTGGCTCAGGGGGCGGGCCGGGTGAAGCCTCTCGAGGAGGCCCGAGCCGAGGTGCTGTCGTCGGTCGGGCTCCTCGACGTCGAAGAGGTCCCGATCTGGGAGGCGAGGGGGCGGATCCTGGCCGGCGATGTCACTGCCCGCGAGAACGTCCCTCCTTGGGCCAACTCGGCCATGGACGGATTCGCCGTGCGTGGCGTCGACGTGGCTGACGCGGGGTCGGTCCTGGATGTCATCGGCGATCTCCCGGCCGGATCCATCACCGATGCCGAGGTGGGCCCCGGTCAGGCGATCAAGATCATGACCGGCGCCCCTATGCCGGCCGGCGCCGACACGGTGGTGCGGGTCGAGGACACCAGGGTCGACGGCTCGAGCGTGACCGTGACGAAACCCGTGGAGACGGGCACCGCGGTCCGTCCCGCCGGTGGCGACGTCGCCGTGGATGACGTGGTCTTCGCCGCAGGGACCCGGCTGACCCCGATGCATGTCGGGGTGCTGGCCACGATCGGGGTGGGTCACCCCCTTGTCTACCGCAGGCCCCGGGTCGCATTCATGTCGACCGGTGACGAGCTCACCCCGCCCGAGTCTCCCGGCTTGGCCCCAGGGGCGATCAGGGACTCGAATCGCCCGATGTTGCTCTCCCTTCTCGAGGACACCGGCGTCGAAACGGTGGACCTGGGCATCGTGCCCGACGACATCGCGGCCCTACGGGAGGCTCTCGACCAGGGGAGCAAGGCCGATGTGGTCGTGTCGACCGGCGGGGTCTCGATGGGAGACTATGACGTGACCAAGCTGGTGCTACAGGGGGATGCCCGGGTCGACTTCTGGCAGGTGGCGATCCAACCGGCCAAGCCCTTCGCCTTCGGGCACATCGGTGACGCCCTGTTCTTCGGTCTGCCCGGCAACCCGGTCTCGGTGCTTGTCTCCTTCGAGCAGTTTGCCCGGCCCGCCCTGCTCAAGATGCAGGGGGCCCGGGCCATCCTCCGACCCCAGATCGTGGCCCGGGCCGGTGAGGTCTTCGACACCGATCCCGAGAAGACCGTCTTCGTCCGGGTATTGGTCGATGGCTGGGAGGAGGGCATCCCCCGCGTGGTGAGATCGGGCGCCCAGGCGTCGAATGTGCTGTCGTCGGCGGCGGCGGCTGACGGGTTCGCCCTGGTACGCCGGGGGACGGGCCAGGTCGGCAAGGGTGAAGAGGTCACCGTGGAGATGTTCAAGTGGCCCGAGTCGAGGGAATGGGCCGATGGCCGCTGACCCGCAGTTGACCCATCTCGACGAGGCGGGCAGGGTGCACATGGTCGATGTCGGAGCCAAGGAGGTTACCGACCGGGAGGCGGTTGCCGAGGGCCATGTGGCGATGGCTCCTGGGCTGGCCGAGCGCTTCTTCTCCGGTGACCTGCCCAAGGGCGATGCCGCAGCGGCGGCACGCCTGGCCGGGATCATGGCGGCCAAGCGGACCTGGGAATTGATCCCGCTCTGCCACCCGATCACCCTCACCGGCCTGGATGTCGCCCTCGAGCCGAGTGGGCGTGGCATCCGGGTCATTGCTAGCGTGCGAGCGACTGATCGAACCGGTGTCGAAATGGAGGCGATGACGGCAGTGGCAGTCGCAGCTCTCACCATCTACGACATGGTCAAGGGCGTCGAGCGCGGCGTCACGATCGAGTCAGTCAGGTTGATGAAGAAGACAGGCGGAAAGTCCGGAAAGTGGGAACGAGGTTGAGTCGTTGATCGGGCAGGGGTTTGCCCACTACGCTCCCCCGTGGACGGAGTCAAAGGCCAGATGTCAACAAGCGTGATAGTCGGGCTGTTGCTGATAGCGGCCGTGTGGAGTGTGTATCTGCTCCCCTCGGTCTTCGGTGACCGGCAGAATGCTCCCAAGAACTCCACCGAGGAGTTCGACCGTTGGACCCATTTGATGGCCGACGTCCAGAAGCGGAGCTACAACCGCCGGGCGGTCGGACAGCGTGACGTGATTCGTCTCCGCCGTCGCCGCGCCATGGCGATACTCGTCGGCCTTGCCGCCGTCACCGCGGGTCTGGCTCTCTGGAGGAACTCTCTGCCTTTGCTTCTCCTGCATCTATTCATCGATTCCCTAATCGCCCTCTACCTCTTGGCGCTGGCCCAGATGAAACAGCAGCGGCAATGGCGGCTCAAGGTCACTCACGTATCCGAGCGTCCCACCGAATGGGACGAGCCCCAGGTCAAAGTCATCGCCAACTAGGCGATGAGTCCTGACTTCGCCGACGACGCCAGAGTCGTCCTCGATGCTCGCTTTGCCGCGCGCGAGAGCGGCATCACCGGTTCGAGGAGGGTGATTCGCGACTCAGCGAACGGGATCAGGGCCCTACATCGTGGGGAGTGGGATTCGGCGGCAGCACTCATCACGCAGGCCGGTGCGGCGTTGGCCGACATCACCGAGACGCTGGCGGGACATCCCGACATCCTCTACGCCGGGTTCGTCGCCGACGCGGCCAAGGAGTACTGCGAAGCCAGGATCACGGAGGCGTTGTTCAAAGGCGAGCCGGTGCCGGGCTTCGACGTCCTGGGAGTAGACCCGGTGCCCTACCTGCATGGTCTGGGGGAGTCGGTTGGGGAGTTGCGCCGCAGGCTGCTCGACCTGCTCAGGGCCGGCGATGTGAATACCGCCGAGGCGACCCTGGAGGTGATGGATGAGATCGTCGACCTCCTCGCCGAAATGGACTACCCCGACGGAATGACCAACGGTCTCCGCCGCACCACCGACGTCGCCCGCTCCCTGGTGGAGCGTTCCCGCTCCGACCTCACTGCCACCGTGGTCCAGGAGCGGCTGAGAGAAGACCTAAGACGTTCGTAATGCAGAGCGTCACGTATACGTGACGTACTGAATAAAGAGTGCGATCTGGCTCCGAAACCAGGTGTCGGTAGAATTCACGCTCCGCAAAGGGGCTGTAGCTCAGCCTGGCAGAGCACCTCGTTCGCAACGAGGGGGTCACGGGTTCAAATCCCGTCAGCTCCACCGAATGCCCTGGTCAGGGTGTTGTCAGCGATCTCGAACGCCGCTGCTTGCACGATCTTCGTCGTCCGTTGCCCCACGCATGCCCCACAGGA
>JAICRU010000036.1 GCA_025937235.1 Acidimicrobiia bacterium
AGGTTCGGCTGAGCCGTCGAACTGGGAGTTGGGGGTTCAGGATTCGTCGGTGGCCGCTGGTGGGGTCTATCAGACGGGTTTCTCGAGAAGCGGTGGCTCCAGCCAACGTGACATCTACTTCGACCACCTCACCGTCACCGAACTCGTTCCGGGCTGATGACCTCGTCGCATTGAGCTCACGGCACCTGCTGATCACCGCGGTCAAATGGGCTTCGGTGCTGACCGACCCCCTTGCAGGCCCGCGCCGTGGTCCCCGCATCCTGATCTACCACCAGGTCGGCGCCGACTCGGGGCTCGAGATGGACGTGTCGGTTCACGCGTTGGGGCGTCAGCTCGACTGGGTCGAACGTCATGGCCGCGTGGTGGATCTCGAGACGGCCCTCCAAGGTCTCGACGGTCCCGAAGCGGACGATATGTACGTCCTGACCTTCGATGATGGTCATGCTGGCGTCTTCGAACACGCCTATCCGCTGCTGTCAGTGCGGGGGCTCCCCTTCACGCTGTACCTGACAACCGGCCCCATCGAGGGCGGGAGCAGCCTCCATGACGATGCTCGGATGCGTTTGCTCTCGTGGCGTGAGGTCGAGGAGATGATGGGATCAGGGTTGGTGACCATCGGCGCGCACACTCATGAGCACCTCGACATGCGCCACCATGACGAGGAGCGACTGCGCCAAGACCTGGCCACGTGCAACGGTGTGCTCGAATTGCGACTGGGGGTGAAGCCACGCCACTTCGCGTATCCGTGGGGCCACTGGAGTGCCGCCGGAGACCGCTTGGTGAGAGAGCTTTACGACAGTGCGGTGGTGGGTGGGGGCAGGGGCATCCGTCCGGGCGACGATATGTACATGCTCCACCGCGTACCCGTCATGGCGCGCGACGGCGACCCCTTGTTTCGACGCAAGATGTGGGGAGGATTTCGACTCGAGAATGGGCTGAGAGACTTGAGGGACTCGCTGGCCGGCTCGTCGGGACGTCGAGAGACGAGCTGATCGATGTCGCATCAGTCGTATAGAGTCGGCCAGGCGGAGAGGAGGTCCACTTGGCCGACGTGATGCCCGCTTTACGCCAATTCATCATGGAGGAATTCGTTAGGGACGGGTCGCCCATCGACGAAACCACCAATCTACTGGAACAGGAGATCATCGACTCCCTGGGCATCTTCACGTTGATCGGTTTCATCGAGGATCGCTTCGGAGTGAGAGTTGCGCCCGAAGAGGTGAACCTCGAGAACTTCGAGACGCTCGCTGCGATCGCTTCGCTCGTGGATCAGAAGCTGGGTTGAGGAATGGGATGCCGGCTTCTCAGCTTCGGGCTCGGGCTACCAGTGCCTGTCGGTCAACCTTGCCGGTCGAGGTCTTGGGGAGGGCGTCCAGTCGTATGAATCGTTCGGGGACCATGTAGCGAGGCATCCCCAGGGCACAATGACGGGGTAGGTCATCGATGTCCTCACCTTCCCTCGAGGCCAGGAAGCACACTATCCGGTTGGAGATCAACTCGTCCGGGACAGCCACTACGGCGCATTCGATCACGGACGGGTGCTGCGCGACGACGCCCTCCACCTCGCCCAGCTCGATGCGATATCCCCGGCTCTTGATCTGGTTGTCACTGCGTCCGAGGAAGCGATACCCCTTGTCACCCATCTCCTGCACCAGGTCGCCGGTTCTGTAGACGAGGTCGCCGAGATGCCGGTCGATGGGGCTCGGGGTGAGTTTCTGCGCCGTCCGCTCGGGGTCACCCCAATAACCCTTCATGACCGTCGGACCGCGCACATAGAGCTCACCCACAGCGCCGGTCCGTGCCTCCAAACCCTCGTCGTCGACTACGAAGGTCTCAACATTGCTGATCGGCCCTCCGATCGGTATCGGCGGATCTGACTCGTTCGGCGGATGGGGCACCCGGTACCAGGTGCATACGTTGGTTTCGGTCGGTCCGTAGAGATTGGCGAATTCCACATGAGGCAGCAGGGACATCAGACGGGAGAGGTATTTCGTGGGAAACACCTCACCTGCGAAGAGGATCGTCCGAAGACTCGGCATGGCCCCGCGCTCGAGGCCGGCATGCTCGGTCATCAGGGTGAGGATCGACGGAACCGAATACCAAACCGTGATCTCTCGTTGCTCGATGAATCTCCGCACGTCGTTTGGGAATACCGACAGTTTCGGAGGCACCAGAGCCACGGACGCACCGGCCGCCGCGGCACCGAATAGATCGAATGTGGACAGATCGAAATGAAATGGGGCGTGGCTCGATAGGCGATCCGTTGGAGTGACCGCGAACTCATCGACGGCCCACTTGACGAAGCACCTGCAGTTTCCATGCGACAGCATGACCCCTTTTGGATCACCGGTCGACCCGGAGGTGTAGAGGATGAACGCAAGGTCGTCCTCGATCGTCCCCACCGGGTGAGGCTCGGCAGACGCCTGATCCACTTCCGGGGATGGATGAACCAGAGCGCTCGCGACCCGTTCGTCGGTCGCCCCCGCGTCTAGGACCATGACGTGATCGATGGAGGCGCCAGCCGAGATGAGCTGGTCCCAGAGCGGTTGCTTTTGACTATCGCTGATCAGGTGTCGAATGCCGCAATCACGCGCCATGAACGCGATCCTCTTCGGTGGGGCGGAAGGGTCGAGCGGTACATACGCGGCACCTGCACGAAGCGTCCCGTAGATCGCGGCTACCGCTTCGACTGACTTCGTCATGAAGATGCCGACCCGATCGCCAGGGCGCACCCCGCAATCGGCGAGGACCGTGGCAATCCTCCCGGCTCTGTCATGAAGTGAGGAATAGCTGATCCCCCGTTCGTCATCCTCCACGGCGAGATGATCGGGGCCGGACTCGGCCGATCGCTCGAGGAAATGGTGAATCAGGTAGGCCTCTCTCACAGACCCATATGCCTGGCGATCACGTTTCTCTGGATGTCCGATGTGCCCGAATAGATCCGGCTGGCGATGGCGTCGCGAACCTCGCGCTCGAAGCCGGTCTCTGTCAGGTATCCGTAACCGCCAAAGGTCTGGAGAGCGTCCAGGCTGGAAGTCACGAGGTTCTCGCTGAGGAACAGTTTGACCATGGCGGCGTCGAGGGGCGTGGCCAGGTCGTTGTCGCGTAGCCAGGCAAGCCGATATAGCAGCTGGCGACCGGCCTCCAGCCTGACCTTCATGTCGACCAGCCGGTGAGACACGGACTGGAACTTCGATATCGGCTGATCGAATTGCTCGCGCTTGCGGGCGTAGTCCACCGAGGTGTCCAACTGCCACTGCAGTGAGCCAATGGCACTGGCGAGGATGAAACTCCGCTCCCATTCGATGGAGTGTTGGAAGATCATCATCCCTGAGCCCGGGGTGCCGAGCACGTTCTCGACAGGGACCTCACAGTCGGTGAGGAAGAGACTGCTCATGGGAGAGGTTCGCAGACCCATTTTGTGAAACGGCTGGCCAACCTCGAGACCTGGTGATCCGCGATCGACGAGGAACGCGGCCAGACCGGCCCAACCCTTGGAGCGATCGATCGACGCGAACACGACGAAGACGTCTGCGACCGGTGCGTTGGTGATGAACGTCTTCGACCCGTTCAGCAGGTACCGGTTTCCGTCGAGGCGTGCCATCGTGCCCAGGCTGAAGGCGTCCGATCCCGTGTCGGGCTCGGTCATTCCCTGGACGCCGATCAGTGTTCCGTTGCACAGCCCTTCGAGATAGCGCTGCTTCTGATCGTCGGTCCCGAATCGCCAGATAGGCATGGCGGCTGACCACATATGGGCGTTGATAGAGAAGAGAAGCCCGTTGTCACGGCAGCCGTAGCCAAGTGCCTCGAGTGCCAGCACGGTCGTCAGGGTGTCTGCCCCCTGACCTCCGTGATCCACGGGAAAAGGCATCCCCTGGATCCCGAACGACGCACATCTGTCCCAGAGCTCACGCGAGAAGGCCGAGGCCGCATCTCGGGCTTCGAGATCGTCATTCAGCTCTTTCCGAGCGAACTCGACGATCGAGTCACGCAGCGCCAATTGCTCATCGCTCCAGGAGAAGTCCATCAGTGCCGACCTTCGGCATCCTTCGTGGGAGCGACGAACGGCGCTTGGCGGACCGGCGAGCTGGTGGACATCACTCGGCCGGATCGAGGATGTTGACTACCGCCCGCAGCGGTGTGGCGAGAAGCGGATCCGCATCCGACGGAATGGCCTCCAACTGTGAGGTCGTTGCCAACGCCACTGCTTCCCCCACCCGCACCTTTCCTCCCTCGATGGTCAAGATTTGTCGCAGATGGGCAGGCTCGGCGGCAGACACCGTCACCGCAACGGAGCGCTTGGCCGTTCTCTCCTCGTAATCATTCTTGAGTCGGCGTAGTTTGCGGCTGGATCTGGCAATCAACGTCGCGCGCTTCGTGCGTTGCAGTACGGCGATCTGATCCACCTCCACGTCGAACAGATCGTCGCCGAACTCGATCGAGTCCCCGGGGCGCTTGTGCCATCGGATCAGAGTCCCACCGCGATGATCGGCCATCTGATCGGGGAAGACGACCCCGTAGATCACGAATGCTGCCCCGGATCTGTGCCGACTGCCTCCTCGTGGCTCGACAAAGTGCTCATGCCACTTCCAATTCCCTCAGGATGGCGGCCGCCTCCCTGCCGATCGGCGCCATCCGCTCGACGGGAAAGTGGGCAAAGTCGATCTGTTCCCTGACTCCCTCGGTCTTGAGGACCCGGTCCACGTCCACGATGTGGAAATCGAGTGCCCTCGAGGCTTCGGCGAGTGCGATGGCGAAGGATCGGCGACGAGCGCTATGGGGATTTCTGATGAGTTGGTAGTTGTGTGTCTGGTTGCCGGGTTCGATGACCAAGCTGTTGTAGATCATCACCTTCGAATTGATGCGCTCCTTCAACTCGGGCACGACCAACGCAATACTCTCCTGAAACTTCTCGACCGAGAGCTTGCCGACGGATCTGAAGTTGGACCTGAACCAGTCCACTGCGGAAAGATCGTCCAATACCCGCTCCAACGATTGATTGAGCCACCATCCTCCCGGATCCACGGTGAAGCCATATTGCTCATGGGCATAGGCCGTCCTCGTCAGGTCCGTTGCGATCGACATGACCACGACTGTCTGGGGGAAATGGCCGAACTGGGGTTGGTCCGGGATGGCGAACTCTTCCCTGAACAGAAGCGGCTCGAAGTAGTCCTGACGCAGTCGCAGCTTCTCCTTCACCTCCCTCGTATGGACCTCCGGAATCGGATCGAGTGTCTGCACGATTTGATCCATCCGGTGTCGACCGGCGCCTCCCGACGTCACTTTGGCGATGGCGACGGTGCCTCGGATCCCTTGGCGGATGAGAGGCGCCACCGTGAACATCGATGGAAGGTCACAGCCGCCCTGGAGCACGATCCCCCGACGGGGCTCAGGCAGATCGTCCGACTCGCTGACGATGACAAACCGCCTTCCCGACCACTGCACCCACGTCTTTCCCCGATCCTTGCGAAGCTGAGATGAGACGTAGTGCAGATATCGCTTCTTGGCCCAGTGTTCGAGAGCCGTGTCGTTCCCGGCTACCTGCCGCCACGCCGAGACCCCGGATCTCACGAATCCAGGCAGAGGCATCTCAGTCCCCCGCGCCCGCTGCGAGGCGACCCAACTGAGCCGTGATCGGGCGATCATCGAAGTACCCATAGTCCTCGATCACGCGAAGAGCCTCCTCCCGTAACACCGGCAGCCGCTCCGCCTCTCCACTGATCTCCCCATCGAGCCCGAGTCCATCTTCTGCGAGGACTCTGTCGACATCGATGATGGAGATGCCAAGCTCATGAGACAATTCGACCAGTGCGAGGCACAGGCGGTGGGCCCTGAGTGATCGAGGCTCGACGCTCAGCCGGTGATGATTGGTCGGCTCGATGGCCTGGCCCACGGTCGTGGTGTTGCACCACAGGATGCTGGCATCGCATCGCTGTCGGATCTTCTCGATGAGCGCCCTGGCATTGGACTTGAACGCTTCGATCGCCTCCCCCTCTGGCGGCACCAGCAAATCGATTTCAGGAGCAATCGAAGTAATCACAATGTCTGGCTGGAATTCGAAGACGCCGCCACCAACGGCGATCTCCTCGAGCCAGGCGGCGACACCGTACGACATCTCCCATTGAACAACGAGGGGACTGCGAGCCTGGCCGAGTCTTTCGGTATGACTTCCCGACGGCTCGTTCGGAGCGAATCCTTCGGAGGCGAGCAGATTCGCCAACTCCGGCCCTGTCTTCACGAAAATGCGCAGAGGCCTTCGAGCATTGGATTGTTCAGAGCCCAAACCCCGCACCTCACGTAAGGAACCTGGATAAGAATATCAGCCCGCCTGTTAGCGTATGGCGCCGCGGGCTTGCGATCTTCGGAGTCGCCGAGAGCGTGGGGGAGCCCGCGACCCAAGCTATGTGTGCAACCGACATCCTTGTGTGGTCTTCGACGGGTCCCGCCATCTGGGGATCGGGCGAAGTTCGCGTGCGGCCCGTCCCCGAGGGCATACGTCGTGATCGTCGCCCATGAACGAGCCGCTCGACCGTGATGAATTGTCGGTCATCTTTCTCATGGGATTTCGACAGAGCGGGACCACGATTCTTTCGTCGGTGCTCGGCAGCATCGACGGGTTTACCGACCTCGGAGAGGTCCACAATATTTGGGGTCAGCGTGGTCGGGGCTGGCCGAAATGCGGCTGTGAATTGCGTATAGACGAGTGCCCATTCTGGGGCGACATAGTGGGCGAGGTAGTGTCTGAGGGGGGCGATTCATCTTTAGTGGGTCTTCACGATGCGGACCCTCGCGCCATGGAACGGCTCCGAACCGATTGGGTTCGACATTGGCGCCGGTCACGACTTGTTGTCGGTTCACGTATTCGGCCGGGGGATGAGATCGCCGAGCGCTACCTTGGGTCGATTGGGCCCCTGTACAAGAGGGCCGCGGCAAAGAACGGTTCCGTGTTGATCGACTCATCAAAAGACCCCGCCTTCGCCGCGGCTCTCGACCAGATACCGGGAATCACATCTCATCTCGTCCATGTTGTGCGCGATCCGCGGGCTGCATTCTGGTCGAGAGTGCGGAAGTCTCACGGCGGGTCAGGAGATGACTCGTCATTGCTTGCTGCCCGTTTTGCTGGGTCATGGATGCGAACCAATTCCCTTTCCGAGTTAGCGATGAAGAGGCATCAGTCCGGTCGCACAACACGTGTTCGCTACGAGGATTTCGTGGCAAACCCAACTGACGTCCTGCTCGATATCTCGGTGATGGCAGGCGTTGATCCCGGTGCTCTGCCCATCCACAACTCTACGACGGCGATCCTTCGACCGAACCACACGGCCAGCGGGAATGCCCGTGTCCGCTTCAGGTCCGGACCCGTCGAACTCAAACTCGACGATGAGTGGCGAAGGCAGCTCGATCGCAAAGGCCGCCGCGTGGTCACCGCTCTCACCGCCCCCCTCCTCCTCAGGTATGGATACCCAATAGCACCATGAAACGCGCCAATTCCTCCGGCGATGTAGCCCTGATCGATCGCGTGAGAACGAGATTGCGATCGAGTGGCTCGATGGTCGCCGGATTTTGGCGAATCGATTACATAGATGAGATCAGTTATCCCGCGTCGTTTCTCATGGGTGAACTCGCCACATTCGTCCCGGTGGTGACTTCATACTTCATCGGAGAGCTAACCCAAGGCGCTGAGACGTCTGATTTCTTTGGAAGCGACTATTTCACCTTCGCAGTCCTTGGGCTGGCTATCGCTGGAACGATGCAGAGTGCCCTTTTTGGTTTCGGCTATGCCCTCCAGAGGGCGCAGGAACGGGGGACCTTGGAGACCCTCCTCGTGGAGCCCGTGCCCTGGACCTCGCTGCCGATGGCGATGAACCTCTGGAGAGTGGTGTTGGGGGTGGTCAACGGTGCTCTGGTGATGATCATGGGTTGGATGCTCGGTGCCAGATATGACCTGGGCGGGTTCCCTGCCTTCCTGCTCGTGATCGCGGTCGGGATCCTTGCCAGTCAGGCAATCGGGATCCTCTCGGCAAGCTATCTGGTGCTGGCCAAGAAGTCGCAGCCAGTCATCAGGCTGTATACGTTGGCGGCGACCATCCTTGCCGGTTCGGTCTTTTCGGTGGATCAGCTCCCGCCGTGGTTGCGCCTATTCAGTTGGTTCATCCCTCAGACCTATGCGGTGACCGCCGCGAGGGCGCAACTCATGAGCGATGCAGGCACCTTCTCGATACCCCTTGATGTAGCGCTGTGGGCGTTGACCGGGTTCGTTGTGATCGTTGGGGGTGGGGGTCTTCTGCTCTTCAAGAGGACCTTGGAGTACGCCCGAAAGATGGGCATGCTGTCGGGGTATTGACGCCTTAACGAACTCGGGCGGAGCCGGTGGGCGGTGAGAAAGGTGGGAGGAAAAGAGTTGGCGGATAGCGGCGCGTTGATTGCCAGGAAAAAGACGTGGACCGCCTGAGCGACGTGGCGCGAGGCGCCTTCGACATGCTCGTCAGTGAAGAATTCCTCACCGGCTTGGGGGCGGGCCTGGCCTGCGCAACGATCGCCCTGCTGGTCGAGGTGCTGACAAGACGCCGGCTCAGTGCGATTGGCCCGGGTTTGGCGGCCATGGCAGCGGCTTCGTGGCTGTTCTTGAACGGCCGAGCGCCTTTGGGGATCGCAGTGATGGTCCCGATCCTCGCCGCCATTGGAGCGACCGGTGTGTTGGCTGGAAGGCCATGGCTTCGTGTCCTCGTCGCCTTGTCGGGTGGCGCCGCCCTGGTGATGGGCACGGCAGGCAGCATCGGATTCCGTCTCGTATTGCTCGTCGCGGTCGCCGGAGTCGTCTTCTCCGTCTCCGCCGCGGAAGAGGTCCTGGATAACGGCATCCCTACGGCGCTTCTCTTTGCGGCTTCGTTAGGGGCCCTCGTAGTCGGGATCCCGGAGGTGAATCGGGCACTCGTCCTGGCCGGCACTCTCCTTCCTTTCGCAATCCTCCCCATTTCACACCGTCGGCTCGGAGGAGCAGGCGCACTCGCCTATCCCGCCCTTTTCGCCTGGGTGACGTTGGCGGATGCGGCGACGGCTCAAGGCGCGGCGCTCGGAGTGTTTGCATCGTTGGGCATCCTTGCCACTGGATATCTGGCGGGACATCTCGCCGAGCGGGTGACCCCTACCGCATATCTTGTCGTCGGCCAGCTTGCCTGGGCCCTCTTCGCCTCTAGGGTGGCCGGAGTGCGCAGAGGACTCTTCGCCACTTCGGCGATCTTGTCAGTCGGAGCCTTGGTTGTCTTTTGGCTGATCTACAGAGACGCTCGCGGCCTCCGGTCGGCAGGAGAGCTCGAGGTTTCGAGGCACGATCGATGAAACGGTCGATAGCAGCGATGTTGCTGATGACGCTGGCCGCTTGTGATCCACCTCCCCCACCACTGACAAACGTGCCCTTTGACTCTGGGCAGGTGCGAGATGCGGAATTCATTCAGCCCACCGCGATGACCTTCGGGTCGGACGGACGGTTGTACGTGTCCGAGCTTGGCGGTCGGATCGTCGCCCTGAGTCTGAGCGAAGACGGACGGGCCGCCACAACCGAAGTGATTGCCGAAGACTCCGTGTTCAATCAGATTCTGGGGCTTGCCTTCGGCGACCTTGGGGGAGAGCCCGCTCTGTACGTCTCTCACAACTTCATCAATCAATCCGGCGACGGGCCCTTTGCCAACGAGATCGTGAGATTGACCGGGCCTGACCTATCGGAGCAGGAGGTCGTCATCACCGGTCTCCCGGTCTCGGGCCACAACCACGGTACCAATGACTTGGAGTTCGGGCCTGATGGCCGGCTCTATATCGCTCAGGGCGGGACCACCAGCTCAGGCGCTCCTGCCGAGCCAGACGATGTCAGGTGGAGGGACTGGGATGAGTCCCCACTCTCCGGAGCCATCCTGGTGGCGGAGGTCAACGCTCCGGGGTTCAACGGTGAAATCAGGTACGACTCGGAATCGGCCACCCGTGACACGAACATGATCGGCAGTGACGTCAGCGTATTCTCACCGGGACACAGGAACACCTACGACATCCTCTTTCACTCGAATGGGAATCTGTACAGCGTGGACAATGGCTCATCGGAGCCTGTGCCGGCCTCCCTCGATTGCGATACCCTCGGCCCCCCACCCGACAACGACCCCGATCAACTAAACCTCGTCGTCGAAGACCGCTACTACGGACATGCAAACCGCAATCGGGGTAGGCAGGAACCACGTGAGTGCGAGAACGAGTCGCCCTTCGATGAGTCAGAGGATGACGGGATGCTGTTGTTGGTCCCTCCGTCGTCGAATTCCCTCCTCGAAGTCACCGAAGGTGTTTTTCCCGAGGACTGGCATGGCGACCTGCTTCTCGGATGGTGGACCGGAGGCCAGATCCGACGTCTTCGCCTTTCCGATGGCGGCCAGCGCGTAGAAGGTCAAGAGATTGTTCTCGATGGACTTGGCGCACCGATCGCGATGGCCACCGATCCCGCAACGGGAATCATCTATGTAGCCGAGTTCGGCGCGGGTGCCATCACCTATCTGGCGCCGGCCAGCTGATCGGGAGGTTGCTTGCCCGACCGTATCGCTTATGTGACGGCTCGCTATCCGCCAATGCGAACATCGGGAACCTACCGGGTTGAGGCGGTGCTCCGCTATCTCCCCGCCCACGGGTTTGAGATCGCTCCTGTGACGATCCCGAACAAATGGATGGAACAACAGGGCGGGCGCGCCCTTCCTCCGATAGCCGATCCCAAGTTGAGTCAGCCGGAAAGCCGCCTCGATCCCCTGGTTCGTGCCCTGGCGTCGGTCCCGCTGGTCAGAAAGGCTCTGAGAGAGGTCGTTGTCCCCGACATCTTGGCTCCCTGGGCCAGGGCAGTCGCTCCCGGATTGCTCGACTCGATGCGGGGCGTCCGACTTGTGTATGCCACGTCACCTCCGTTCAGTGCCATGATCCTGGCTCATCGACTCGCCAGGGAGCTCGAGGTGCCCTGTGTTCAAGAGATTCGCGATCCACCCAGCTTCAACCGAAGGCTAAGGGGGAGGAGCCAAGGCTGGATCCGCAAGATGTTCAATTTCGAGCGCACCTACCTGATCGATGCCGATGCCGTCATCACGGTCACCGAGGGCACGCGATCCCGTCTGCTCGACCTTCACCCAGATCTCCTACCCGAGCGCTGCTACGTGGTGACCAACGGCTATCCCGAGATCGAGCCGGATCCCTCCTTGTCGGGCAGAAATCCCAGGTTATTCACGATCACTTATGTCGGCTCCTTTCAGGGGGGCACGAAGGGGCGTGAAGACAGCATCTTCAACCCGGCCACGCTGCTCCCAGCTCTGAACAACCTACCCCCGGGCAGTAGTCGGCTGAGACTCGTGGGGCCGGTCACTGGTGCACAAATGGAAACGATCCGGCGGAGTGGAGGGGGCGAACTTGTGGAGTTCGTGGGCGTCGTCGATCGGGAACACGCCGTAGCCGAGCTTGCAGCCAGTGACGTGGCGTTGATACTGGCCGAAGACGATGAGTGGTGGATCGGGCGCAAGGTGTTCGAGGCGATCGCGTTCGCTCCCCGGATTCTGGCTCTCGTGCCGACTGAGGGCGATGCATCCCGTCTTCTTCGTGCCCATGGCAACGCGACGATCGTGGGGCCAGACGAGGTCGATCGTCTCGTGGAGATCGTTGCTCACCTGTATGGGGAATGGGCAACCGACTCGCCGATCCCATCTCTCCGAGAGTCGGTCGACGTCCAGACCGATCGCTCATGCGTCGACCAGATTGCAGCCGTCCTTCGACACACCCTCCTGCAGCTCAGGACAGCCTGAAAGCCTGGACCGCCCGGGTCGCCGACACTCCGGAGACGGGTCCTCCGCCCACGACCAACAGCGTCCCGTCGATCACGCCGTAGGCGGGATGATGCACTCCCATGGGAGCGTTCGGGCCACGAAGCCAAATGTCCGAACTGGGGTCGTACAGGAATGTCTCCGGGTAGACCTCATAGCTACGACCCGCCGCACCCGACGGAGTCGACGTTGGGCCTTCGCCGCCGAAGACCACAGCCCAGCCGTCGATGGAGGCCACCCCGTTGGCGCTGGTCGGGACCGGAACCTGTGCTCCCTCGACCCATTCGCCCGTTTCGATCACGTACCCCTCGGTCACAGGCGTCGAGCTAACCCGTCTTCCGTCCCCACGGCCTCCGATCACCCAGAAGACCCCGTCTATCACCGTGCCTGCAACGTGGTCCCGGCCGGTGGGGAGGTTGGTCTCGAGGACCGTCCAGTTGTCATCCTCGGGTGAGTAGACGAAGACGTCTGTGGCGGAGGGTGTCCCCTCCGCTTCGGATCGACCGCCGGTCACGAAGATCCGATCACCGTCAGAGGCCCCTGCCATTGCTCCCCTCGCCACGGGAAGGTCGCGGCGCGGCTCCCATTCATCGGATCCCGACCGCAAGACGAGCACATCGGCTCTCGAACTGCCGATGTCGCCTGTGTATCCGCCGATCGAGTAGACGTCATCCCCGAGGGAAACCATCGTCACATGGTCGTATGAGTGAGGCAGTGTCGGCGCTTCTTCCCATTGGTTTCTTTCCGGGTCGTACCACCACATCTCGGTGGAGCCCGTTCCGAGGGAGATGTCATCCTCCGCTGGGTGCTGCCCGTCGACCAAGAGATCCCCGACCATGCCGGCCTCGGCATGTCCGCCGATCGAGCAGAAGTAGACCTCGGGCGCATCGAAGACAGCGACGGTTTCCGCGTCTTCCCCCGGCGCTGCACGCAAATACACCCCGGCCCGGGGAAAAGTGATGTCGTGATCGACGAGCCCCTCGTTGGTGAGGATGACACGCACCGGGACGCCTGCCGGCACGTCGACGGGGGCGGATGTCTCGAATTCGAACTCACGCCCGAAGAAGTGAATTGTCATCTCCGCCTCCTCTGCAACGGGTGCGGACTCTTCCAGGGACACCCCGCGTCGGTCGCCCATCACGAGCAGGCGGCCACCCGACGGGGCGCCACTATGGGCATGTCTCGTGAATGGGGCGTTGCCAAGGGACGCCCATGTGCCCTGCATCCGGGGGAGGCCGAGTCCTTCACTGCCGCAGGCAGCCACTCCGATGCCCATGCCGACGAGTAGGGCGGTCTTCCCCGACGCCGAGATGAACTGTCGTCGGGTGAGCCCGAGAGCCTCCGAACAACAAACCGAGCGAGTGCCTCTTTCGTCAGCCGGCATCGACTTCCCGGGATCTCTGGTCTGGGAGGGGCGCCACGAACCCGAGCGCCAGGATCGCAAGTGCTGCTCCGATCCCAAGCATCCCGATCTGGTGAAACCCGTCGCCTACCAGCCGGTCAGGGACGAAGTCCCACTCGCGGACGACTATCAAGTAAGGCGCTACTGCTAGAAGGATCGATGGGCCGCCGATCAAGAGGGCGGCGAGTATCGACGTACCTCTACCTCCGGTGACAGCGACATAGACCATGAGCACCGCGATGACTCCGATCAGCACCAACAGCAAGCCATGCAGGAAGAGAGGCTCGAAGAGGAACGGGAAATCGTTGCTTCTGGCTCGTCTCAGCTGCTCGTAGAGGAGAAGGGCGCCACCGGCAACAACAGCTCCCACCAGCAGCGTCACGACGCGGGCGCCTGAACTCAACCTCATTCTCGATACCCACCCTTCTCGTTGAGAACTCGCAGGTTATCTCACTGCTCGTATGACACAACCGAGGAACCACCCCACAAGCGGGCCAGCCTCTCTTGGTCCGATTGCAGAAGGTCAATCAGTTCCCTGGGAACTGGAGACTCGGCACTGGCCAGGAGGTCTGATCGAGCATCCGAATGCCGGGTGAGCATGCGTTTCCCCAGACGGCGCAACGAAGCCGGGACTGGTCGGGTGGGAAGCAGATTTCGCTCCCAGAGCCAGAGTAAGGCGGGGGTGTATTGGGGTCGCACCGCCGACTCGTTGCGACGGTCGGTTGGCATCGGTGCCGACTCGAGCGCGAGATGATCCAAGATCCGCTGCCAGGTCCCGGTCCCGGGATCGTCGAGGTCCTCGAGTCGGTAGACGAGAATCTGACCGGGGTCGAACCTTTGCAGATATGCGGCCAGCGTGGCGCCGTAGAGGCTTCTGGTCACGAAACTAGTAGAGGGGTCGGCGACTGCAACCGAGAATGGTCTGGTCTCGCGCGTCCGCAGCACCTCGTGGTGGTAGTGGGATCGCATGCGAGCCATCGGGTCCCGTACTGCGAACAAGATCCGCGTTTCGGGGAGCACCCGCCACATTCGATCCACCACCAGGTCGACAGTGGCCGCGTCCGAGTAGCTGGCTGATGCTTCCCCGGTAACGCCGGCACATCCTTCGAACAACGACATGTACCACTCGACGCCCCGGTTCCATACCTTGTCGTTCGAGAAGAAGTGTGGCTCCTTTGTCACCGGGAGGGTGACACCGGGGACCTGGCCGAGCCGTTCGAACACCGTAGTTGTTCCGGCCTTCATGGCGCCGATGATGACGAAGTCGGGCAAACGAGGCATTGCCGCCGGACATTAGAAGACCTGCCCTGTTTTGGGTCCGTAGCTGGTCGGGCAGAGTCATGCCCTATGTACCCTGTCTTTCCATAAGCCAGGGAAGAGGGAAATTGGTCGAGTCAACCGTAGTGGTGAGAGACCTGCGCAAGGTCTACGAGCCATCGCCCCCATGGATGCGTTTTCTGGTGAGGAGCAACCTCACCCACGACGTCATCGCCTTGGACGGCATCAATTTCGAAGTGGGGCCAGGGGAGATAATGGCCGTGGTAGGGCCAAACGGAGCCGGCAAGAGCACCGCCTTTCGGATCCTGGTCGGCCTCACATCCCCATCCTCAGGGACCGCCACGGTCATGGGATTCAACTGCGCTTCGCAATCGAAACAGGTGAGGCGGCTGGTCGGATGGATGCCTGCCGAGGACCGCTCGTTGCTGTTGCGGCTGAGTTGCCGCGAGAACCTGCGCTTTCATGCTCGCCTTCACAACGTACCGTTCCGGGACCTCGATCAATCGATCTCCGCGGTCTTGGCTGACGTCGGCTTGACCGAGTTTGCGGACGACACACCATTTGCTCTGTCCGCGGGGATGCGCGCTCGGCTGCAATTGGCCCGAGCTCTCCTCCACGACCCTCGAGTCCTCATCCTCGACGAACCCACCGGCTCCGTCGATCCGGTCGCGGCTCATACCCTTCTCGAGTTGATCACGGAGATAGTCGCCGAACGACGTATCGCGGCACTGATCTCGTCTCATCGGCTCGAGGAGATCGAGGCCCTTCACTCGCACGTGGTTCTCTTGGATCGAGGAGCAGTGCGCTACGACGGTGACCTCGATGAGCTGCGCAAGGAGTGGGATCTTGCCAGGATCGACCTTGCTTTCACGAATGGTGATGTGGCGTCCTCTGTGGCTTCGATGCTGAAGGCCAGCAATCATGTCGAGGCCGTCACACAGGCGGGGGAGTCCGTGACGGTCACGGTCAAGCCCAACTCGAGAATCTCCGACGTTCTTTCTGCCCTGGGCCCGGAGGTGGCCGAGTTGCTCCACATCAGGGATCTGCGGACGCCACTGCGCGACATTCTCGCTTCGATGTATGGCTCGCGGACCGATCCGTGACCGCATCCCGTCGGACAGGGAGCCAAGCCACTCTCAACGCCCTGTCCGTCATCGACAGCCTTGGTCAAGGCGGCGCAGAGCGATCTCTCCTCGATCTGGTCACGGGCCTTCGTGATCACGGAATAGACACGACGGTCGCGGTGATGCGGGTTCGCCAGGACGGCTTCCACGGTGCCTTGAAGGCCGGTTCTGATCTACGTATCGAGGTGATAGGTGACAAGCTCCCACGCGCTATCCGTCGGCTGCGGGCCATGTTGGCATCGGGCCGCTTCGACCTCGTTCACACGAGTCTCTTCGACGCCACCCTCGTAGGTCGGCTGGCGGCCTGGGGGTCCGGAGTGCCTGTTCTGACCTCGCTGGTGAACGTGAGTTACGACCCAGTTCGTCTGCGCGATCCGAACGTCTCGAGGATCAAGCTGGAGTTGGCGCGCAGGATCGATGGTTGGACGGCCCGCCGCATGAACACACGTTTTCACGCTCTGACCCATGCGGTCGCCGAGCAAGCTTCGATCGATTTGGGGATTGAAGAAGACGCGATCGTTGTGATACCGCGAGGGCGTGATCCGGTTGAGTTTCGGCCTGCGGAGTCGCCCCTGGAGCGTGCCTCGATCAGATCGGAACTTGGCATCGATCCGGATGCGGTGTTGTTCCTCAATGTTGGAAGGCACGAATTTCAAAAAGGCCACCGTTTCCTTCTCGACGCCATGACGTCCGTGAACGATGTGGTCCCTGGAGCGATGCTGTTGATCGTCGGACGAGAAGGAAACGAGACGACGGCGATACGGGAGCAGATCGCAAGGTGCGGCCTGGACGCGGTCGTCGAGATATTGGGTGATCGGCGAGATGTAAATCGGATCATGAGGGCGGCCGACGCTTTCGTCTTTCCTTCCCTCTACGAGGGCTTTGGAGGGTCCCTGATCGAGGCTATGGCCACCGGCCTGCCCTTGATCGCCAGTGACCTGCCACCGGTGCGGGAGGTAGTTGGAGGAGCGGGGATTCTGGTGCCACCAGCCGACTGGCGATCCCTCGCCGCCGCAATGGGCAGGGTCGGCTTGGATCGAGCTGAGCTTGAAGCGCTGGGTAGTGCGGGGTTGGCGCGGTTTCAGTCGAACTTCCGCCTCGACAAGGTCGTTTCAGACATGGCGAATCTCTTCTGGGAGACTTCCCAAATCGCGCGTTCTGAGGTCCATGGATAGGCGGCCTCGTGCCGTGTCACAGCAGCTCCAAGTCGCCCAGGGACAGATCCCAAGAATCCAGGCCAGCTGACGCCTCTGGGACGTCAAGGAGAGGATTGGCGACGAGAGTGAGCACCTTGAGACGAGGGACGGGCAACAAGCCCACGGAAATTGCCGCCCGTCGCTCTGGGCTTCTCTTGTTGTGCCAGGCAACTACGTAGTCGGCCGTTGATTTCTCGATCACCTTCTTGTAGGCCGGCCGGGCGGCAGCACCAATCACATCGCTCACGACCAGCTCCCTTCGCCCGCTGCGTACGTTCGATCGGAGAAATGCAGTCGTCCCATCAACTCCAATCGGGCTGTAACGGGCGGTGGGATGCCTCTGGTAACGCCAAGTGAGATAGGGCTCGCTGCGCGGTGTCCTCAGGCCGAGGGGAGGGCGATCCGATATTCCCGCAAAAATGGGATCCTCGTTTCTCAAGTACTGCTTCTCGTTTCTCAAGTACTCCGTCTCGGGCGGGGCGTCGCTTCGCCGCAGCATCCTGAGGGAGGGACGAACCAAAACGCCGATCTTGCCCACTTCCCGCCACCCCATCTTCAGATATCCAGCCAACGACTTGGGGTTAGGCGTATTGAAGACGAGTTGTACGCCTTCGGACCTGGCCAGATCGACACCCGTCAAGGTGAGGTTGCGGAATATGCCCTTGCGTTGAAAGTCCGGATGCGTTGCGGTGTCGACTGCGCGGACGCACCGAACCGTTTCCCCGGTCGGGGTGATCAGCTCCCATCTCATGAAGGCTCTCACCCCGACGATCTTGGTGCCTGAGACGGCTACCAGAGCCAGTGAGCGGCCGAAGGGGTTGAGCTCATGCTTCCAGGCCCATAGTTCAGCAGTGCGACGGAGCAAGGCTGTTTCGCCGAGAGCCGAGCGCAGCACCTCCAGCACCTCAGTCTGATCCTGGTCGGTGTACTCCCTGATCTCGATGGATGTCACAGGGGGACCCGTCTCGGGCAGTTCAACGCTCCGACGTAACGGGTCATGTCGACCATTCCGGCACCTGGCGACCCAGAAGCTCCTCCAGGTCTCGGTTGGGGGCGGCGAAGAACGCCGATAGCCTCTTTCGTGATTCGTCGTCCAATTTCGGATACGACACGTCTTTGCGCGTGTTGATCCGATCGAGCGGCCTCCTCAACGGTCGTGGTAATCGTCTGGAAACTCTCCTCAGCCCCAGCGATCTGAAAGCGACATACGAGTTGATCGGGGTCCCCAGGCTTTCAGGAAGGAAGTCGGGCGACACCTGGAGGAAACGACAGATTGCGGCGTATTCGTCGGTGGGATTGGCAAGCAGCTGTTCGAAGATCACCACCCGGACGGCCTCCTCCGGGAAGAGCCCGACTGCTCGACGAATGTGATGGGCATACATGCTGTTGTTGAGATAATTCAGGTCGGTGGAATCGGGGCCCTCGCTCGCGAGGATCCTCATTTCCTGACCGACCGCATCTGCGAACGTCCGCTGCTCACGTCCTCGTTCCCGTCTCATCCAGTAGTGCGACCAGGCACGATTCGCGGGCTCGCGGAGGACGGCGATAAGGCGAGTATCGGGGAGCGTCTTCGCCATGTTGGCCATTGCAGCGGGGTTGGACATGTAAGCCGGCGTCGCCTCTCCAACGATCTGCTGGGGAAGAGCGTTGCGGAACTGCATCATGTACCACTCCAGACCTCTGTCCAGGTTGCTGTTGAAGAACCGAACTTCCTTCTGCTCGGCCATGAACACCTGTGGATGGGCTCCCAGGTATCGTGCAAGGGAGGTGGTCCCGGCGCGGATAGCGCCAATGATCACGAATTCGGGGAGGCGGCCGGACACGGTGGCCACTGTAGATGTCGCATGGCCAAATTCGGGCTCGTCCGCACCAGCAAACACGAATACTGTCAATTCGTCCGTGCCTGATGGCTGAGCGGGTGGATGATCTCGTCGATTCGACCGCGGCGCGATGAATGGTGCGCCGACTCATGCGCTGTCCACAGATTCCCTGGCCATGGTCGAGATTCCTTTCCCTTCTGGCGCCATGAGATGTGTCGGTAGCCTCATGGTCAGCCGATGAGCCGCATTTATCTCTCACCACCTGATACCGGTCTGGCCGATCAGGCCGCCATCAACCGGGCCTTCGAGAGTGGCTGGATCGCCCCTCTCGGGCCCGAGGTCGACGCCTTCGAGGCCGAGTTGGCATCCGTCACCGACCGGTCGCACGGGGTCGCCCTCTCCAGCGGGACCGCCGCGCTGCACCTGGCTCTGCTCCTGCTCGGGGTGGGTGAGGGTGACCGTGTGTTGGTCTCCAGCCTCACCTTCGCGGCCACCCTCAATGCCATCCGCTACACGGGGGCGACACCGGTCCTCATCGACAGCACGGTCGACAGCTGGAACATGGACCCCGACCTGCTCGCCGAGGCGCTCGAGTCGGGTGAGTACGCCGCCTGCATCCCGGTCGACATCTACGGGCAGTGCGCCGACTACGACGCCATCGTCCCTCTCCTCGCCCGGTACGGGGTCCCCCTTGTCTCCGACGCGGCGGAGGCCCTGGGGGCGACCCATCACGGGTCACCGGCCGGCAGCTTCGGGGCCATGGCCGCCCTCTCGTTCAACGGGAACAAGATCATCACCACCAGCGGCGGCGGTGCCCTGGTCACCGACGACGGCGACTGGGCGGCACAGGCCCGCTGGTTGTCCACCCAAGCCCGGGATCCCGCCCCCCACTATCAGCACACCACAATCGGCTACAACTACCGGCTGTCCAATCTCCTCGCTGCCCTGGGCAGGTCCCAACTAGCCGACCTGAAGCGACGGGTGGACATCAGACGCGCCAACAACACCTTCTATCGAGAGGCGCTCGGCGACCTCTCCGGGGTCGAGTTCATGCCCGAAGCGAGGGGCAACCGCTCCACGTTCTGGCTGACCACGCTCACCATCGACCCCGAGCAGGCCGAAATCGACCGGGAGGCGGTGCGTCTCCACCTCGAGTCGCTCGATATCGAGGCGCGGCCCGTCTGGAAGCCGATGCATCTCCAGCCGGTTTTCGCCGAATGTGAGGTCTACGGCGGGGCGGTGTCGCAACGTCTCTTCGAGCAGGGGCTGTGCATCCCCAGTGGCTCCTCCCTCACCGCCGACCAGCGGGATCTGGTGGTGACCGAGATCAGATCTGTGTTCGGCGAGGCATGAGATGAAGATCATCGGCCTCGGGGTGGACCTGGCCGATGTGGATCGGGTCGAGAGCGTCCTGGCCAGATACCCCCGTTTCGCAGAGCGCTGCTTCACCGAGCACGAGCGGGAGTACGCCTATCGCTACGCCAACCCGTCGCGCCGTCTGGCGGCACGCTTCGCCGGCAAGGAGGCGGTGATGAAGTCGATGGGCCGGGGATGGCGTCAGATCGGCTGGCTGAGCATCGAGATAACCGGCGGGGGCCAGCCCAAGGTGCGCATGTCGGGCCGGGCGCAGCGGCGGGCGGACGCACTCGGGGTCACCGAGGTGTTGATCACCATCACCCACACCGACACCAGTGCCCTGGTCATGGCCATCGCAGTGGGGGAGCACAATTGAGACTGGCTCAGGTCGTGATCTCGGTGGGACCTGGAGCGGCGAGGTCCTAGATTCCGTCCTGATGGCCTTCACCTCCGCCGACGCCTACGACCGGTTCATGGGCCGCTATTCGGTCCAGCTCGCTCCACAGCTGGCCGACCTCGCCGGGGTCAGTGAAGGACAGCGCGTTCTCGACGTGGGGTGCGGCCCGGGAGCCCTCACCGCCGAACTGGTGGGCCGGCTCGGGGCCGAGGCGGTGGCGGCAGTGGACCCCTCCGAGCCGTTCGTCACCGCCGTCGGTGAGCGCTACCCCGGGGTCGACGTGAGACAGGCCGGCGCAGCCGATCTCCCCTTCCCCGACGACGAGTTCGACGTGGTCCTGGCCCAGCTCGTGATCCACTTCTTGAAGGACCCGGTGGCCGGGGTGACCGAGATGCGCCGGGTGACTCGCCCCGATGGCGCGGTGGCTGCATGTGTGTGGGACCACGGGGGTCATGAGGGCCCATTGCGTAAGTTCTGGCAGGCGGCCCGTGAGATCGACCCGAGTGTCGACGACGAGTCGAGGCTGCCCGGGGTGAGGCAGGGCCAGCTCGGCGACTATTTCCGCCAGGCGGGTCTCGACGAGGTGAGGGAGACCAGCCTGACCCTGGCCGTCGAGCACAACAGCTTCGAAGAATGGTGGGAGCCGTTCACGCTCGGGGTGGGGCCGGCCGGGACCTTCGTCGCCAGTCTCGAGCTCACCTATCGGGCACGGCTCCGTGAGCAGTGCCGGAAGATGGTCTCCGGGTTCCCCTTCACGGTGCGGGGGAAGGCGTGGGCGGCGGTGGGCAGGGCCTGACCCATCATCCAGTGCGGATTTCCTCGCCTCGAGCCGCGCTAATCCGCACAGAACGGACAAGTAGCCTCGAACACGATGAAGCCGATCCTCACCGCCGAGGAGAACCGGAGGGTCGACCAGGCGTACACCGGGGACATGGACCAGGCAATGGACCGGGCCGGGTTCGCAGTGGCGGTCTCAGCCGCCAGGCTCGGCGCCGGGTACGGGCGACGTGTGGTGGTGCTCGCCGGCCCGGGCAACAACGGGGGTGACGGTTATGTGGCGGCCCGGTACCTGAAACGACGTGGGGCCGCGGTCGAGATCCACGCCCTGACCGAGCCACGCACCAAAGAGGCGATCCACGCCGCCGCCCTGGCCCGCCAGCAGCAGGTCTCGGTGCGCCCGCTGGCCGCGTTCACAGATGCCGACCTGGTCATCGACGCGCTGTTCGGCGGTGGCGTGCGAGGTGGGTTGGCTCGTGAGGTCCTGTCCTGGATGGACACCCGCGCCCCGGTCCTGGCGGTCGACTACCCCACGGGGATCGATCCCAGCACCGGCATCGTCGAGGAGCGGGCCTTCCGCGCCGTGGAGACGGTGACCTTCGGGGCCTTGAAGACGGGGCACGTCCGGGGTGAGGGGCCCGAGCATTGTGGTGCCGTCACCGTCGCCGACATCGGAATCGAAGGTGGCGAGCCGTCGATGTGGCTGGCCGAGGAATCCGACGCTCCCCGTCCGGGCCGACACCGACGGGCCCACAAGTGGTCCGCCGGGGCGGTGCTGGTGGCCGGCGGTTCGACCGGGATGGTGGGGGCGGCCGTACTAGCCGCGCGCTCGGCTCTCCACTTCGGGGCGGGATCGGTCGCAGTCGCGTCACTACGTGCCGATCTGGTCACCGCGGCGGCGCCGGAGTTGCTCACGATGACGTTGGAAGAGGCGGAGGCCCGTCTCGATCGCTTCGACGTGGTCATCGCCGGGCCAGGGCTGTCCGAGGACGATCGGGAGGCCGTCATCCCCATCGTGGGAAAGGCGCACCGTGTCTTGCTCGACGCCGGGGGGCTGGAGCCGGTCATGGTCGACGCCGCCGCCGAGGGTGGGGCCGATGTCGTCGTCACACCCCATGCCGCCGAGTTCGAGCGGGTGACCGGGGTGGGTGGCGGCGCCTTCTCGGTCCGTGCCTATGCCGGAAAGAAGGGCGTCGTGGTGCTCTTGAAGGGCAACCCGACCCTCGTCAGCGACGGCTCGGAGCCGATCCTGGTTCGCACGGGTGGGCCGGAGTTGGCCAGTATCGGGACCGGCGACGTCCTCTCCGGGATGGCCGGTGCGCTATGGGCCCGTGGTCTCGAGCCGCGCACCGCCGCCGTCTCCGGTGCCTACTGGCACGGCGTCGCCGGCGCCGACCTCGCCACCACCACCACCCTCACTGCCGACGCCCTGGCCCGCCACGTCGGGCGGTTCGCCTGGTGAGACCCACCTACGCCGAGATCGACCTGGGCGCCATCCGTCACAACGTGGCCGTCTTCAAGGATCTGCTCGCCCCCACCGAATTGTGTGTCGTCGTGAAGGCCGACGCCTATGGGCATGGCGACGCACCCGTGGCCGAGGCGGCAATGGATGCCGGCGCCTCCTGGCTGGCCGTTGCACTACTCGAAGAGGGGATCCGGCTGCGCGAAGCCGAGATCGAGACCCCGATCATCGTGCTATCCGAGCCCGACCCCCGGGACGCCATCGAGGTGGCCAAGTGGGGGCTCACCCCGACCGTCTACACGCCCGGCTTCGTCGAGGCCCTCTCCGATACTGGGGTCGGCTTCGACGTCCACGTCAAGGTCGACACCGGCATGCACCGCGTAGGTGTCGCCCCCTCCGGGCTCGGCAAACTCATGTCCACCATCGGAGCCATCCCCGATATCAGGGTGGCCGCCCTCTGGACCCATTTCCCGGTCGCCGACGAGGACCCCGAGTTCACCCGCCGACAGATCGAGCTCTTCGACGAAGCCATCGACAGGTACCACGTACCGATGGTCCATCTGGCCAACACCGCCGGTGCGGTCCTCTTTCCGCAGGCCCGGCGTTCGCTGGCTCGGATCGGGCTCGGCACCTATGGCCTCCATCCCAACGACCAGACCCGGTCCGTGATCGAACTGCGACCGGCGATGCGCATCGTCAGCCATGTCTCGCATGTCCAGCGGCTACAGGCCGGGGCACGACCCAGCTACGGGAGGATCCGGGCCCTTCCCCACGATTCGACGGTGGCGACCGTCCCGATGGGATATGCCGACGGCTACCCGCGTCGGCTCACGCAGGGAGGTTCGGTCCTGATCGGAGGCGAGCCCCATCCCCTCGGCGGCACCGTGACGATGGATCAGGTCGTGGTCGACGTCGGGGATGCAGACGTCGGCGTCGGTGATGAGGTGGTCCTGCTCGGTAGGCAGGGTGAGGCCGAGATAACCGCCGATGACTGGGCCCGGGCCCTGGGGACGAACTCCTATGAGATCGTCTGTGGGATCGGGCCGCGGGTGCCGCGGAGGTACGTGGAGTGAACGACACCATCACCGGCGTCGATGGTGTGAAGGTGGGCCATTGGTCAGACATGGAGGCGGGGACCGGGTGCACGGTCGTCGTCTTCCCCGAGCCCAACGTCGCCGCCGGAGAGGTTCGAGGCGCCGCACCCGGATCGCGTGAGACCGCCCTGCTCGAGCACGGGATGCGGGTGGAGCAGATCCAGGCCATCCTCCTCACCGGTGGCAGTGCCTTCGGGCTGGCCGCCGCCGACGGCGTGGTCCGGGCACTGGAGGCCGACGGGCGTGGCCATGTCACACCGGTGGCCAGGATCCCCATCGTCCCCGCCGCCGTGGTGTTCGACCTGGCCCCGGGCTCCGAGGTCCGGCCGGGCCCCGATCATGGGGAAGCCGCTTACCGGGCCGCCAGCTCCGACCCGGTGACTCCGGGCCGGATCGGGGCCGGAACCGGGACCACCGTGGCCAAATGGCGTGGCTTCGAGCACATGCAGCCCGGCGGACTGGGCTCGGCCCTGCGGCCCGCCGGCGAGGCCAAGGTCGGTGCGCTGGTGGTGCTCAATGCGGTGGGCGACGTGTTCAGTCTCACCGGTGAGTCGCTCACCGGTGGCCCCCACGAGCCCGGACCGCCTGCCCCCTTCCCCGAGTCGATCGCCCATACCACACTCGTCGTGCTCGCCACCGACGCCCAGCTCACCCGATCGGCCCTGAGCCGGCTTGCGGTCCGGGCACACGACGCGCTGGGGGCTTGCATTCGCCCAGTCCACACTCGTTTCGACGGCGACATAGTGTTCGCCGTCTCCTGTGGCACCATCGACGCCGATGTCGAGACCGTCGCCGAGGCCGCCTTCGGCGCCACCGCGGCCGCCATCGAGACTTCGGTGAGGGCCGCTGCCGGCTGACTTCGGTAGAAATTGGGAGCGAGAGGTGTCACATACGAGCTTGTGGCTCCCAATTACGCGCCACAATGGGGCGTGGTGAGTGACAGCGTCCAGATCCTCGAAGCGTTGAAGGCGCGCGCCCTCGTCTGCACCCAATGCGGGCTGGCCGATACCCGGACCCAGGTCGTGTTCGGTGTCGGGGATCCCCGGGCCCGGCTCATGTTCGTCGGCGAAGCGCCCGGTCAGAACGAAGACCTGCAGGGTGAACCCTTCGTCGGCGCGGCGGGCAAGCTGCTCGACACCCTGCTCGACGAGATCGGCATGCAGCGCTCCGAGGTCTATATCGCCAACGTCCTCAAGTGCCGCCCCCCGGGGAACCGTGATCCCCGCCCCGACGAGATCGACTCCTGCAAAGGATACCTCCGTGAGCAGATCCGTCTCATCTCTCCCGAGGTGGTGATGACCCTGGGCAACTTCGCCACCAAGCTGTTGCTCAACACCGAGATCGGGATCACCAGGCTGCGCGGCCGCCCTCACAGCTGGTGGCTGGGGGCCATGCTCGTTCCCACCTTTCATCCTGCCGCAGCCCTCAGGGGAGGGGATCGGGTGGCCGGCCAGATGCGGGAGGATTTCGCCCTGGTCCGCTCCCTCCTCGACGCTACCCGTGGGGAGCGAGCGCCAATGGAACGTGATTTCGAGCCCTCCCAGATGGAGCTGTTCGGTTGATGGAGATCCGCTGCCCCACCGAGGCGGACACCGCCGCCGTCGCCCGCAAGCTGGCCGCCACATTGCGACCCGGGGACATCATCCTGCTCGCCGGTGGCCTGGGGGTGGGTAAGACGCTGTTCACGACCGGCCTGGCCTCGGGTCTCGGCATCGAAGAGCAGGTGCTGAGCCCTTCCTTCGTCCTCGTTCGCCACTATCGGAGTGGCTTTCTCCCCTTGGTCCATGTCGACGTCTACCGGCTCGGCACGGCGAATGAGTTCGACGACCTGGAGGTCCTCGACCTAGGTGTGGACGGGGTCGTGGTGATCGAATGGGGTGACGCTCTGGAAGCCGAGCTCCCAGAGGACCACCTTCGCATCGACTTCGTCGTCGAGGAGGACGGGACCAGAGTCCTCCGTCTGTTGCCCAGCGGGACTTGGGCAGAGCGCGACCTCGGGTTGGTGGCATGAGGCTTCTCGCTATCGAGACCTCCACGCCGGGAGCCTCCGTCGCCCTCGTCGAGGACGCCACCACCCTGGCCGCTGCCTCCCGAATCGACCCGAGGGGCCACGCCACGTTCCTCGTTCCTGCCATCGACTTCTGCTTCGACCAGGTTGGCTGGTCGCCGTCCGCCCTCGACGCCGTGGCGGTCGACATCGGGCCCGGTCTGTACACGGGGATCCGGGTCGGCGTTGCCACTGCCCAGGGTCTGGCCGCCGCCTTCGGGATCCCGATCATCCCTGCCGTCTCCACCGACGCCATCGCTCTCGAGGCCCGCACCGCTCACCGGCTCATCTGGACCGTGGTCGACGTGCGTCGGGGGGAGTTCGCCGTGGCGCGCTATCAACCCGTCCCCGGTGGGGTTGTCCGTGCCAGCGACCCGGAATTGGTCAGGCCCGACGTGTTGCGGGCACAGCTCGACTCTGCATCGGAGGACGGCTTGATCGTGGGAGACACCGGGGCCTTTCCCGAGGGGTTGCTGCGCGGCTTGCATCGGGTCAAGGTGGGCAGACCCAGATATCCATACGCGGTGGCCCTTGCCGAGGTGGCCCGTGGCAAGTACGAGAAGGACGAATTCCCCCCTTCCACCGAGATCCGCCCCATCTATCTCCGGGAGCCCGACGTCACCATCAACTGGTCCAAGCTCCGTCAGGAGGGCCCGTGGTCGGGGGCGTGAGCACCGTGATGATCCGCCGGCTCACCCTCGACGACCTGGAGACGGTGGTGGCACTGGAAGCACGCAACCGGGCCGCACCATGGACGGAGGGGGTCTTTCGGGACGAGTTGGCCGCCGAGAACCGCATCTACCTCGCCGCCGATGAGGAGGGCTTGGTCGGGTTCGGAGGGCTGATGCTGGTCGGTGACGAGGCTCACGTGACCAATCTGCTCGTCGACCCGGCCCGGCGGAGAAGGGGGATCGGCCTCGAGCTGATGCTGGCCCTCATCCAGGCAGCGGTTCCGGAAGGGGCGCGTCATCTCACCCTCGAGGTGAGATCGAAGAACGAAGCCGCCCGAGGACTGTATGCCCGACTCGGCCTGGTTCCGGTCGGGATACGGAGGGGGTACTACGGGGACGACGACGCCCTGATCCTCTGGGTGCACGACATCGACGTTGATGAGTACCGGGAGCGGCTGGAGGGCCTGCGGTGAACCCTCTCATCCTCGCTTTCGAGACCTCGTGTGACGAGACCGCAGTGGCGGTGGTGCGCGGGTCGGAGACCCTGTCCAATGTGCTCGGCTCTCAGGTCGAGCTCCATGCTCGCTTTGGCGGGGTGGTGCCCGAAGTGGCGGCGCGTGCCCACGTGGAGTCGATCCGATCGCTGACCCACCAGGCTCTCAACGAGGCCGGGATACACCCGTCCGACCTAGACGGAGTCGGCGCCACCGCCGGCCCCGGTCTGGTCGGCGCCTTGCTAGTCGGGCACTCTTTCGCCAAAGCGACCGCCTGGGCCCGCCAGCTCCCCTTCGTCGGCATCGATCACATGGAGGGCCACCTGATGGCGCCCCGGCTCCAGTTCGGGGACTTCGAGCCGCCGATGGTCGCCCTCCTCGCCTCCGGAGGTCACTCTCAGATCGTGCACGTCGAAGAGTGGGGTGAGTATGAGACCCTGGGGTCGACGATCGACGACGCGGCCGGCGAGGCCTTCGACAAGCTGGCCCGGGTCATGGGTCTCGGCTTTCCCGGAGGGCCCGCCATCGACCAGGCATCGGACGGTGGCGACCCAACTGCGGTCACTTTCCCCCGAGCCCTTCCCGACCGGCCGTTCGACTTCTCGTTCTCGGGTCTCAAGACCTCGGTCGTGACCTTCATCGAGAAGGCGCAGGCCACCGATGAGCTGCCTTCGCTCGCCGACGTGGCGGCCTCGGTACAGGAGGCGATCGTCGACGTCCTGGTCGCCAAGACCTTCGATGCGATCGATGAGACCGGGGCGCCCGTCGTTGGTGGCGGTGGCGGGGTGCTCGCCAACCGGCGTCTCCGGCACCGCTTCGCCGAGGAGGCGGACAAGCGGGGGGTGAGGCTGGTCATACCCGACCCCATCCTGTGCACCGACAACGCCGCGATGATCGGAGTCGCCGCCGCTCACTGGCTGTCCGCCGGCCGGATCACCGACTGGACCGAGAACGTCGATCCAGGTCAGGTCCTGGGTCAACCGGTCACCTGAGTCATCGACGTTCTCGGAGAAGTCAGTCAGGTATCCACACGGTGGAAGTGGGCACTCATGAACCTGAGCCGGGGAGACTCAGGTTTTCGATTAGCAGTCCCCGTTGAGGACTGCTAATGTTCGACTAGCACTCGATATAGACGAGTGCTAATGCAAGGGTGGACGCCACAGAGGCGGGCACCCGGCACAGGCACAAACCGAGGTTCAAGGAGGAGCCAGAAGATGAAGCTTCAGCCGCTCGGTGATCGTGTGGTGGTGAGGCCCACCGAAGAGGCGGAGGCTCGTACCCCGTCTGGTCTCGTCATCCCCGACACCGCCAAGGAGAAGCCACAGATCGGCGAGGTCATCGCGATAGGGCCCGGCGCCCGTGACGATGACGGCGACCGGATCCCGATGGACGTGTCCGTCGGTGACAAGGTCCTCTATTCGAAGTTCGCAGGGACCGAGGTCAAGCTCGACGCCGACGAGTATCTCGTTCTCTCCGAGCGCGACCTGCTAGCCGTCGTCAACTGAGTCAACTGAGGAGCTGATAACACATGGCAGCGAAGGAACTTCGCTTCAATGAGGAGGCCCGCAAGGGGCTCCAGGCGGGCGTAGACAAGCTCGCCGACACGGTGAAGGTCACGCTCGGCCCCAAGGGCCGCAATGTCGTCCTGGAGAAGAAGTGGGGCTCGCCCACCATCACCAATGACGGCGTGACCATCGCCAAGGAGATCGAGCTCGACGACCCCTACGAGAACATGGGGGCCAAGCTCGCCTACGAAGTCGCCAACAAGACCGACAACGTCGCCGGCGACGGGACCACCACGGCCACCGTGCTGGCCCAGGCGATGGTGCGCGAGGGTCTCCGTCAGGTGGCCGCAGGCGCCAACCCCATGGAGCTCAAGCGGGGCATCGAGTCCGCGGTCGAGATTGCGGTCAAGTCGATCGGCGACCAGGCCCGTGACATCGAGACCAGCGAGGAGATCGCTCACGTGGCGTCGATCTCGGCCAACAACGACCCTTCGATCGGCCAGACCATCGCGGACGCGATGGACCGGGTCGGCAAGGACGGGGTGATCACCGTCGAAGAGGGACAGACGTTCGGTCTCGAGCTCGAGGTCACCGAGGGGATGCAGTTCGACAAAGG
>JAICRU010000116.1 GCA_025937235.1 Acidimicrobiia bacterium
CCGCTCTCGTACGCCGGGGGTGAACATCCCGCCGAATATCTCGAACAGGGTGGGCGACAGCTCGGCGATGCCCTCGGCACTTAGGAGATCGACACCGAGGTTCCGTTCCAGATGGGCGTGCATCACGAGCATGCCCAGGTTGAGCGCCATCTGCACCGCGGTGCGCCGTTCCAGGTCGGGAGAGTCGCGGACCATGCCCTTCTCCACCGCGATCCGGCTGATCCCGATTCCCTCCCTCAGCATCTCGTCGAAGAGGTCCCCGGCGGCGGGGTGATTTCGGGAAAGGGCCCAGCCGAAGTAGCGGAGCAGGGGTTGTGCCATCTGGAAAGCGGCGGCGGCGAAGGCAGGGTCGTAGACGTTCCCCTCCTCCATCGCCGCCAGCTTGGTCTCCCGAAACCGGGCCACCACGAACTCATCGCACGCCTCCCGGAGCCCCTCCTTCGAGCCGAAATGATGAACCACCAGCGCTGGTGACACCCCGGCGTCGGCGGCAATGGCCCGGATGGTCGTCGACCCGAAGCCTTGGAGCGGGAACCGGGCCAATGCCGCATCACGGATTCTCGCCCGAGTGGTGAAGTCTTCGGCTGAACGCATGGTCAACATACTAAACACGTGTTCAAGTTGCTGTTAGGATCGGTATCGATATGAGCAATGCGATATCCATCTCCGGTCTGGTCAAGAACTTCGGCCATGTCCGCGCCCTCGATGGCCTCGATCTGGCGGTGGCCACCGGGGAGATCCATGGTTTCCTCGGCCCCAACGGAGCCGGAAAGACCACGACGATCCGGGTCCTTCTCGGGCTGATCCGTCATGACGCGGGCTCTGTCGCGCTCCTCGATGGTGACCCCTGGACCCAGGCCACCGAACTGCATCGCCGCCTGGCCTATGTGCCCGGCGATGTGATGTTGTGGCCCAACCTGAGTGGGGGAGAGGTGATCGACCTCCTTGGCAGGCTGCGTGGCGGACTCGACACCTCCAAGAAAGACAAGTTGCTGGAGCGGTTCGACCTCGACCCGACCAAGAAGGGCCGCACCTACTCGAAGGGGAATCGTCAGAAGGTGGCGCTCGTCGCCGCACTGGCCTCCAACGTCGAACTGCTCATCCTGGACGAGCCGACCGCCGGCCTCGACCCCCTCATGGAAGCGGAATTCAGGGCCTGCATGGAGGAAGACAGGTCAAACGGACGAACGGTGTTTCTCGCCAGTCACATCCTCGCCGAGGTGGAGGCGCTCTGTGACCGGGTCAGCATCGTCCGTAAGGGCAAGATCGTGGAGAGCGGCACTCTGGCCGAGCTGAGACATCTCACCCGCACCACGATCAGCGCCGAAGTGACCTCGAACCCAGGGTCGGTGGTCGGATTCAACGGGGTGCACGACGTGCGCGTCCACGACCACAAGGTCGATTTCGAGGTCGATTCGGATCGATTGGACGAGGTGGTGCGCTCGTTGGCCCCGCTCGGGGTGCGCAGCCTGGTCAGCCATCCACCCACTCTCGAAGAGCTCTTCCTGCGGCACTATCAGGACGACGTGGATTTGGGCTCATCGGAGACCGAGACGTGAGCACCATGGTCGGGACCGGCAGCCTCGTCCGTCTGATCCTGCAACGCGATCGGCTCCGACTTGCGGTCTGGGTGATCCTTCTCGTAGCCGTGCCGTTGGGGACGACAAGCGCGTTTATCGAGCTCTACCCCGATGCCGCCTCCAGAGAGCAGTTGGCGGCGACGGTCAGCTCCTCGCCTTCGCTGGTCGCCGTCCTTGGCCCGCTCTACGACTCGAGCATCGGCGGTTTGGTGACATGGCGGGTGGGTGTCATCGCCGCCTTCCTCATCGGTCTCATGGCGGTGCTCACGGTGATCCGTCACACCCGGGAGGAGGAGGAGACCGGGCGGCGGGAGCTGCTGGGGGCGACCGTCATCGGTCGCCATGCGCCGCTGGCGGCTGCGCTGATCGTTGCCATCGGGGCGGGGGTGCTCATTGGCCTGATCCTCACCGGAGGCTTCATCGGGATGGGGCTCCCGTCGGCCGGCTCCCTCGCCTTCGGCCTCGGGCTGGCAGGCGTCACCGCGACCTTCGCCGGCCTCGGAGCCGTATCGGCCCAGCTCACCGAGGCCTCGTCGTCGGCCAAGTCCATAGGGGTGGCCGGATTGGGCATCGCCTATCTCCTTCGCATCGCCGGCGATGTGGGGGAGTCGAGTGGTGCCCTTTGGGTGTCCTGGCTCTCTCCCATTGGCTGGTTCTCCCAGCTGCGCCCGTTTGCCGGGGAACAGTGGTGGGTGCCGGCGCTTTGGGGTGGCCTTACCTTGATGCTGGTGGGTGGTGCGTTTGCCGTCTCGTCACGTCGGGATGTCGGCGCCGGGGCCTTCCCGCCCCGCCCTGGGCCGGCAGAAGCAGGGCCTGGGTTGAGGAGCGCGTCGGGTCTGGGGTGGCGGTTGCAGAGAGGGGCGCTACTCGGTTGGGGTCTGGGCCTGGGTGTGCTGGGCATGGTCTATGGGGGCGCCGCTGACAGCATCGGCGACATGCTGGAGGGGAGCCCGCAGCTGGCCCAGATCTTCGAGCAGATGGGCGGTGAGCAGGGGCTCACGGACACCTACTTCTCATTTGTGGTCGGGGTTATCGCGTTGCTGGCAGCGGCGTATGCCATACGCGCCGTCCTCAGGCTCCGCGTCGAAGAGGAAAATCTCCGGGCCGAGCCGGTCCTGGCCACCGCAACCCCGCGCTCCCGTTGGGCGTGGAGCCATCTCGTCTACGGCCTGGCGGGGCCGGTGCTGATCCTGGCGCTGGCCGGTGTTCTCGGTGGTCTGACATATGGGCTGATCAGCGACGACGTGACGGGCCAGGTTCCCCGGGTGTTGGCCGCCGCCATGGTGCAACTCCCTGCCGTCTGGATCCTCACCGGCATCGCCATGGCGCTATACGGCCTGGCGCCCCGCCATGTCGGCCTGAGCTGGGGCGCGCTGATCGCCTGTCTGGTCCTCGGGCAGCTGGGTCAGATCCTCCAGTTCCCCCAGTGGACCCTCAACCTGTCGCCGTTCACCCACGTCCCCAATTTCCCGGCCCAGGAAATCGAGATGGTGCCCATGGTGCTGTTGCTCCTGGTGGCGATCGCGCTGACCGGGGCCGGTCTCATCGGCTTTCGGCGTCGCGACATCGGCTAGCGCGGGTGACCACCGCATAATTGGGAGCAGGAGTGTCGTATATGGCACTCCCTTGTCCAATTACGGTGAGGAGACATGTTCGACAGCCTGACGCAGCGTTTCGATGGGGTGTTCGCCACCCTACGGGGCAAGGGGCGTCTCTCCGAGAAGGACATCGATGCCGCCCTGCGCGACGTGCGGCTCGCCCTGCTCGAGGCCGACGTGAACGTCAAGGTGGTTAGGGATTTCCTGGCGCGGGTCAAGGAGCGAGCCAGCGGAGAGGACGTGTCGAAGTCGCTCTCGCCCGGCCAGCAGGTGATCAAGATCGTTCATGAGGAGCTGATCGCCACTCTCGGCTCCGATGCGGTGCCGCTGGCCAGGACGGCTCCACCGCTGACCATCCTCATGGTCGGCCTACAGGGATCCGGGAAGACGACGACGGCGGGAAAGCTGGCCCTTCTCCTCAAGAAGCAAGGCAAGAAGCCACTACTGGTGGCCGCCGATCTGCAGCGGCCGGCGGCCATCGACCAGCTGGAGACCCTTGGGGGGCGCATCGACGTCCCAGTCCACGTCGAGCGGAAGGGCAAGCCTGCCCGTCTCGTCAAGACTGCTCTGAAGGAGGCGACACGCACGGGACGGGATGTAGTGATCGTGGACACGGCGGGCCGACTCCAGATCGACCAGCAGCTCATGAGCGAGCTATCCGACGTTCGCAAGGCCGCCAACGCCGACGAGGTGCTCCTCGTCGTCGACGCGATGACCGGTCAGGACGCCGTCAATGTCGCCTCCGGCTTCCAGGAGCAAATCGGGCTGACCGGCGTGATCCTGTCCAAGCTCGACGGCGATGCCAGGGGTGGGGCCGCCATCTCGGTGCGTGAGGTGACGGGTGCGCCGGTCAAGTTCGCCGGCGTCGGGGAGGGATTGAGCGACTTGGAGCCATTCCACCCCGACCGCATGGCGTCCCGGATCCTCGGAATGGGCGATGTCATGAGCCTCATCGAGAAGGCGGAGGCGACCTTCGACGAGGCCGAGGCGGAAAAAGCGGCCAGGAAGCTCCAGAAGGGGGAGTTCACCCTCGAGGACTTCCTGTCCCAGTTCCAGACGATGAAGCGGATGGGGCCTCTGAAGGACATCCTTGCTATGATTCCGGGCTCCGGTTCGCTCATGCGCGAAGTGGACGTCGACGACCGCGATCTGCGTCGCGTCGAGGCGATCATCCAGTCCATGACCCCTGAAGAGCGCCGGAACCCAAAGCTCATCGGCGGCAGCCGAAAGCGCCGTATCGCGTCCGGTTCGGGCAGCAGGCCCCAGGACGTGAACCGGGTGCTGAAGCAGTTTGCCGACGCACAGAAGATGATGAAGATGCTGGCCGGAGGCAAGGGCGTCCCCTCGCTGGAGGGGCTCCTCCCGGCGCAGCGAGCCAAGAGGTGAACAGATGGCCGTGAAGATGAGGTTGATGCGGATGGGGAAGAAGAAGTCCCCTTCCTACCGCGTCGTGGTGGTCGACGGCAGAGCGCCGCGCGATGGCCGCTACATCGAGCAGATCGGGCGGTACGACCCGCAGCAGGATCCGTCGCTGGTGGAGATCGACAACGAGAAGGCGGCCTCATGGCTCTCCAAAGGGGCCCAGCCCACCGAAGCCGTGGAGAAGCTGCTCAATATCTCCGGCGCCCTGAACACGATGAAGATGCGCACGGGCCAGATCCACACCGTCGGCGGCACGGCCCCGCCGTCCACGACTTCTGAGGCCGTCGCCGAGCCGACCGAGGAGGAGATCCCGGCCGATGCCCCGGCGAACACAGTTGGGGAGGAGGAGTGACGGTGGCCAAGGGAGAGATCGTCGAGCGAGTCGTCACTTACATCGTGAAGAGCATCGTGGAAGAGCCGGATGAGGTCTTGGTGACAATGGTGGAACAGGGCCCCGACGAGATCGTCGCCGAGGTGAGAACCGCCAAGGGGGACATGGGCCGGGTCATCGGGCGAAGAGGGCGGGTGGCCAAGGCGATCCGGGCGGCGGCGGGCGCCGCCGGCGACGAAGAGGGCATCACCGCTGGCGTCGAGTTCCTCGACTGAGCCCGAGCGGTACGTGATCGGAGGCCTGGGACGCCCCCACGGCCTCGACGGGTTCTTGGGCATCTACATCGACGAGGAGGACCTGGTCAGCGTCGAGCCCGGCTCAGAGGTCTTCCTCGGCGATCTCCGCCATGTCGTGCGGGAGGTGCGCCGCACGGACCGCGGGTTCCAGATCGCCTTCGAAAAGGTGGCCGATCGGGACTCCGCCGAAGAGATCCGGCGTGCGATCGTCTCCGTCGCCCGGCGTCGGCCGCTGGTCGCAGGGGAGTATTGGCCAGAGCAGCTCACCGGGCTCGAGGTGTTCGACGAGGCGGGCAACGAGGTCGGCGTGGTCGAGCGGGTGGTCAACGGGCCGAGCCAGGACCGACTCCTGGTGAGGGGCACCGGCGGTGTGTTCGAAGTCCCGTTCGTGGACGCTCTCGTGCCGGTGGTCGACCTCGACGAGGGACGCATCGAGATCGTTGCCATTCCCGGCCTCATCGACGGCACCTGACGAGCAGCCGCAGCCCCGCACTACATTTGAGTATGTGATCAAAATCGGAAGAGAGACCCATGCCTGATGCCGTCATCGTCGCAACAGCGCGCTCACCGATCGGCCGGGCCTACAAGGGCTCGCTGATCGACGTTCGAGCCGACGACCTGGCCGGGTTCGCCATCGACGCGGTCATGACCAAGGTGCCGGAGGTCGATAGGGCCACCGTCGCCGATGTGATGGTCGGGTGCGGTCTCACACATCACGAGCAAGGCTTCAACCTTGCCCGCCCCGCCTCGCTGCTCGGCGGGATGCCGGAGAGCGTCCCTGCAACCACGGTCAATCGGTTCTGCGCGTCGTCGCTGCAGACCATCCGCATGGCGTTCCATGCCATCCAACAGGGGGAAGGCCATACCTATGTGGCGGCGGGTGCGGAGTCGGTGACCCGCACCTATGGCAAGGCGTTCGACAGCGATGACCTCAATCCTCGATTCACCGACCCGGGTCGAGATGACTTCATCGATTACGTCTACATCCCGATGGGCAACACCGCGGAGAACGTGGCCGAGCGCCACGGCATCACGAGGGAGCGGATGGACGAGTTCGCCAAGCGCTCTCAGGACCGGGCGGTTGAGGCCCAGAAGAACGGCTTCTTCGAGCGCGAGATCAGCCCGATCGACGTTCCCGACGGCCGGACCGTCACCGCCGACGACGGGCCCCGACCCAACACCACGCTGGAGAAGCTGGCCGAGCTGCCCCCTGTCTTTCAGCCCGACGGGCGGGTCACAGCAGGCAACTCCTGCCCGCTCAACGACGGGGCGGCAGCCGTGCTGGTGATGTCGGATCAAAGGGCATTCGAGCTCGGCCTGGAGCCGCTGGCCAGGATCGTCGCCTCATCCGTCGTCGGCTTGGAGCCCGAGTACATGGGCATGGGCCCGGTGGGCGCGGTGCGCGCGGTGCTCGACCGAGCAGGGATGCACCTGGCCGACGTCGATGTCATAGAGCTGAACGAGGCCTTCGCGGCTCAGGTGCTGGCCTGTGTCGACGAGCTCGGCATCGAAATGGAGCGTCTCAATCCCCACGGCGGGGCAATAGCCCTGGGGCATCCCTTCGGGATGACAGGGGCCCGGATCATGGCGACCCTGCTCAACGATCTGCGCACCCTGGACAAGACCATCGGCCTGGAGACGATGTGCGTGGGCGGGGGGCAGGGGATGGCGATGATCGTCGAGCGCCTCTCCTGA